>NZ_NYWI01000005.1:0-121320 GCF_002684955.1 Tistrella sp. | reverse complement strand
GTTCATAGCGGCGGCGCGTCATTCAAAGCTCCCTCATTCGGAAGCCTTGAATCACAGCTGCCAAAAAACGCCAAGCGAATTTATGAGTTTACCGCCTAGTCGCGGCACCCAGTACGAAGCCGGCCTGAAGTATCAGCCGCCCGGCTGGAATGCGATGCTCACCGCGGCGGTGTTCCAGATCACCCAGACCAACGTTCCGAAGACGGTGGCACCTGGTGATGTGCGCCAGATCGGCGAGGTCACGAACCAGGGTATCGAACTCGAAGCGGTGGCGAGCCTGGGTTCGGGCTGGGATGTCCAGGCGGGCTTCACCTGGCTCGACAGCGAGGTGACCAAGAGCACCGAGCTGGATCTTCATCACCGCCCGACCATGGTGCCCGAGGTGACCGCGGCGCTCTGGACCCGCTACACATTCCAGGCGGGCTTTGCCGAAGGGCTGGGGCTTGGGGCCGGCGTGCGCTATGTCGGCAGCACCTATGGCAACGACACCAACACCCTGAAAGTGCCGTCCTACACCCTTTATGACGCGGCGGTCAGCTATGACCTGGGCCGGGCGTCGCCGGCGCTCACCGGTGTCGAACTGGCGGTCAATGCCTCCAACCTGTTCGACGAGACCTATGTCTCGGGCTGCGAGGTCGACAGGCAGTGCTATTGGGGCCAGGGCCGTACGGTGCTGGGGACCCTGAAGTACAAGTGGTGATTGCCATGCGGGGCGTCGGGTTGCGCCTGCTGGCGGCGGGGCCGGGCGGTTATCTGGTGGCGGCGCTGGCCGCCACCCTTGCCGTCCGGCTGCTGCCGGGGCCGGTGGTCGAGGCGGTGCTGGCCGGCAGCATGAGCAGTTTCCTGGTCTGGGTGGCGGTGGTCATCCGTGTCTTCGCGGTCGACAACCCGCGCCGGGCCCTGGCCGAGGTGGCGGTGCTGGCCGGTTTGATCGCCGCGGCGGGGGGCTGGCGATGAGCTTCCGGCAGAAGATGTCCTGGCTCCACACCTGGGCCGGGCTGGTGGTCGGCTGGCTGCTGTTCGCGATCTTCCTGACCGGCACGGCCTGCTATTTCCGGCCCGAAATCTCGGCCTGGATGCACCGGCTGGCGCCGCTCGACCTGCCCGATCAGGCGACGCAGGCGTGGCTCGCCGCCTCGTGGCTTCAGGCCGAGGCACCGGATGCGGTCAGCTGGCTGATCGATCTCTCTGACGGGCGCGAGCCGGTGCTGAAAGTGGCAGCCGGCCGGCCCCACGGCTATGTCGCCCAGCGGCTGGATCCCATAGCCGGCACGCCCGAGGCCGGCCCCGAGACCGCCGGCGGCGATTTCCTGTTCTATCTCCACTTCACCCTGATCATGACCGATTGGGGCCGGATCCCGGGCCGCTATCTGGTCGGGATCTGCGCGATGATCATGGGGGTGGCGATCGTGACCGGGGTGATCGTCCACAAGCGGATCTTCAAGGACGCCTTCACCTTCCGCCCCCGCGCCGCCGCCCAGCGGACCTGGCTGGACGGTCACAACCTGCTGGGCGTGATGTCACTGCCCTTCCATCTGATGATCACCTGGAGCGGGCTCATCACCCTGATGCTGCTCTATATGCCCTGGGCGGTCGATGCTGGCTATCCGGGCGGCCGGGCCGGCTATGCCGCCGATCTGGACGGGATCGCGGTCGCGGCGGCGCCTGCCGGACCGGCGGGGCCCGCGCCGCTCACCGATCTCGGGCCGGTGGTAACATCGGCCACCGCCGCATGGTCGGCCGACGGCCGCGACATCCGGGTCGGGCGGATCGAGGTCGAGCGGCCGGGCACGACCGCGGCGCGGCTGACCCTGACCCCCCAGGATGCCGACCAGCTGGCCCGCCTGCCGGACGCGCTGGTCTTCGACGGCACCACCGGCCGGCTGATCGATGACGGCCGGGGCCGAAGCGGGGCGGTTGCCGCCACCCATCACACGCTCTACGGCCTGCATCTCGCACGGTTCGCCGGTTTGCCGCTGCGCTGGCTGTTCTTCGCCGCCGGCCTTGCCGGCACGGCGATGATCGCAACCGGGCTGGTGCTCTGGTCGGTGAAGCGCCGCCCGAAGACCGGTGCGGCCGGCCGCGCGCGCGGCCACCGGCTGGTCGATGCGCTGAACATCGGTTGTCTGGTCGGGCTGACCGCCGCGATCGCCGGCCATTTCCTGGCCAACCGCCTGCTGCCGGCCGATCTCGCCGGCCGGGCGGAACTGGAGCCGGCCGCCTTCTATCTGGTCTGGCTGGCCTTTCTGCTGGCGGGGGCCTGGCGGTCCGATGGTATCGGCTGGATGCGCGCCGTTGCGGCCGCCGCGCTTCTCTGGGCGGCGGTGCCGGTCGCCGATGTGATCGTCACCGGCCGCGATCCGCTCAGCGCCCTGGCCGCCGGCGATCGGGTGTTCTGGGGCATGCAGCTCACCTGCCTCGTCGCCGCGCTCACGCTCGGCCGGCTGGCGATGATCCTCAGGGGGCGCAGCCGGCAGGGAGGGGCGGCATGATCCCGCTGCTCCTGCTGCTGATCATCGGCACCTCTGCCGCCACCGCGCTGGCCCTGGCCATGCCGCGCCATCACGAACAGGCCCATGGCCGCGGCGCGGTCATCCGCCGCCAGCCGGTCCGGCGGCGCCTCGAAGGCTGGGGGCTGGTGCTGATTGCGGCCGCCCTTGCCGTCTTCACCGACGGCTGGGGCCGCGGTCTGGTTCTGGTCGCGGGCGTAGCCGGCCTTGCCGCGCCGCTGGCCGCCGGTCTCTTCGCCTGGCGCCCGGCCTGGGCGGGGCGGGTGGTGGTGGCCGGTTGGCTGGCCGTTATGGCCGGGCTTTGCGGTCTGGTCTTCGGCTTCGCCTGACGCCAGATGCCGGACGTGAAACGGCCCGCCTCTCCATCAAAGAGGCGGGCCGCTCGGTCTTCAGACGTCGTCAGTACCGGATCAGCGCACGCCGACCTGGCGGGCGTCGATGCCCTGGCCGTTCAGGTATTCGCTGAGTTCACCGGTCTCGAACATTTCCGAGACGATGTCGCAGCCGCCCACGAACTCGCCCTTCACATAGAGCTGCGGGATGGTCGGCCAGTTCGAGTACTGCTTGATGCCCTCGCGGATCCCGCCATCGGCAAGGACGTTCACATCGCGGAAGGGCACGCCCATGTAGTTCAGCACCTGAACCACCTTGGCGGAGAAGCCGCACATCGGCCGGTCGGCGGTGCCCTTCATGAACAGCACCACGGGCTCGGCGTCGATATGGGACTGGATCTCGGCGAAAACCGGATTGGACTGGTCGGTCATGATATCCTCGGACCTTGAAGGCATTCATTCCTGGACGCCGGCCCTCTGGCGCGGCCGGCGGCCCGCCTCAATCGGCGGGGGCGGAGGTCTGGAGGGCAAGGGCATGGAGCACACCGCCCATGCGGCCCTGCAGGGCCTGATAGACCATCTGGTGCTGCTGCACCCGCGTCTTGCCCTTGAAGGCCGACGAGACCACCCGCGCCGCATAGTGATCGCCGTCACCGGCGAGGTCTTCGACCAGCACCTCGGCATCCGGCAGGGCGTCCTTGATCAGGCGCTCGATCTCGTTCTGGTCCATCGGCATCCGCGTCTCTCCCGTCACACGCGATCTTTGTGTCGCTGAACCGCGCCCCGGGGTCGCCGGAGCGCGGTCCCGCCGGTGATCAGGCCGGCGTCGACATCAACCCCGGCAGCCATCCCTCGTGGGCGCTGCGCAGCGTCTCCAAGGATATCGTGCCGGCACCGGTCAGAGTCAATTCGGTGCCGCCGGTCACGCCGATCTGAGCGGCCGGCACGCCGGTCACCCAGGCCTGGGCGATCACCGCATCGGCCGCCGCCGCCGGGGCGGCGATCACATAGCGGCCCTGATCCTCGCCGAAGGCCCAGGCGAGCGGCGCCTGGAAGGCCGGCGGATCGATCTTCGCACCGATGCCCGAGGCCAGCGCCATCTCGGCCAGCGCCACCATCAGGCCGCCGTCGGAGACGTCGTGGACGGTGCTGATCAGCCCTTCCGAGATCAGCGTGCGGACGAAATCGCCGTTGCGGCGCTCCACCGACAGGTCGACCGGCGGGGTTTCGCCATCCTCGCGGCCCAGAACCTCGCGCAGATAGAGCGACTGGCCCAGATGGCCGCGGGTCTCGCCGATCACGATGATCGCGTGATCCTGGCCCTTGAAGGCGATGTCGGCCCGGCGCGAGACGTCGGCGATCAGGCCCACGCCGCCCACGGCGGGGGTCGGCAGGATGCCGGTGCCCTGGGTTTCGTTGTAGAGCGAGACATTGCCCGAGACGACCGGGAAGTTCAGCGCCCGGCAGGCTTCGGCCATGCCCTGGATGCAGCCGACCAGCTGGCCCATGATCTCGGGCTTTTCGGGGTTGCCGAAATTCAGGCAGTCGGTGATCGCCAGCGGCTTCGCACCCGTGGCGGTCAGGTTGCGCCAGGTCTCGGCGATGGCCTGACGGCCACCCTGATAGGGATCGGCATAGCAGTAGCGCGGCGTGACGTCGGTGGTGATCGCCACCGCCTTCCGGGTGCCGTGGATGCGCACCACCGCCGCATCGCCGCCCGGGCGGCCGACGGTGTCGCCCATCACCATGTGGTCATACTGTTCCCAGATCCAGCGCCGGGAGGCGAGATCGGGCGAGCCCATCAGCTTTTCCAGCGTCGGCAGCACGGTGTCCAGATCGTCGCGGCCGCGGGGCAGCACGATCGGTCGGCGCTGGGGCGTGGGCGTCCAGGGGCGGTCATATTCCGGGCTGCCATTGGCCAGCGGCTTGATCGGCAGATCGCCGGCCACGGCATCGTGGAACTTCAGCACCATGCGGCCGGTATCGGTCACCTTGCCGATGACGGCGAAATCCAGCTCCCACTTCTCGAAAACCCGCCGGGCCTCGTCCTCGCGGCCGGGCTTCAGCACCATGAGCATGCGCTCCTGGCTTTCCGACAGCATCAGCTCGTAGGGCGTCATGCCCGCTTCGCGGGTCGGCACCTTGTCGAGCCACAGCTCGATGCCGGCATCGCCCTTGTCGGCCATCTCGAACGACGACGAGGTCAGGCCTGCCGCACCCATGTCCTGGATGGCGACGATGGCATCCGACTTCATCAGTTCCAGGCAGGCCTCGATCAGCAGCTTTTCGGTGAAGGGGTCGCCCACCTGCACGGTCGGCCGCTTCTGCTCGGCATCCTCGCCGAACTCGGCCGAGGCCATTGAGGCGCCGTGGATGCCGTCGCGGCCGGTCTTGGAGCCGACATAGACCACCGGGTTGCCGATGCCGGCGGCGGCCGAATAGAAGATCTTGTCGGCATCCGCCAGGCCCACGCACATGGCGTTGACCAGGATGTTGCCGTTATAGGCCGGGTGGAAATCGGTCTCGCCACCCACCGTCGGCACGCCGACGCAGTTGCCGTAGCCGCCGATGCCCGACACCACGCCCGAAATCAGGTGCTTCATCTTCGGATGCGACGGATCGCCGAAGCGCAGTGCGTTCATCATCGCGATCGGCCGTGCACCCATGGTGAACACGTCGCGCAGAATGCCGCCCACACCCGTCGCCGCACCCTGATAGGGCTCGATATAGGACGGGTGGTTGTGGCTCTCCATCTTGAAGATGATCGCCTGGCCGTCGCCGATATCGACGACACCGGCATTCTCGCCGGGGCCGCAGATCACCCAGGGGGCGGTGGTCGGCAGGGTCTTCAGCCACTTCTTCGACGACTTGTACGAGCAGTGCTCGCTCCACATCGCCGAGAAGATGCCGAGTTCGACCAGGTTGGGCTCGCGGCCCATGATCTGGCGGATCCGCTTGTATTCGTCGCGGGTCAGCCCGTGCTCGGCGACGATCTCGGGGGTGATCTTGGTTTCGGCCGTCATCGGTCGCGATTCCCGTCAGTCTCGGAAACTTGGGGCCCGGCCATGCCGGGCTTCGGAGGCTGGAACTCCGGGGCGTCTCAGGAGAGCCCGCCCAGCAGCGAGCGGAACATCTGAGCCCCGTCGGTGCCGCCCAGCGCCGGGTCGGCCAGACGTTCGGGATGCGGCATCAGCCCCATCACATTGCGCGCCTCGTTGTAGACGCCGGCAATGTTGCGGGCCGAGCCGTTGGGATTCGCCGCCCCGGTCGGGTTGCCGCCGGCATCGACATAGCGGAAGGCGACCAGGCCTTCGCCCTCGATCCGCGCCAGCGTCTCGTCGTCGGCGAAATAATTGCCCTGGTGATGGGCGACAGGGAACCGCACGACCGCGCCCTGCTCATAGCCCGCGGTGAAGGGCGTGTCGTTGCGCTCCACCTTCAGCAGCACGTCGCGGCAGACGAATTTCAGACCGGCATTGGTCATCAGCGCGCCCGGCAGCAGCCCGGCCTCGATGGCGATCTGGAAGCCGTTGCAGATGGCGAGCACCCGGGTGCCCTTTGCGGCGGCGGCCTTGACCTGCGCCATGATCGGCGAATTCGCGGCGATCGCGCCCGAGCGCAGATAGTCGCCATAGGAAAAACCGCCCGGAAGGACGATCAGATCGACCTTGGGCAGTTCATCGGCACGGTGCCAGACCATGTGCGGCGCACGGCCCAGCGCCGCCTCGACGGAAACGGCCACGTCGCGGTCGCAGTTCGAGCCGGGAAAGACGATGACGGCGGCATCCACGGGCTTGGATTCCCTGATTTCGGATCGGGTCGGCAGGGGCTGAAACATCGCCGGCCCGGGCGGGTGGCCCGGGCCGGCGGCGGGATCAGTCCGCGATCTCGATCGCGTAGTTCTCGACCACGGTGTTGGCGAGCAGGCGCTCGCACATCTCGGCGACGCGGCTGCGGGCGGTCGCCGCATCGGCGGCGTCGACGTCCAGCTCGATATACTTGCCGAGACGAACCTCGCCCGCTTCGGCATAGCCGAGGCCGTGGAGCGCGTTGGCGATGGCCTTGCCCTGCGGGTCGAGCACGCCGGGCTTCAGGGTCACGTGAACGCGGGCCTTCATCATGCGTCCTCCTCGGTCGGGGTCTCGGCCACCTCGCGACCCGGATCCTCGGGCAGGATGCCGAGCCGGCGGGCGACCTCCTGATAGGCTTCCTCGACGCGGCCCATATCGCGGCGGAACCGGTCCTTGTCGAGCTTCTCGTTGGTCTTGACGTCCCAGAGCCGGCAGTTGTCGGGGCTGATCTCATCGGCCAGGATGATCATGTCCTGGTCCTCGTCGAACACCCGGCCGAATTCCAGCTTGAAGTCGACCAGTTTGAGGCCGATGCCGAGGAACAGGCCCGACAGGAAGTCGTTGACCCGGATCGACATGTTCAGGATTTCGTCGATCTCGGGGATCGTGGCCCAGCCGAAGGCGGTGATGTGCTCTTCGGTCACCATCGGATCGTTCAGATGGTCGGCCTTGTAGTAGTACTCGACGATCGAGCGCGGCAGCCGCTCACCCTCTTCGAGGCCGAGGCGGGTGGCGAGCGAACCGGCGGCGACGTTGCGGACCACCCCCTCGATCGGGATGATCTCGACCTGCCGCACCAGCTGCTCACGCATGTTCAGGCGCTTGATGAAGTGGGTCGGCACGCCGATTTCGGCCAGCCGGGTCATCAGGTATTCGGAGATGCGGTTGTTCAGCACCCCCTTGCCGGTGATGACACCCTTCTTCTTGTTGTTGAAGGCGGTCGCGTCGTCCTTGAAGTACTGGATCACGGTGCCGGGCTCCGGACCCTCGAACAGGATCTTGGCCTTGCCTTCGTAGATGCGCCTGCGGCGGGACATGGGCGTCCTCCGGGGAGTTCGGACGGGCGGTACGCCGTCGACGGGTCCGCACAGCCGGGGATCGACCCGGGAGCGTCGGATCTCGACGAGCTGAGCCCAGGTCCGTGAGCAAATCGGGTCCATGAGCAAATCAGTCGGGCCGGGCCGACTGGGCGGTCGGTCCGGCGCGCGCGAAACATAGACAATCCGCTCCGCCAAGACAACGGCTTCCGACGCGACCCGGCCATGCGGTTTCGCCCGGGAGGCGAGCCCTCCGCCCCAGGAGGAGCGGAGGGGCTGTCTGCGATCAGAGGAAGGCGAAGTCGTCCTGATGCAGGGCCGATTTGAGGACGCCCTCCAGGACCAGCTGCCCGCCGCTGCCCAGATCGATATCGACCCCGTCGGCGCCGTCGGTGGCGGCGGCCAGCACCTCGGCGAAGCTGGTGAAGCCCGAAAGGCCGACCAGTTCGATCAGGTCGTCGGTTCCGGCACCGGCCACGAAATCGCGGATCCGGGTGGCGCCGGCACCGGCTGCGATTACGAAGCTGTCGCTGCCGTCGCCGCCCGAGAGGATGTCGTCGCCGGCGCCGCCGGTGATGCGGTCCTGGCCGGCATCGCCATGGATACGGTCGTCGCCTGCGCCGCCGTCGAGCGTGTCGTTGCCGCCTTCGCCGGTGATCCAGTCGCGATCGGTGCCGCCGGTGATCGTGTCGTTGCCGTTGCCGCCGCGCCGGATCCGGCCTTCCACCGACGACATGGTCCAGATCGTCCCGTCGGCGAAGACCATGCGCTCGATGCCGTAATAGCTCGAACTCGACATCTGCTCGTCGAGCAGGATGGCGCCGCCACCGTCGAAGGACAGGGTGACATCGTCGCTGTCGGTCAGCGACCGGCGGAAATCGACATCGTCCGCGGTGATGTCGGCGCCCAGCTGCAGCGTGTCGATCTGCGAGGAACTGCCGTAGTCGTAGATCCGGTCATTGCCGTCGCCCGCGCCATAGAGATAGGTGTCGGCACCGCCGAGCCCGTTCATGAAATCGTCACCCTGGCCGCCCGACAGCGTGTCGGCACTGTCGTCGAAGCCCCAGATGTCGTCATTGCCGGTGGTGCCCGCACGGGAGAGATAGGCGAGCTTCATCTCGGTGCGCGACCAGATGGTTCCGTCGTCGAAGACGAAACGCTCCACGCCGCCGCGGGTGCTGACGAATTGTTCGTCCAGGAAGATCGAACCGGCCTGACCGGCGAAGGAGACGATGAGATCGTCGATGTCGGCCGCGGTGCGGGAGAGCGTGATGTCAGGGGCCAGCAGGCCGGCACCGAAGACCAGGCTGTCGGTCGAGCTGTCGTAGATGTCTTCGTAGATGACGTCGTCGCCATGACCGATGCCCCAGTGATAGGTATCGGCGCCGCCATCGCCATAGATCGTGTCGTTGCCGGCGCTGCCGGCGAAGACGTCGCCGCGGTAGTCGACACCCCGCGTGATGTCATCGCCGCTGGTGGTGACGCNGGCGATATAGGCNTCGACGATCTGGTCNTTGGTCCAGACGGTGCCGTCATCGAAGACGAAGCGNTCGACACCGGTGCGGGTGCTTGCGAACTGTTCATCCAGGAACACCGANCCGGTCTGACCGGCGAAGGAGACGGTCAGGTCGTCGATATCCGAGGTGCCGCGGGTGAGCAGGATGTCGGCCGNCAGCAGNCCGGCCCCGAAGACCAGGCTGTCGGTCGAGCTGTCGTAGAGGTCTTCGTAGATGACGTCGTCGCCATGGCCGATGCCCCAGTTGTAGGTATCGGCGCCGCCATAGCCATAGATCGTATCGTTGCCGGCGCTGCCGGCGAAGACATCGCCCCGATAGCCCGTGCCGCGGGTCACGTCATCGCCGCTGGTGGTGACGCTGGCGATATAGGCGTCGATGATCTGGTTCTTCGTCCAGCTGATCCCGTCGCCGAAAGCGATGCTCTCGACACCGGCCGTCGTGCTCGCGAACTGCTCGTCGATGGTGATGGTGCCGGTATGGCCGGCGAAGGACAGGGTGAGATCGTCGAGGTCGCTGGTCGAGCGGGTCATCACCAGATCGCCGGCAACCAGACCCGAGGCGAAGACGATCCGGTCCTGGGCGGAGTTGTACAGCTCTTCGACGATCAGATCGGCGCCGTCATCGGCGCCGAAGCGGTAGGTGTCGGCACCGGTGCCGCCACGGAGCGTGTCGTCGCCGGTACCACCGATCAGCGTATCGTCGCCGGCGCGGCCGGAGAGGTCGTCATTGCCCGCCCCGCCGTCGATCAGGTTGTCGCTGGCGAAGCCGTAGACCACGTCGTCGCCCGCACTGATCGCCCAGGCCATCGCCTGATTTTCAAGTTGGGTGCGGCTCCAGCTCGCGGTCTCGAAGATCACCCGGTCGATGCCGTAGGTGGTGTTCGCCGCCTGCTCGTCCAGGAAGACCTCGCGTCCGCCGTCGAGCACCAGGATCAGATCGTCGAGATCGGCGGTCGGCCGCAGGAAGCCCAGGATCGCCGGATCGACGTCGTTCAGGATCAGCACGTCGCCGGTCGAGCCGTAGGTGTCGACGATGCGGTCATTGCCGTCGCCGGCAGCGATGATGTAGGTGTCGTTGCCATTGGCGCCGGTCAGCACGTCGTCGCCCAGACCGCCGGCCAGGATGTCGGCCCCGGAGGTGCCGGTCAGGGTATCGGCACCGGTGGTGCCGCCCAGAAGCGCCATGCGGATCGCATGATCGTCCATCAGCGTGCCGTCGGCGAAGCGGACCAGGTCCAGATTGCCGGCGCCGATGAAATCGCGCACCCGCACTGCTTCGACCCCGTCGACCGAGATCACCAGATCGGTGCCGTCGAGCGCGAAACCGGCATCGGCGGCATCGACGTCGGTGAAGGAGAGTTCGTCGGTATCGCCGGCGGCATTGCCCGGGGTGTTGTCGATCAGATCGACGCCGTCGCCGCGGGCATAGACATAGACGTCGTCGCCGCCACCACCGGAGATCCGGTCGTTGCCGAGGCCGCCGGCGATGGTTTCATCGTCCTGGCCGCCGACCAGCACGTCGTCGCCATCGGTCGAGACCAGACCGGCGCCGATCAGCTGTGCCGCCGTCCAGATGGTGCCGTCGGCAAAGCGGACCTCGTCGACGGTGTAGCCGGTGGCACCGAAGAAATCGTGCAGGATGATCCAGTCGCCATCGCCCAACTCCAGATAGAGATCGGCAATGTCGGTGCCTGTGGCCGCCTCGGCGCCGTAGAGGGTGTTGCCGTCGGCATCGTAGCTGTTGACCACCGTGCGGACCGTCACGGCCTGGGGCGTGAAGCCGGTCCGCAGATCGAGCACGTCGTGGCCGATGCCGTCGTCGATCCAGTCGACGCCGTCGCCGCGATTCATGACATAGCTGTCGTCGCCGGACCCGCCGGCCAGGCGGTCGTTCTGTTCGCCGCCGGCCAGCACGTCGTTGCCGCCGCCGCCCTGGATGTTGTCGACACCCAGCCCGCCGATCAGCTTCTCGTCGAGCCCGGTGCCGATCATCCGGTCATGGCCGGTGGTGCCGAGGATAAGGGCGGTGGCTCCCGCCGCCACGGCGACGGTCACCTGGCCGGTGACGTCGCGATTGCGGCCGTCCGACAGGCGATAGGTGAAGCCGGCGGTGCCGGTGAACCCGTCGGCGGGCCGGAAGCGGATCAGCCCGTCGGCCCCCATGGCGACCGCGCCGCCCTCTGCCTCACCGACGCCGGTGATGGTGAGCTGGGTGCCGCCGGTATCGGTATCGTTGGCGAGCAGGGTGGCCGGATCGATCACCAGCACGTCGCCCTGTTCGACCGAAAGCGCATCGGCGACCGCCACCGGCGCGGCATCGGCCGCGCCCACGGTGAGATCGCCATCGGCGAAGGCGATCAGGTCGATGTTCTGGAAGTTGACGGCGACACCGGCGCCGGTCAGCGTCCAGCCGGGGCCCGACTGGGCCAGGGTGTAGTCGGCGATGTCGCCGTCGATGATCAGCGTATCCCAGCCGTCGCCGCCATCGACCGTATCGGCGCCGGTGCCGACCTCGATCATATCGTCGCCGTCGCCGCCCTGGATGACGTCGTCGCCGGCACCGCCGGCCAGCGTGTCGTCACCGGCGCCGCCGTCCAGCGTATCGCCCCCGGCACCGCCGACCAGCAGGTTGGCGCCGTCGTTGCCGGTGAGGGTATCGTCATGGTCGCTGCCGACCAGATTCTCGATGCCCGAGAGCGTGTCACCATCCGAGGCCGTGCCGGCGGCCAGATCCACCGTGATGCCCTGGGTAGCGGTGCTCCAGCCCGCCGTGTCGATGCCCTGGCCGCCTTCGATCACGTCGGCGCCTGCGCCGCCCTCGATGACGTCATCGCCCCGCCCGCCCCACAGCCGGTTGTCCGCGGCATTGCCGACCAGCAGATCATCGCCGTCGCCGGCAAAGAAATCCTCGATCACGGTACCGTCGGCGATCACCACTTCCCGGCCGTCGACCACGCCGCCGGCCGCCAGATCGAAGGCGATGTCGGAGGTGACGATCGCGGCATTGATGGTGTCGTGACCGGCATCGTCTCCGATCACCAGCCGGCCGTCCTGGCCCGCGGGAACGAGATCGGCGAACTGGTCGGTCAGCACGGTCAGCGTGTCGTCGGACGGCGTGTCGCCATGGATGCCGAGCTTCCAGTCACGCAGCACGCCGGTGTCGCCGGTGCGGGCATCGGTGACGGTCAGTGTCCAGGTGCCGGGCGACAGCTCGCCGCGGAACTGCACGCTGGAGAAGCTGAAATTGAGGTTGTCCTTCGTGGTGCCGATGTCGGTATCGTCGCCGGCCACCTTGCCCGCCCGGTCGACGAAGGTGGAGACGGTGCCGTCGGGCGAGGTGAGGGTGATGACCAGATCGCCGACATGGGTATGGGTCAGGTCGATCGAGAGCGTCACATGGCCGATCTCGATCTCGTCGGTGACCTCGATGGTCGAGGTGATGCTGCCGTTATCGGCCAGCGTGACGTCGGTGGCGTTCTGAAGCGTGACCGAGACCTCGTTGGCCGAGGTCGACTGCAGGGTCCAGGTTTCGGCCAGCCGCACGGCGGCGCGGGCGTCCAGATAGCCGAAGCCGGTATCGTCGCGGAAGGCGAAGCCACCGCCGTTCCAGCTGGTCGCGCCGTTGAACCGCCAGCCGGCATCCGCGTCGGCCGGCATCTCGCGCCAGGCCGAGTTGGCGAGAATCGCCTGGACATCGCGCCAGCCCAGATCGGCATTCGCTTCCAGCATCAGCGCGATCGCGCCCGAGACGACCGGAGCCGCCGCCGAGGTGCCGCTGCCCAGATGATAATCCGCACCGAACTCGCCCGGATCATAGCCGGTGGAGCCGGGCCGGTCGGCCGAGACGATGCCCGAGCCCGGCGCGCCGATCAGGACCGAGGCGCCCGGGCGGCTGAACACGCTCTGGTCGCCCTGATAGTCGACCGAGGCGACCGCGATCGTGTAGCGGGAGTTGACGAAGAGGTCGTAATCGGCGCGGCTGCCTTCGTCACCGGTATTACCGGCGGCGAAGACGATGTTGGTGCCGAGCCCGTCGCGGCCGTACACGGCCAGCTTCTCCATGCCGGGCGTGGTCCAGCTGGCGGGCAGGAAGCCGAGCGTGGTCGCGAAATCGCTGGTGAAGGTCCAGCTGTTGTTCAGCACGTCGACGTCATAGCGCGGCCGCGACCCGTTCGGATAATCGGCCCAGGAGTCGATATAGCCTTCGAAGGTCAGATAGCCGGCCAGCGTGGCCTCGTAGGCGACGCCGATCACCCCTTCGCCGTTGAGCGCGCCGGCTGCGATCGCCGCGACATAGGTGCCATGGGCATCGCCGCTCGCATGGGGCATGGCGACATCGTCGTTGGATGAATAGTCCCAGTCGATCGTGTCGTCATAATTCGGTGCGACGTCGGGATGGGTGTAGTCGACGCCGTTGTCGGCGATGCCGATCACCACGCCCTGGCCGGTATAGTCGGGCCAGACATCGGTGACCGTGGTCTCGACAAGATGCCATTGATAGGGGGCGAGGCCGTCGCGGGGGCCGCGCGCCTCCACATCCACCTCCACCAGCCCCGTGGCCGTGCCGCCATGGCCGTCGTCGACCGTATAGGTGAAGCTCGCCAGCCCCTCGAATCCTGGGGCGGCGACGAAGCGGACGTGGCCGTCCTCAGTCAGCCAGGCAGAGCCGCCGGTGACATCACCGATGCCGGTGATGGAGAGTGCGTCGCCGTCACCATCGAGGTCATTGGCGGTCAATCGGCTGGCGGGCAGGTCGATGAAGCCGTCACCGCGGCTCTGGCTCACCCGGTCGGTGCGGGCGAAGGGATTGGCATTGGTGCCGTCCAGATGGACCGCGCCATCCTGGAATACCAGCCGCTCGATGCCGGTCAGGCTGTCTGCGCCTTCATTGACGGCGCCGGTGCGCAGGTCGGTGACGGTGGTGATGCCGCCGGTGGTGGTGATCTGATAATCGGCGCGCCGGCCGGTGAACACCGCCGCATCCAGCCCGTCGCCGCCCGACAGGGTGTCGTTGCCGGCCTGGCCCATCAGCACGTCGTCGGCGTCGCCGCCAGAAAGCTGGTCGTCACCACCTGCACCATAGAGCGATACAGCCGCGCTGCCGCTCTGAGTCACGATATCGACGCCGGCATTGCCGACGAAGCGTTCGGCCGCGTGATCCGCAAGGTCGACGGTGATGCCGCTGGTACCCTGGACCACCAGGCTGTCGAAGCCCTGGCCGCCGGTGACGGTGCCGCCGGCCAGATCGGCGGCATCGACGAACAGCACATCGTCGCCGTCGCCGCCATCCATGTCGTCGGTGCCGGCCCCGCCGACCAGCACGTCATTGCCGCCGCCGCCGGCAAGAACGTCGTCGCCCCCGGCACCGTCCAGCCAGGCGCCGTCGCTGCCGGCCGAGAGCTGATCGTCGAAGCCGGTGCCGATCAGAACCGCGGTACCGGCTGCGGCGACCGCGGTTGCCGCCTGGGCCGGGTCCATCTCCTGCAGCAGGCGGCCGGTTTCGTATTCGCGCACAATGTCGCCCGTGCCCTGGTCGACCGCACGGGTGCCGAGTCCGTCATAGCCCAGGGCGACCTCGGCGATGGTGCGGGTCTGGCCGCCGGTCAGGGTGACCTCGGCCTCGGTCAGCATCACATTGCCGTTGCGGCCGGCATAGGCCGCGACCGATGCAAGGCCGATCGAGACGATGCCATGGTCGGCGAGGCCGGCCAGCTCGCCCGCATCGGTGATGCCGTCGCCATCGGCATCCTGCCAGATCCGCAGATCGGCATAGGCGGCGTCGGCGGCGTCGATGCGGCCGTCGCCGTTCTGGTCGAGCCGTGCGAGGGAGGCGAAGCCGCTGCGCCCGCCCGCCTTGTCGCTGAACAGTTCGGTGGCATCGTCGATCGTGCCGTTGCCGTCGCGGTCGAGTGCGAGCAGGCCGTCATCGGCGCCGACCCAGCCGGTGGTTTCAGCGAAGCCGTCGGCATCGATGTCGAAAGTCACCGGGTTGTTGCCGCGATTGGTGACCTCCACCCCGTCGCCGTCGAGATCGATGACCAGCGGGTCGCCGAACAGGGTGTTCCAGAGGCCGGCACCCAGCGAAGCACCCAGCGTGCCGCCGATCACGCTGGCCGCGAGCCCGGCACCGATGGCGACCACCCCCACCGGCGACAGGCCGATCGCCGTGATCGCGGCGGCGGCAAGTGCGGTACCGGCCATGCCGCCCAGAATGCTGCCGGCGGCTTCGGCATAGCCGACGCCGGTATTCTTGTTGACCGCATCGAGCGCTGTATAGAGGTTCGACAGGACGGTGCCGTGGCCCTTGACGATGCGACCGGCCAGGGAGTTGCTGCCGACCACTTCTGTCAGGGCGTCATAGACCGCGCCGACTGCCGCGCTGAAGGTGGTGGGAATGGCGCCCGCTGCGGTGCCGAATTCGGCCAGCTTCCGGCTCAAGGCGTCGCCGAAATCGCTTGCGAAGTCGCCGAGCGTGTCGCCTGCGGCCGCAAGCGCATCCCGAGCGGCCGCGATCGCGCTGTCGGCGGCGGATCCTACGGCGTCGCCGATCTGATCGAGCGTGTCGCCGGCCCAGTCCATGAAATCGCCGGCCGTATCGCTGGCCCAGTCCAGCGCGTCGCCCAGGGCATCGGCGGCGGTATCGTACATGTCGCCCAGGGCATCGCCGACCGCCTCGCCGGCCGAGTTCGTCCAGTCGACGGCATCGTTGAACGTGTCGGAGATGGCGTCGGCGGCGTTCTGGGCGGCATCGGCCACCCTGTCCGAGAGATCGTTCCAGCCGTCGCGGATGGCATCGGCCGCATCCGAGGCATAGTCCCCCAGATCGCTGATGGCGTCGTTCACCGCATCGGCGGCGCTGTTATAGGCATCGTTCGCCCAGTCCGTGGCGGTGTCCCAGGCATCGCCCACGGGGTCGAGCACGCTGTCCGAGAAGCTGTCCCAAAGGTCGCGGACGGCGTCGCCGGCGCTGTTCAACAGATCATCGAACCAATTGCCGCCGTCGCCATCGCTGCCCGGCCCGCCATCGGGGGACGGGCCGCCATCCGGTCCGGCACCCGGGCCGCCATTCGGATCGTCGGGGGCCGGGCCGGGCGGGCTGCCATCCGGCGCGCCGCCATCGCCCGGATCATCGCCGCCCGGGCCGCCGCCCGCCGCACCACCGCCGCCGCCGAGCAGGGCTTCAATGCTGCCGGTGGTGCCACGGCCGGCCACCGCAAGCCCGGCGCCCGCAAAACCGGTGGTGGCCAGGGGGCTGACCGCGTAGTGGATCGAGGCCGCGCCACGGCCCGCAGCACCGTCGTCTGCGGTCCAGCGATCCAGATCCGCGAACAGGTCGGCCGCGCCATAGCCGTGCCACCAGCCCTGGGGGAGGGTGGGCCCGGCCTCCGCCGCGGGATCCTGCCAGGCGGAGCTCTCTGCGTCGCCCGGCGTCTGCGCCGCGTCTGCGGATGGCCGTGCCGTCAGCAGAGCGACCTCTGCCGGGTCGGTTGCCGTGCCGTCGACGGGACGGTCGCCGGGGACGAGAGACAGGGGGGTCGCGTGATCGCGCGGCATGGGGTCGCCCTCCGGGGTGCAGGCTGACTCACGTCATGGTTTTTAAAACCTGCCTGTATCGCGCGGAGCGGTCAATGTTCAATCAAAGAGATTGTTATGAAAACAATATACAATTTTATGGGAGTTATCTGAAGTGGCGAAGATCAGGGGCCGGCGCCACGGGGCACGCCCGCCGCGGCCCGGTATTCGTCGGCGATCCGGATCAGCCGCGCCCGGCCGCCCTGCATGATGTTGGGCATGACCACGCTGACCGTCTGTTCGGCCATGCGCCGACGCCGGGGCAGGCCGCGGCCGAAGAGCGGCAGGCGATCGTGAATCCGCGGGTCGATGCGGGTCAGGATCATGGTTGCGATGGGCCAGGACAGCAGCGGCCCGCCGCGGATGCGGACCCGATCCCAGGGGATCGGCTGACGGGAGCCCAGAACCGGCAGGACCAGGCCTTCGGGCCTGAGTTCCATGATCACGCCCCCGCGGCGGATATGGGCGAACATCAGTTTGTAAAGCGCGACTGCGGCCCCTGCCAGAACCAGGAACATCAGCACATGCATGCCTGTCACCGGCTGGCCTCGTGCAGCATTGATCACCAGCCCGAGCGCGGCCAGTGCCGGCACCGCATAAAGGACGGAGAACATGACCACCCGCCACCACGACACCCGGATCAGCCATACCTCGCGGCTGGTGTCGGGGTGTGGTCGGGGGCCGGGAACGAGATATTCGGTCATGCAGCGCTGCTGTCGGCGGCACCGGCCGGGGGCAGCGGCTCGAAGATGCGGGTCTCGAACCCGCCGCCGGGGGCGGGCAGGCGCAGGAACCCCCGGCGGCCCGCCAGGGGCCCGCGGCGCAGCTCGGTCAGTGCGGCATCGAACAGCTGGCGGGGCGCGATCAGATCGATGATCCAGGCGCGATCGCCGCTCTGCCAGTCTTCGGGCTTCAGCCGCGGCTCTGCCCCAAGCAGCCGCTGCTCGGCCTCTTCGGTCAGGAAGGCCCAGCTGGCATAGGCGGCAGCACGGCCGCGGGCCCGAAAGACGCGGATCTGGCGCCTGGCGATTGCCGGCAGCACCAGCCATTCCAGATCTGCCATGCTGAGATGGCGATGGCTGGGCGTGCCGGCCATCAGCAGCGCGATGCCGCCGACCAGGGCGGCCAGCGTTTCGTGACGGTTCTCGGTTTCGTGACGGGTCTCGTCGGTCCCGGCCACAGTCTCTTCGGCGGGGGTGGCATCGGCCGGCGGCGTCGTGGCGGTGGCGTTTTCGTCGACCGTCATCGGTGTCTCCTGGGGGATGCGGCGGCAGGTCAGGCGAAGGCTAGCATCGCGGATCCCGTCAGGCGACAAACTATCGCGCGGCATATTCCGAAAAGGCGAGAGACCTGCAGAACGACATGCATGGCCCGCCATGCTGGCAAGCGTCATGTTGCACGTGCACAATGCGTCCGAGCAGATGCAACCACGGAGCCGTGTCACCATGACCACCACCGCCGTCCCCGGGCCGCTGGCCGGCCGCAAGGGGCTGATCGCCGGCATCGCCAACGAGCATTCGATCGCCTGGGGCTGCGCGAAGGCGTTTCGGGCGCTGGGCGCGGATCTGGCCATCACCTATCTGAACGACAAGGCGCGCCCGCATGTCGAGCCGCTGGCGCGCGAGGTGGATGCAGAGCTGCTGCTGCCGCTGGATCTGCGGGTCGACGGCGCGCTGGAAGCGGTGTTCGAACAGGTCGAGGCCGATTGGGGCCAGCTCGATTTCCTGGTCCATTCGATCGCCTTTGCGCCGGTCGAGGATCTGCACGGCCGGCTGACCGATTGTTCGAAGGCCGGGTTTCTGCAGGCCATGGACGTCTCCTGCTGGTCGTTCATCCGCATGGCGAAGCTGGCCGAGCCGCTGATGAAGCAGGGCGGCACCCTGGTCTGCATGAGCTATTTCGGCGCCCAGATGGTGGTCGATCATTACAACGTCATGGGGCCGGTCAAGGCGGCGCTGGAATGTTCGGTCCGCTATCTGGCAGCCGAACTCGGCCCCAAGGGCATCCGGGTCCATGCGGTATCGCCCGGCCCGCTTGCCACCCGCGCGGCCTCGGGGTTGACCGGCTTCGACGATCTGCTGGCCAAGGCGCATGAAAAAGCGCCGATCTCGTCGCTGCTGTCGATCGAGGATGTGGGGGCGGCGACCGCGCATCTCGCCACCGATGCCGCCCGGCTGATGACCGGTCAGACCCTGTTCGTGGATGGCGGCTACCATATTATCGACTGAACAGCCATATGTTGGGAGAGGACCGGGCCGGTTGCGCTAGGCATGGCCGCCTGCTGCTGGTATGAGAAGGGGCGACGGGGCCGTCGGACTGCGGGATGGCGAGAGCCGCCGCGGCATGACGGTTGAAGCCAGGTCCGCACCACCGATCAGGTTTTGCAGGAGTAGTCCAGCGATGAGCACCTTCGACAACCGCGAGCGCGCCGAAGAAAACCGCTTCGCCCATGACCAGGAACTGGCCTTCAAGGCCCGCGTGAAGCGCGCCCGGCTGCTCGCCGCCTGGGCCGGCCCGCAGATCGGCCGCACCGACATCGCCGCCTATGGCGATGAGCTGATCGATGCCGACATGAAGGAGCCGGGCGACGAGGACATCATCGCCCGCTTGCTGGCCGATTTCGCCGCCGCGAATGTCGAGACCTCGCGCCATGTCGTCGAGATCCAGCTTCAGCGCCTGGGCGAGGAAGCCAAGGCGGCGGTGCTTGCCCAGGGCTGATCGCCCGGGCACCGAGACCGACTTCAGCGAACCCGCCCGGGCCCGGCCCTGGCGGGTTTTCTGCAGTCGGGGGAGGGGCTGCGTCAGATGGTGAGCAGGGCGAAGCCTTCCGAAAGCCCTTCCTCGGGATAGCCCCACTGGCGGGCGACCACGCGGGTCCGGCCGACCCGGTAATCGACATCGTGATGGGTGTGGCCGTGCAGCCAGAGCGCCGGCTCATGCGCCTGCATCAGATCGGTCATGTCCGAGACGAAGGCGGGGGAGAGGGGGCTGCCCGCGAAGCGTTCGGCCACCGAAGCCGCCGCGGGCCCGTGATGGGTGACGACCACGGTCGCCGACGGATCGGAGGCGGCGAGTTCCCGCGCCAGCCAGGCCCGGAAATCCAGATGCAGGCCGCGGGCATCTTCCGGGCTGAACGGGCGGTCGCCCTCGCGGATGCGCTGATGGTCGTAGAGCACCTGGCCCGCCAGATCCATGGCCGTGCCGGCAGCGGCATCGCCATAGAGCCGGTAATCGGTCCAGGCCGTGCCACCCAGAATGCGGACCCGGCGGTCCCGGGCGTCGATGTCGATCGTATCGCCGTCCAGCACACGCAGATTGCCGGCGGCCGTCGCCGCCCGGCGCATCTCCCGGATCAGCGGCGCCCGGTCATGGCCGTAGAATTCGTGATTGCCCGGGATATAGAGCACCGGCAGATCGCCGAAATTCCGGCCGGCCCAGTCGATCCCGCCGGTACCATTGGCGATGTCGCCGGCCAGAATCACCAGATCGGCCCCGGCCTCCCGTGCCGCATCGGCCGTCCGGCGCCCCAGATCGTCGATCGCCGCCAGGGCGGCCTCAGGTTCCAGGCCGGCGCGCTCCAGCCGTCGGCGCCGGACGTCGAGATGAAGGTCCGAGAGAAGGGCGAGGCGGATATCGGTCATCGGGGGAACTCGCGCAGATCGGTGACGGCGCATGATAGCATGGCGCGGGGCCAGGCGGCATGACACAGCCTGGAGAGAGCCGGTACTCGCGGTTTGATGGAAATAATTGACGGGTTGATCCCGTATGATAGCGTGTGCGGATCGAGTGACCTTTTTCGAGCGCCGCCCGTCATGGACACCTTCAATCTCCAGACTTTCGAAGCCTTGGTCGAGATGCACGACTACGGGTTTCACAAGAGCATCCCGATCGAGACCCTGGCCGAGTGGCTGGAGATGGAGTATCGCGAGGCGCTCGAGACCGCCAAGCGGATCGAGGCACTGACCGACTGGCAGCTGGTGATCGGCCGCCGGGGCCAGAAGACCCGGCTGGTGAAGCGCGATGCCACCGCGATCGCGGCCGAGCCGCAGACGGTCGCCGCTTCTGACGCAGCAGCGCCGGCCCAGCCCTTCTACGCCGTCCGCACCCGCACCGGCGGCCCCCGCACGACCGAGACGGTCGAGGTTTATTTCCCGATCCGCCTCGGCCAGAACGTCGCGCTGCGCCTGCCGGCCGATGTGACGCGTGAGGAGCTGGACCGTTTCGCGCTGTTTCTGAAAAGCCTGCCGGTCCGCGAACCGCTCAACGACGACTGACGCATGAAAAAACCCCGCAGCAGCTGCCGCGGGGTTTTCTCTGACGTCTGGTGTCGTGGTCGGGATCAGGCCCGCCCGAACACCCGCCGGAAGATCGTGTCGACCTGCGCCATGTGATAGCCCAGATCGAACAGCCCTTCGATCTCGGCGTCGGAGAGGCGGGCGGTGACCTCGGGGTCGGCCTTCAGCAGGTCGATGAACTGGCCCTCGCCGCGCCAGACCGGCATGGCGTTGCGCTGCACCAGGCGATAGGCATCCTCGCGGCTGACACCCTTCTGGGTGAGGGCGAGCAGCACGCGCTGCGAGTGGACCAGGCCGCCGAGCGCATCGAGATTGGCCATCATCCGCTCAGGGTAAACCACCAGCTTGTCGACCACGCCGGCCAGGCGGTTGAGCGCGAAATCGAGCACGATGGTGGCGTCGGGGCCGATCATCCGCTCCACCGAGGAATGCGAGATGTCGCGCTCGTGCCAGAGCGCCACATTCTCCATCGCCGGAGTGACATAGCCGCGCACCACGCGGGCCAGGCCGGTCAGGTTCTCGGTCAGCACCGGGTTGCGCTTGTGCGGCATCGCCGACGAGCCCTTCTGGCCGGGCGAGAAATACTCTTCCGCCTCGTAGACCTCGGACCGCTGCAGATGGCGGATTTCAACCGCCAGCCGCTCGACCGAGCTTGCCACCACGCCCAGCACCGCGAAGAACATCGCATGGCGGTCGCGCGGGATCACCTGGGTCGAAACCGGCTCGGGCTTCAGGCCCAGCTTTTCGGCCACATGCTCTTCGACCCGGGGGTCGATATTGGCGAAGGTGCCGACGGCGCCCGAGATGGCGCAGGTCGCGATCTCGTCACGCGCCGCCACCAGCCGGGCGCGGGCGCGCTGGAATTCGGCATGATAGCCGGCAAGCTTCAGGCCGAACGTCACCGGCTCGGCATGGATGCCATGGCTGCGGCCGATTGTGGGCGTGTCCTTGTATTCGAAGGCCCGGCGCTCCAGCGCGGCCAGCACCTTGTCGACATCCTCGATCAGCAGATCGGCGGCCTGCTTCAGCTGGACCGCAAGGCAGGTATCCAGCACGTCCGACGAGGTCATGCCCTGATGCACGAAGCGGGCTTCCTCGCCCACATGCTCGGCCAGGCTGGTCAGGAAGGCGATGACGTCGTGCTTCACCTCGCGCTCGATCTCGTCGATGCGCGGAATGTCGAAGGCGCCGCGCTCCCACACCGCCTTCGCGGCTTCCTTGGGGATCACCCCCAGCTCGGCCTGGGCGTCGCAGGCATGGGCTTCGATCTCGAACCAGATGCGGAACTTGTTCTCCGGTTCCCAGATCCGGACCATCTCGGGGCGGGAATAGCGCGGGATCATCGCTGGGCTGTCCTTCGCAGGCGAAACACACGCGAACCGGAGCCGTCCGGCCGCTTCGGGCAGGGTTATAGCCCGTGGCAGCCGCCGGGCAAAGGGCAGATGACCGGGGGCGGGGCCGCGGTGCGCGCAAAGCTGCTGCGCCGGGCGCCGTCGTGGCTTAGTCTGGAGGGCGGCGGCCGTCATGAACATGTCTTGAAGCGGACGACCTTACGAGGTCGACAAGACGCCATGGCCGCCCAATATCCAGAAACGACACCGTATGCACCGGTGTGGCGGGCAGGCTGTGGGTGAGAGGCCCATCGGGTGAGAGGTAGGGGGGGCATGACGGAAGCGACCGCGCAACGCCTGCGTAACGCGCTGGGCTGGCTGGGTTTCCCGCTCGCCGGCATGCTCTGCGGCCTCACCTTCGGCATTCTGGAAGGCAAGGACGACACCTGGATCGCCATGGTCTATGGCGCCGGCGTGGGCGGGGTGATGATCGCCTTCGCCATGGGGCGGCTGTTCCCCAGGGTCAGCCGCTGGCTGCGCGCCCAGGCGGCACCGATCTATGTCGGCGGCACCATGCTGGTCTGGTCGGCGCTCTCCTTCGTCTCCTATGCCGTGATGGGGCTGCTGCTGATGGTGGCGGATCAGTGGTTCGGGATCCTGGCCGGCCATCAGGATCACGGTCCGGTGATGTGGCTGGTGCTGCGCTTCGACGTGCTGCTGTTCTCCATGGGCGTGTCGGCCGTGGGCGGCCTGCTGTTCCGGATCCGCGACCTGATCGGTACGCGGGTGTTCCTGGCCCTGCTGGTCGGCCGCTATCATCGCCCGACGCGCGAGGAACGTATCTTCCTGCTGGTCGATGTCGCCGGCTGGACCAGCACTGCCGAACGGCTGGGGGAGCTGGGGGCGACCGATTATCTGGGCCAGATCCTGTTCACCATGGGCTCACCCGTGCGCCGCAACCGGGGTGCCATCGACCGCTATGTCGGCGACCAGGCGATCATTTCCTGGAACATCAGCTGCGGCGCGCGCCAGGCCGCGCGTCAGGCGGCCCGGGCGATCACCTGCACCTTCGACATTCTGGAGGCGGTGGAGCGGGCCGGTCCGGACTTCATCCGTCGTTTCGGCGAGGCGCCGCGCGTCCGGGCGGTGATGCATGTCGGTACCGTGGTGGTGGCAGAGCTGGGCGATGCCAAGCACGAAATCGCCTTCATCGGCGACACGATGAACACCGCCGCCCGGCTTGAAGGCCTGGCCAAGACACTGAAAGTGCCGGTGCTGGTGTCCGAAGCGGTGCTGGCGCTGGCACCGCTGCCGGCTGGGGTCGATTCTCGGCCGTTGGGCGCGCATATGCTGCGCGGCCGGACCGAGACGGTCGATGTCTATGAACTCTCCCGCCCGGCACAGCGCCCGGCCCGTGCACCCACCGAGCCGCCGGCAAGGGCGGTGCCGCAGCTGGCGGTCGACGTTACCCCGGCGGAGTGAGGCTCCGTTCAGAGCAACCCCAGGGCCTTGAAGCTTTTATAGCTGCGCCGGCCGATGATGATGTGGTCGTGGACCGAGATGCCCAGATGGCGCGCGGCCTCGACCAGGCGGCGGGTCAGGTCGATATCGGCGGGCGAGGGTGTGGGGTCGCCCGACGGGTGGTTGTGGACCAGAATCAGTGACGAGGCGGCGTGTTCCAGCGCCCGCTTCATCACCTCCCGCGCATAGACCGGCGTATGATCCACCGTGCCCTGCTGCTGGACCTCGTCGGCAATCAGCCGGTTTTTGCGGTCCAGGAACAGCACCCGGAACTGCTCCACCCTCAGATGGCCCAGATCGGCCATCAGATAATCCATCAGCGCCTGCCATGACGCGAACAGCGGCCGGTCGATGACCTCTTCGCGCATGGAGCGGATCTTCAGCCCCTCGGCCAGCTTGATCTGCGCCAGCACCGCAGGGCCCACGCCCTCTACGGCCTTCAGCCGGGCCGGCTCGGCATGCAGCACGTCGCCCAGGCTGCCGAAGGTCTGAAGCAGGCGCTTGGCGATCGGCTTCACGTCGCCGCGCGGAATGGCGGCGGCGATCAGCAGTTCCAGCAGTTCATAATCGGCCAGCGCATCGGCGCCCCGCTCCAGCAGCCGGTCGCGCAGGCGCTGGCGATGGCCGTGGTAATGGGGCTTCGCGGTTCCGCTTTCGGGCGCCTCGGGCAGCGCCGGCCGGGCGACCCGGCCCGAGGCCTCGTCCAGGCCGGGCGCCGATCTCCGCACCGGGCCCGCCTCCTGCCACCAGGGCATGGATTCCACGTCCAGCACCGGCGGCTGCGGTGCGGCCGAGGCTGCCTCAGGCACCTCTTCGGCGGGCCGCGCCGCCGCGCGCGCGATCATGTCGGCGGCGCGGGCGAAACCGGTCACCGGCGCCGCGGCGGTCTGGTTCGGGTCGGGGCGGCGCCGGTCGGTCATCGCGATCGTGGATCCCCCGCGGGTGCCGTGGTCAGGCGGCGATGTCGGTGCGATAGGGCGGCCGGTCGAGGCCGAGGGGGGAGCCGGTGAAGATCTCGTAGCCGGTCTCCGTCACCGCCACCGTGTGCTCGAACTGGGCCGAGAGCTGGCGGTCGCGGGTGACGGCGGTCCAGCCGTCGGACAGGATCTTCACGTCGGGCCGGCCCAGATTGACCATGGGCTCGATGGTGAAGAACATGCCCGGCTTCAGCTCTTCGCCTTCGCCACGGCGGCCGTAATGCAGCACATTGGGCTGGTCGTGGAAGACCCGGCCGATGCCGTGGCCGCAGAAATCCCGCACCACGGAGCATTTCTGCTTTTCCACGAAGCTCTGGATGGCATGGCCGATATCGCCGAAGGTGGCGCCCGGCTTCACCGCCGCGATGCCCAGCATCATCGAGTCATAGGTGATCTCGATCAGCCGCTCCGCCTTGCGGGAGATCTTGCCGACCGGGAACATCCGGCTGGTATCGCCGAACCAGCCGTCCAGGATGACGGTGATGTCGATGTTGATGATGTCGCCTTCGACCAGCGCCTTCTGATCGGTCGGGATGCCGTGGCAGACCACGTGGTTGACCGAGGTGCAGATCGACTTGGGGAAGCCCCGGTAGTTCAGCGGCGCCGGGATGGCGCCATGATCGAGGATGAAGTCGTGGCACAACTGGTCGAGGCGTTCGGTCGTCACTCCCGGTTGTACATGCGGAGTGATGAAGTCGAGGACGTCGGCGGCCAGACGGCCCGCCTTGCGCATGCCCTCGAAATCCTCGGGCGCGTGGATCTTGATCATCGTTTCCTGCTTTCCCCCGGCGTCATCCGCCGGACCGAACCGGGTGCTCTGCGCGACCGGGTGTTCTGCGCGATGGCTGCTTTGACTGCATAGATATTACACCAGCGGCCATCCGGCAATCGCGGGACATGCGCGTTTTCGTGACGTCGGTCATCTGCCGCTTGCAGAGCCGGCGACCGGCAGCAGCCCCGTGAAGCCGATGCCCCGGGGCGTGGCCTCGAAGCCGAGTGCCAGAACCCCGACCCCGGCCGCGCGGGCGGCGTCCAGCGCCGCGGCATAGGCCGGGTCGATATCGGCCGCGACGTCGACGCGCGTCGCATCACCGCGCATCACCGCATAGATCAGCATGGCCCGGGCGGCGCCGCTCTCTGCCAGCGCTGCCAGTTCCGCCAGATGGCGGGCGCCGCGGGCGGTGCGGGCGTCGGGAAACTCCCCCAGCCCCGGCCTGCGTGACAGGGTGACCGATTTCACCTCGACATAGACCGGCAGCCCGCCCGACCCCGGGGCCGGGTCGACCACAAGGTCGACGCGTGAGGCCTGGCCATAGCGCACCTCGCGGCGGAGCGTCGCGCCGTCACCGCCGAGGCCCGGAACCAGCCCGGCGCGGATCACATCCGCAACCAGCCCGTTGGCGCGGCCGGTGTCGACGACCACATGGGCGCCGCCTGCCACTTCGACCAGCACCCAGGACAGCGGCAGCTTGCGCTTCGGATCGGCCGAGCGCTGCAGCCAGATCCGGGAGCCGGGCCCGGCAAGGCCGGCCATGCTGCCGGGGTTGGCGACATGGGCGGTGGTTTCCGTGCCGTCCTCGAAGACGATATCGGCCAAAAAACGCTTGTAGCGCCGCACGAGACGCGCAGGTTCCAGCGGCGGCGTGAAGACGAGGCCGGGATGGTCGGTATCGGAAAGGGCCGCCATCGGCCGGGGCAGGGTGTCGGTCATGGCGTCAGACTAGGCGCGGGCCTGCCATGGCGCAAGCGGTCGCCGGATGGCCTGCGGACTGGAAGCCTGCGGCGACCGCGGTCATAATCGCGGCCGAACGCCATCGATCGGTCGGATGTGTGACGGGGACGAGCATGAACAGGCGCGGTTCGGGAACACAGATGCCGCGGCGCGCCGTGGTGACCGGGGCGGGCGGCATGCTCGGCCGGCACGTGGTCGCGCGGCTGACGCAGGATCCCGGCTGGGCGGTCACCGCCTTCATTCGCACCGAAACCCCGGCAGAGGCGCGCGGCTGGCTGAACGCCCGGGGTGTGCAGCTGATCGAGGCGCCGCTGACCGATGCCCATGCCATGGCGGCGCAGACGCCCGATGATACCGATGTCTATGTGCATCTGGCGGCCGACACCTCCACCGACCCGCGCGACAGGGCCCGGCAGTGGCAGACCAATGTGGCAGGCACCGCGGCGGTGGCCGAGGCGGTGCTGCTGACCCGCGTCCGCCGGCTGGTCCATGTCTCTTCGGCCTCGGTCTACGGCTTCGATCGCCGGCGGGTCGACGAGCATTGCCCCAAGGTCGGGGCCGATCATCCCGTGGGTTACGTGGCGAGCAAGGCGGCTGCGGAAGAGGCGGTGCAGGATGCGATCGCCCGCGGCGTGGATGCGGTGATCCTGAACCCGGGCCATATGCTGGGCGCCTGGGACCGGCACAACTGGGCCGGGCTGATCCGGCTGGCCGCCCGCGGCCGGCTGCCGGCGATCCCGCCCGGCGGCGGCAGTTTTGCAGGCGCCGCCGCGGTCGCCGATGCCGTGATTGCCGCCGCCGATCGCGCGATGATCGGTGAGAACTATCTTCTGGGCGGGCCCGAGGCGAGCTATCAGGAGCTGATCCGTCGGGCCGGCGACATTCTGGGCCGGCGGCTGACCGACCGGGTGGCGCCGCCCCGGCTGCTGATGGCTGTGGCGCAGACGCTGGGCCTGGTCTCGCGGCTGACCGGCCTGCGTCCGACCATCACGCCCGATGCGGCGCGGATCACCTGCCACATGGTCGCGATCGACAGCGACCGGGCGAAGCGCGACCTGGGATATGCGCCGCCGCCGCTCGACAGCATCCTGCGCGAGACCATCGACTGGCTGATCCAGGCTGGCGAGATCGACGCGCCATCTTCAAGCACGGGACCCGTCCGATGACCGAGACCACCCCCACCCCGTCCATTGCCGCCGACACCAGCCCCGCCACAGGGGGCGGCTCCCGCACCGCCGCGGTGCTGGTCATCGGCAACGAGATCCTGTCGGGCCGGACCCAGGACGTGAATGTGCGGATGATCGCAACCAAACTCGCCCCGGCCGGCATCCGGGTGATCGAGGTGCGGGTGGTGCCCGATGTCGAGGCCGAGATCGTCGACGCCATCCACGCGCTGGAGGCCAAGGCCGATTACGTCTTCACCACCGGCGGCATCGGCCCCACCCATGACGACATCACCGCCGAGGCGGTTTCCAAGGCGATGGGCGTGCGGCTGATCCGCCATCCTGAGGCCGAGCGCCGGCTTCAGGCCTATTACCCGCCCGACAAGCTGACCGAGGCGCGGCTGCGCATGGCCAACACGGCCGAGGGCGCGACGCTGATCGATAATCCGGTCTCGATCGCCCCCGGCTTCCGGATCGGCAAGGTCCACGTGCTGGCCGGTGTGCCGCAGATTGCGGCCGCGATGATGGACAATGTCGTGCCCACGCTTGAAGGCGGGGCGGTCACCCGCGCCGTCACCCTGGTGGTCGACGGTGCCGAAGGCGAGATCGCCCAGCGTCTGGGCGAGGTTCAGGGCCGCCATCCGACCGTCGAAATCGGCTCGTACCCCGCCTTCCGCGGCGGCAAGCCCTCGGTCAGCCTGGTGCTGCGCGGCACCGACGATGCCGAACTCGATGCCGCCGAGGCGGATCTTTCCACGGTGCTGGGCGAGATGGGCGTTCCCATCCTCTTCCGGGAAGGGTAACGAGATGGCACCCGGAGGTACTGGACAGTGAAAGCCATTCCCGGTATTGGTGCGTCCGCAGCGCACGGGTTACAATGTGCCTACCCTCGCGCGCGGACGTGGCGAAACCGGTAGACGCAGCGGACTTAAAATCTGTTTTGTCAAGTCCTTCCTGCTAGAACTGCCGAGCCAGAAGGTCAATAGTGACAACGGTTTGCGGGCATCCGAGCTGTAGCTTTGCAGCTAGGCTTGACGGCCAGGGGCCAGCTAGGCGCCAGTAGATGGAGGTAGGTGTTTTCAGTGTGTTGAGCACTACGCCCGAGCGGTGAAATCGGTAGACACAAGGGACTTGAACAATTTGAGCCTTCGGGGGGAAACGCCCGAAGTGAAGCCCGTCAAAGTCGGCGAACGCCCTGGATGCTTTTGCATCCGAGCCAACGCCGAGCCAAGCCCAAGCTACAGCTTGGGAAGGTGTAGAGAGCAGACGGCGGGCACCTACGGCCGCAAGGCTATGGTGAAGGCGTGCTCCAGACCACGAACGCCCTGCGTTGAGCAGGGCGGCGGCGAAAGTCGAAGTGGTAAGAAAATCCCTCGCCGAAAGGCGTGCCGGTTCGATTCCGGCCTCGGGCACCAATCCAGAGCCGCCCCTGTTCACGCAGGGGCGGCTTTTCCGTTCTTGGGCTGTGTGCGCTTGAATCCCCGATCCCCCACCATGAACGCCTCCAGCATGTGCGGGATCAGCGTCACGGCATCGACCGCCTCGCCATACGCCTGCGCGTGCAGCGCGGCGTAGCGGTCGAGGTCGGCTTTCAAGCTGGCCGGGCAGGCAAAGGTCAGTTTGACGCTTTCGGTCTTGGGCAGCGGCCCGAGCCGCAGCTTCTTGGTAGTGCTCATTGCGAAGCTCCCCGATTGAAGAACAGCGGCTGGTACGGCCGCAGCACCAGATCCCGGTTGACGATGATTCGCACGGGCAGACCAGGCCGCTCGGTCAGCGTCGGCTGGATGTTCATGTTGCGTCGGGTGATCTCCTGGCCGACCTGATTGATGCTGTCCTGGGCGCTGTCACGCCCGGCAATGACGATGCGGTTGCCGTCCTGGCGGTTCTCTGGCGCGGCCAGCTCTGCGCCGACGCCCAGCAGCGTCGTCAGCACCGCACCGGCAAAGATGCGGTTCCAGTGCCAGTCCACGTCATCCTCCAAGCCCGCGTAGCCGGCCGGGTCGGTGCCGACAAGGTTGTCGAGCGTCAGCGAGGACGTGTCGGGCAGGATGATCCGGTTCCACACCACCTGCACGCGGCTCTGTCCGTAGCTGACCTGGCTGTTGTAGCGCCCGAGGATGCGCGACCCCTGCGGGATCAGCAGGAACTTGCCGGTGGCTGTGTCATAGACCGGCTCCGTCACAGTGCCGATTACGTCGCCCGGCAAGTCCGACTTGATGCCTGTCACCAGCGCACCGGCGATCACCGTTCCGGCCATCACCTGATACGGCGACGCGGGCAGCGCCAGATTGCCGGAATTGCGGGTTTCCGTAGAACCGGCTTTCAGGAACGACTCTTTCTGGTCTTGCCGGTTCTGCACGGCGGTCGGGTCGGCGGGCTGGGCCGCCGTCGAGGCAGGCCCAGCAGCGAGCGGATCGAAGGCCGCAAGCGTACTTGAAGCCCCCGGCGCTGCCTGCGCGACCGTGGCGGCGGTCTGCCCTTGGCCGCCCGAGCGGAAGAACACCGACGAGGCCGCCGCCGCGTCCGCCTCCTTGCGTAAGGCATCTTCGGGATCATGGCCTGGCGGCGAATAGCCCGGCGTCACCGGCTGCTGCGAAGCGACGATGGCCGGGCCAAGGTCGCCGGGCAACGGCGGCCCCAGCTCGGGCACATCGGGCGGTAAGGCTGGTGGCAGCTTCGAGTAGTCCGTCGGCAGCGCATCCAGCCCTTCGGACTTCGAGACGCGATCGACGTTGTAAAGCTCGGTTTGCTCGCCCGTACCGCGCCGCTGCGGTTGCAGCGACCAGATCGTGGCCCCAAGGACGGCGACCGACAGGCCGCCGACGAGGATGGCAAGCGTGCGCCGGTTCAGGCGAGTGACCGGACGCGGCTGGGCGCGCAGCGCCACCGCTTCCGGCGCGACCTTGCCTGCCTGCGGCGTGGCGAGGTCGGGGGTGTCGTCTTGGCTCATGGTCAGTTCCTCCGCGCAACGCCGTCCGTGCGCTCAATTCGCACCACGTCGCCCTTGTCCCCGCCCAGGCGCAGTTCGGCGGCACCGAACAGCCGATCCACGATGTAGTACGGCGAGCGGAAGCGGTAGTTGACCAGTTGCCCGTCGCCTTCCGGCCCGATCACGAACAGCGGCGGCAGCTCGCCTTGCGCGATGCCGGCGGGGAACTGGATATAGACCTTCTGCCCGTCGTCGAAGGCGCGCAGCGGCTTCCACGGCGGGTTGCTACCGCTGACCGCGTAGCGGAAGCGCAGGTTTTCCAGCGACAAGCCGGAGTCCACCGGCGCGGCGGCGCTGGCCGCCTGCGCCTGGCGCTGTAAGGCCAGCATCCGGTCACGCGGATACTCCCAAGAAGCCGACGCCATCCACGTCTTTTCCGTCGAAGCCAACTCCAGCAGGTACGTCCTGCGGTTGGTGGTAATGACGAGATTGGTCTTGAGGCCTGAGCGGATCGGCTTGACCAGCACATTGACGCGCAGGTCAGCACCGCTGCCGCTCGACGTATCGCCCACGATCCAGCGCACGGTATCACCAGCGGCCACCGTCACCAGCTCCTCGCCCGGCTGGAGCGAAATCACGGTCACGCGGCCCACGGCCGCATAGACCTGATAGAGCGCGCCATCGGTGAATGGCCACACCTGAATTGCGTTGACGTAGCCCTCGCGCGTGGGCGCGACGCGGGCCTCTGCATTGGCGCGCGAGACGCGCACCTTCTCGTCGGCTGGCTCCGGCGTGGGCTTGGCGTCCTCGGCTTCGGGCAATGGCTTCAACTGCGCCGGCATCGGCAGCACCTCGGGCACCGCCACCACCTCCACCGGCGCGGGTGGCTCGGGTAGCGGCTGGGCCTGCACCGGCTCATCGAGCGAGATGGTCGGCGGTGGCTTGCCCTGCGTGGCGCAGCCCGCCAGGGCAAGCAAGATCACCGGCAAGGCGGATTTACGGAAAAGATCATTCATGGCTTGGCTCCTTCGGAAGAATCCAGTTCGCGGCTCCACGACAGGCCGTTGACGTAGATGCCCAGGGGGTTCTTGCGCAGGCGTTCTTCGATGCGCGGCGGCTGGAGCACGATGGACACCACGGCCGTCCACCTCTCCAGGCCCGCCGCGGCGCCGTTGACGTAGCGGCGCTCCGTCCAGCGCACGTTGAAAGACGTGTCGCTGGCGCGCACGACGCTGGTGATCTGCACCGTCACCGACTCCTTGCCGATGCGCGCGAACGGGTCGTTGACCCGTGCGTAGTCGTTGAGCACGGCCGCGCCCTTGTCGGTCGTGTAGTCGTAGGCGTCGAGCCAGTTCTGGCGGACGACGATGGGGTCGATGGACAGCGAACGCACCAGCGTCACGAAGCGCGCGATGTGGTGCGCGGTCTGCGCATCGTTGGGCCGGTACGGCGTGGCGGCCTCGCCCACGGCGCGCACCTGGCCCGCGTTGTCCACCTCCACGACGTAGGGCGTCACGAAGGACTGCGCCGAGCGCCACACCAGGCCGCCGGCCATCAACAGCGCGAGCGTCAGGCAGCCGAAGGCCATCAGGCGCCAGTTCTTCGCCTGCACGCGCGGCGAGCCGATACGGTCGTCCCACACTTGGCCGGCAGCTTGGTACGGCGTGGCAGGCTGCGGCGTGTCGGCATAGCGCACCTGCGGTTTCTTGAATCGCATGGTCAGTTCTCCTTATGAATCGGAATCGCGCAGGCTCGGCCCCTGGCCGGAGCCGCCGCCATCGCCACCGCGCAGCGCGTGGGCGGTGGTGGTCGCGGCGTGGGTGAGTTGCTGGCGGCGATGCAGCCGCTTGGCCCAAGCGGGCTGTTCCTGTGTCTGCGCCGTAGCGGCGCCGGATGCGGCCTCGCCTGCGGCACCCTGACCGGATGCCGCACCCGCGCCGCCATCGGCAGCAGAGCCATTCCAGCCAGCGCGGAAGGGAGCGGCCATGCGTTGCCCGGCAGCGGAAGCGCGGGATGCAGCGCCTCGCCCGGCTGCCTGCGCGCCGGTCTTGGCGACGTTGCCCAGGCCCACCATCGCGCCCTTTGCGCCGCCGCCAGCGGCGGCGGAACCGGCCTGGAACGCCGACTTCGCACTGCTGGGCGCCGACGTGGCGGCGCGCGCACCGCTACCGGCCAGCTTGGCGGCAGCCGGGGCCATGCGCGCACCAGCAGCCACGGCGCCACCCACGCCCGTCGCGGCGGCGCCGATGGCGACGGCCGTGCCGGCAGCGCCGACAGCAGCACCGGCCATTGCGCCCGCGCCGAGCTGCGGCGCACCGGAGACGAGGCCCGTGGCGATGCCGGGGCCGAAGATCCCTAGCGCCAGCAAGGTGAGCGAGGCCAGCATGATGACCAGCGCGTGGTCAATAGACGGCTCGGCGGGATGGACTTGGAACTGAGCGAACAAGCCCGAGCCGATACCGACGATCACGGCCAGCACCAGAACCTTGACGCCGGAGGCCACCACGTTGCCCAAGACCTTTTCGGCGAGGAACGCGGTCTTGTTCCAGAGCGCGAATGGCACCAGCACGAATCCGGCGAGCGTGGTCAGCTTGAACTCGATCAGCGTGATGAACAGTTGGATCGCCAGCACGAAGAAGCACAAGACCACGACCAGCCACGCGAGGAACATCACCACGATGGGGTCGAGGTTCACGAACACTTCGGGAAAGCCCGCCATCTCGCCGATCTGCTCCAGAATCGGCGCCCCGGCGTCGATGCCGGTTTTCGCCAGCCGGCCCGGCTGCAAGAAGTTCTCCATCGTGATGGCCGAGCCGGTGGCGGTGATGCCCAATCCCGCAAACGAGCGGAACACGATGCTGGCCAGCCAGTTGAAGTTATTGATGATGTAGGCGAAGGCACCGACGTAGAGCACCTTGCGCAGCAGCTTGGCGATCACGTCCTCGCCCTGGCCGGTGGCATGGCTCATGGCCCAATACAGGCCGGCGATCGTCATGTCGATGACGATCAGCGTGGCCGTGAGGAACGCCACTTCGCCCCGCAGCAGCCCGAAACCCGAGTCGATATAAGCGGCAAAGGTGTTGAGGAATTGGTCGATGATGGTCACGTCATTCATGGCGTGTCCTCCGGTTCGGCGGGAACGGCCGGCGCCATGCCATCGGCCGGTTCCTCGAAGCTCGGCGGGATCGGCGGCAGGTCGGCCAGCGTCTGGTATTCATCCGGCCCGGCCTGGCCGGAGAAGAAGCGCCGCCGGAAGGCTTCGGCGGCGGCACGGCAAGCGTCCTCGCCCGTGGCCTGCCGGTCGGCCGCGCATTGCGCGCGCAATGCCTTCAGCCGCACGGGATCGGCGGCCAGGGCATCGGCAAGGTGGTCGGCCGGCTGCTCGCCGCAAGCGGCCAGCAGCGCGACACACAGGACGAGGACGCATCGCATGGCGGCCTCCCGTCAGTTGCCGTAGAAGTTCACGGACTGCGGCGTGTACGGCGTGCCGTCGCCGAGGAAGCGCCGCCGCACCTCGCGGGCGCGCTCCGTGGCTGCCGCCTGCCGCGCCAGCTCCAGCGACGCCGCCCGGTCTTGCGTGATCTGGAGCCGCTGCGACTGGATCGACTGCTTGGCCTGCAAGGCCAGCAATTGATTCATGGCCTGCATCGCCTGCAACGCACCTTCGGCCGACTGACTCTTGCCCACAAGATCGGCCAGCACGCTTTCGTCTTCGCCCAGGTTCTGCGACACCTGCGCCTGCATCTGCATGGTGGTCTGCAAGCCGTTGAGCGTGTTCCGCCAACGCTCCTGCGCGTCGCGGTACATCTGGTCGCCGCTGACGGTGGCGGCGTACTGCTCGGGATACAGGCGCGCGAACTCCCGATCCAGATTCGTCACGTCGTAGGCCAAGCCCCTGGCCTGGGCGATCAGCCGCTCGGTCGTTGCCAGATTGGCGCGCAACTGGTTCACCACGCTGGACGGCAGGCTGGCGAGGTTGCGCGCCTGGTTCATCAGCATCTGTGCTTCGTTCTGAAGCTGCTGGATCTGGTTGTTGATCTGCTCCAGCGTGCGGATCGCGGTTAGCGTGTTCTGCACGAGGTTCGTCGGATCGACCACGACCCATTGCGCATGGGCGGTGGCGGTGCAAAGCATGGCCGCGATGGCGGCGGCGATAAGGCGCTTTTTCATGACAGGTTCTCCAGGGGTTGGTCAGCGAGGGAGCCCGGCGCGAGGCCGGGGAACGAGGGCAGCAGGTCGGCCGCCCAATCGAGGCCGCGATGGCGCAGCCAGGCGCCCGCGAAGCCGGGCACGCCGGCGTCCAGCAGCACGCGGTCTATGTCGCGCTGGTCTTGCGGCGTGGAAGCGCCCGCAAACGCCAGAGCCGCCGGCCCCAGGTCGAGGTCGAACAGGCGGTTGCCGAGGCGGGATTGGTAGTAGTAGTCGCGCTTGGGCTGCGCGGTGGCGACGATTTCGATCTGCCGCCTGTTGAGGCCGAAGCCCTCGTAGATCGTGCGAATCTGCGGCTCGGTCGCCTGCGGGTTGGGCAAGAAAATCCGACTCGCGCAGCTCTCGATGATCGCGGGCGCGATGCTCGAATCCTTGATGTCGGCGAGGCTCTGCGTGGCGAAGATGACGCTGACGTTCTTCTTGCGCAGTGTCTTGAGCCACTGGCGGATACGCGCGGCAAACACCGGGTCATCGAGGAACAGCCACGCTTCATCGAGGATCAGCAGCGTGGGCGCCCCGTCGAAGCGTTCATCGAAACGCGCAAAGAGGTAATGCAGCACGGCCATGACGGCGGCCTTGCTGTGCATCAGCTCCTCCATCTCGAAGCACTGCACGTCGGCCATGCCCAGCCGGTCGTGGTCGGCGTCCAGCAGCTTGCCGTGGGCGCCACCCAGCACATAGGGCGACAGCGCTTGTCGCAGCGTGTTCGATTGCAGCAGCACGGAAAGTCCCGTCATCGTGCGCTGCTCCGCCGGCGCACCGGCGAGACTTCCCAGCGCCGACCAGATAGCCGCCTTCTCGTCGGGGCCGATCGCCACGCCTTCGTGCAGCAAGCGGCCTTCGATCCATTCGGCGGCCCAGGTGCGGTAGCCCTCACGGTCGATGCGCGCGAGTGGCTGGAAGGCGATTTCGCCATCCGTGCCCAGGTCGTAGTGTTCGCCGCCCAGGCCGAGGATGGCGGCCCGCATGGAGCGGCCCATGTCGAAGGCGAAGATGCGCGAGCCGCGATAGCGGCGAAATTGCATCGCCAGCGTGGCGAGCAAGACCGACTTGCCCATGCCGGTCGGCCCCGCGACCAGCGTGTGGCCCACGTCGCCGATGTGCGTCACCAGCCGGAACGGCGTGGCGCCGTCGGTGCGTGTCACGATCAGCGGGGGGCCGTCGAGGTGTTCGTTCTTCTCCGGCCCGGCCCATACCGCCGACACCGGCATCATGTGCGCCAGATTCAGCGTCGAGACGATGGGCTGGCGCACGTTGGCGTAAGCATTGCCGGGGAGCGAGGACAGCCAGGCATCCACGGCATTGAGCGTTTCAGGGATGGTGACGAAGCCCCGACCCTGGATGACGCGCTCCACCATGCGCAGCTTCTCGTCTGCGACGGCGGCGTCCTCGTCCATGACGGTGACGGTCGCCGTCAGATAGCCGAAGGCGACTTGATCGCTGCCCAACTCCTGCAAGGCGGCGTCGGCATCGGCGGCCTTGTTGTTGGCGTCGGTATCGACCAGCGGGCTTTCCTGCTGGAAGATCGTTTCGCGTAGCAGCGCGATGACGTTCTTGCGCTTGGCGAACCACTGGCGGCGCAGGCGGGAAAGTTCTTTTTCCGCCTCGGCTTTGTCGAGGCAGAGAAAGCGCGTACTCCAGCGGTACGCAAAACCGAGGCGGTTGAGGTCGTCCAGAATCCCCGGCCAGGTCGAGGTCGGGAAGCCCCGCACCGACACCACCCGCAGGTGCTGATCGCCTAGCATGGGCGCCAGGCCGCCGATCAGTGCGGAATCGGTGAGCAGCGCGTCGATGTGGAACGGCACTTCGGGCACGCCCACGCGATAGCGCCGCGTCGAGATGGTCGCGTGCAGGTAGGTCAGCGTCTGCGCGTCATCGAGCCAGTCAATTTCCGGCATCACGCCGTCGAGCAGGTCAAAGACGCGATCCGTTTCCGCGACGAAGGCTTGCAGCCGCTCGCGCCAGTCCACGCCATTTGTCGGCGTGTTCTCGTAGAGCATCTTGGCTGCACGAGCGCGGGATTCCTCCGGCGGCAGGTACACCAGCGTCAGGTGATAGCCGCTCTCGAAGTGATGGCCGGATTCCTCAAACGCGGCCCGGCGTTCTTCCTCCACCAGCCACGAAAGCGGCTCGGGAAACTCCGAGCGCGGATAGTCGGCGGCCGCATGGCGCTCGGCTTCGATGAATAGCGCCCAGCCCGATCCCATGCGGCGCAGCGCGTTGTTCAGTCGCGCCGACGTGGCGATCAGTTCGCCTTGCGTCGCGCTGTCGAGGTCAGGCCCGCGAAACCGGGCCGTGCGCTGGAAACTGCCGTCCTTGTTCAAGACGACGCCCGGCGCGACCAGTCCGGCCCAGGGCAGCCAGTCGGCCAGCAAGGCCGGGCGCTGGCGGTATTCGGCGAGATTCAGCATCGCGGCGTCCTCCCCTCAAACATCCAGCAGCGGCTTGTGTTTGATGTGGCGGGCGAACACGGCCATGAACTGCGGATCAAGGTGCGCGCCCCAGACCGCCAGCGAATGGCCGACGATCCAGAGCACCACGCCCGGTATCCACAATTGCAGGCCCAGCCCGACAGCGGCGGCCAGCGTGCCGTTGGCGATCGCCACGGTGCGCGGCGCACCGCCCAGCAGAATCGGCTCGGTCAGCGAGCGATGCAGCGGCACCTCGAAGCCGGCGGCGAAGGTGTCCGGGGCACTCATACGACGGCCCCGCCGGAGAAGCTGAAGAACGACAGGAAGAAGCTAGAAGCGGCGAACGCGATGGACAGGCCGAAGACGATCTGGATCAGCTTGCGGAATCCGCCCGACGTATCGCCGAAGGCGAGCGCGAGGCCCGTGGCGATGATGATGATGACGGCCACGATGCGCGCCACCGGCCCCTGGATGGATTCGAGGATGGATTGCAGCGGGCCTTCCCACGGCATCGAGGAACCGGCGGCCTGCGCGGTTCCGGCCAGGAACAACAGCAGCGCGGCCAGCAGCAGCCCTTGTCCCGCAGGACGGGCCAGGCAGCGCAGCCGCGCAAGACGCAAAGCCGGATTTGCAGAAAAACGGAAAGCAGGAATGGTCATCTGCGTCATGGCAGTTCTCCAAGTGAGTCAGGGGATGGGGAAGTCGCCGCAGCAGGTGCGGCATCGGGAAGTGGCTGAAGCTCGGGAAACGGCGTTTCCAGCGCGTCCGCCAGTTGGTAGCCCACTCCGTCGAAGCTGACGACACGGGCGATGCTCTCGATGCGGCGCTTGCGCCCGCGTCCGGCGATGTGGATCACCACGTTGACCGCCTCGGCGATCAGCGCACGGGGCGGATTCACCGCCACTTCGAGAATCAGTTGCTCCAGGCGCAGCAGCGCGCCGAGCGCGGAGCCGGCATGGATCGTGGCGATGCCGCCGGGGTGGCCCGTGCCCCATACCTTGATGAGATCCAGCGCCTCGGCGCCGCGCACTTCGCCAACGACGACGCGATCAGGCCGCAGGCGCATGGACGAGCGAACCAGCTCGGTCATCGACACCACGCCTGCGCGCGTGCGCAGGGGAACGTGGTCACGGGCCGCGCATTGCAGCTCCACCGTGTCTTCGAGCACCAGCACGCGGTCGCCCGTGGCGGCAATCTCGGCCAGCAGCGCATTGGCCAGGGTCGTCTTGCCGCTGCTGGTAGCGCCGGCGATCAAGACGTTCTGCCGCTCGCGCACGGCGCGAACGAGAAAGCCCGCTTGCGCGCTGGTCATCATCCCGTCGATGACGTACCGCTCCAGCGGAATGACGCCGATGGCGCGCTTGCGCAGCGCGAAGGCTGGCCCTGGCGCGGCAGGCGGCAAGATGCCCTCGAAGCGTTCTCCCGTTTCCGGCAACTCGGCCGACAGCAGCGGTTGGCCGCGATGCACCTCCGCTCCGACATGGGCTGCCACGAGGCGGATGATTCGCTCACCGTCCGCTTCGGACAGTTCCACGCCCATCGGCGCCCGACCACTGGAAAGCCGATCCACCCAGAGGGTGCGATCGGGATTCAGCATCACCTCCACCACGTCCGGGTCTTCGAGTGCCGCGGCGATCAGCGGCCCCATCGCCGTGCGCAGCATCTGGATGCGGCGGTCGAGCGACGTGGCGCTCATGGACTGCGGAACGGCGCTCATGACGCACGCTCCTGCGCTTGCGCGGCTGCCGCCGCGTCTTCCATCCGCATCGGGTCGGGATGCAGTTCTTCCACCACGTCGCGCACCAGGCTGCGCCCGCGCAGCAGGTGCCGGCCCAACTGTTCAACGAACTGCTCGAAGCGCGCTTTGCCTTGGGCGCGGGCGGCCTCTTGGTGCGCCTCGGGGACTGGCGTGCTGACCGTGAGGTAGTAGCGAATGAACAGCGCCAGTGTCTCGATCTGGATGTTCTGGTCGCGCTCCAGGCGTTCGGTTTGGCGCGACAGGCGATCCAACCGCTTGGCGAGGGCCGCCTCGCGCTGGTCGGCGGCATCGGGCGACAGCCAGGACGCCAAGGCAGCGGCGACGATGGACGACTTGGACACGCCTTTCATGGCGGCCAGCTCGTCCAGGCGCTTGGCGTGCTCTGGCTGGATGAATAGGTTGAGGCGGTAGTGGCTCATAGCTCGATTCCGTCGTTGGGGTCGAGGGAAGCCAGCCGCGCCGTGCGCTGCATGGCCGGGTCAAGCTGGCGAGGAAGGGGAAGCGGCAGGTCGTCGTCGTCATCGAGCAGCGCGAGGTCGGCAGTCGGCACGGCCAGCTCGGGGGCGTAAGTGACGGTTTCGGAGAGTTCGGGTTGGCGGCGCGGGCCGCCGTCATCCGTGGAACCCAGGCCATCGGCGGATGCCGTGCCCGGTGCGGCGGGCACGGCGGGAACCGCCAACCCGCTCCAGTCGTCGGGCCGCGATGGCGGCGCGTCTGCGTACTGCCCGCCCGCCAGTACGGGCGGCGACAGCACGCGACGCTTGAAATTGCCGTCCGCGTAGTAGCGCAGCTTCTTCGCCTTGATTGGCGCGACGCTGGACACCATCACCACCGCCTCGTCGGGCGGAAGCTGCATCACTTCGCCCGGCGTCAGCAGCGGGCGCGCGGTTTCCTGGCGCGACACCATCAGGTGGCCCAGCCACGGCGCGAGCCGATGGCCCGCGTAGTTGCGCTGGGCGCGCAGCTCGGTGGCCGTGCCCAGCGTCTCGGAGATCCGTTTGGCGGTGCGCTCGTCGTTTGTGGCGAACGTCACGCGCACATGGCAGTTGTCGAGGATGGAGTGGTTTTGCCCATACGCCTTGTCGATCTGGTTGAGCGACTGCGCGATGAGGAAGCTGCGGATGCCGTAGCCCGCCATGAAGGCCAGCGCCGTCTCGAAGAAGTCCAGGCGCCCCAGCGCAGGGAACTCATCGAGCATCAGCAGCAGCTTGTGGCGGCGCGCGATGCCATCGGAGCCATCGAGCGATTCGGTGAGGCGCCGCCCGATCTGGTTGAGGATCAGGCGAATGAGCGGCTTCGTCCGCGAAATGTCCGAAGGCGGCACTACCAGATACAGCGATACCGGATGTTCGGCAGCGATCAGGTCGGCGATGCGCCAGTCGCAGCGTGAGGTGACTTCGGCCACCGTAGGGTCGCGGTACAGGCCGAGGAACGACATGGCGGTGCTCAACACGCCGGAACGCTCGTTGTCCGATTTGTTGAGCACTTCGCGCGCAGCCGATGCGACTACCGGATGCGGGCCATCGCCGAGGTGCGGCGTGGTCATCATCCGGTGCAAGGTCAGCTCGAACGGGCTAGCCGGGTCGGAGAGGAAGTTGGCGACGCCACGCAGCGTCTTGTCCTCGCCGGCGTAGAGCACATGCAGGATCGCGCCGACCAGTAGCGCGTGCGAGGTCTTCTCCCAATGGTTGCGCTTCTCCAGCGCGCCTTCGGGATCGACCAGAATGTCCGCGATGTTCTGAACGTCGCGCACTTCATGCGCGCTGCGCCGTACCTCCAGCAGCGGGTTGTAGGCGGCCGACTTCGCATCGGTGGGGTTGAACAGCAGGCAATGCGAGAAGCGCGAACGCCAGCCGGCGGTGATCTGCCAGTTCTCGCCCTTGATGTCGTGGATGACGGCCGATGCTGGCCAGCTCAACAAGGTGGGCACCACCAGGCCCACCCCCTTGCCCGAGCGTGTGGGCGCGAAGGTCAGGACGTGTTCCGGGCCTTCATGCCGCAGGTACTGGCGATCGTGCTGGCCCAGGAACACGCCGGCAGGCTGTGTGAGGCCAGCCTTGCGAATGTCCTGCGCGTTCGCCCAGCGTGCAGAACCGTAGGTGGTGACGAGGCGCGCTTGGCGCGAGCGCCAGACCGACATGGCGATGGCAACGCCCACGGCGACCATGCCGCTGGCGCCGGCAATGGCGCCGCCGGTGTCGAAAACCTCCGGCGCATAGGCACCGAAGAAGAACCACCACTCAAACAGCTTCCACGGGTGGTAGATCGGCGTGTCAAGAAGATCGAACCAGGGCGAGCCAAGGCGTACTTGATAGCCAAGGGTGGCTGCTGTCCATTGTGTGGCGCCCCACACGCCGGCGATCACGATGCCGAACACCACGGCGATCTGACCGAACAGCACGTTCGTCCCTTGCATGACCTGGCCTCCGATTTCTCCTGCGCTGTTTCCTCATGGAAAGAGCGGCACAAGGGCGTGCCGCAGGCGTCAGGGTCGGTGCCGGGTCAGTGCTGGTCAAAGACCGTTTTCAGCAGAAAGGTCGAGCAAAAAGACAGAATGAGTGTGACGGCGAGCCAAAGAAAAACGCCGCAAGCGAAGGCGCATTGCGGCGTGTCGAACAGAAAAATGAAGGCGATGCGGCGAATCGCCAACGATCAGAACTTGGGCGGTTCCTTCGGCGGCGTGTACGGCGTTTCGCCGTCGCCATAGAACCGCTTGCGTGTGGCCTCGGCCACTCGGTTGCACAGCAAGTCGCCGAGCTTGGGGCGATCGGTCTTGCATTGCTGGCGCAACTCTTTGAGCCGTTCGGGGTTGGCCGCCAGTTCTTCCACTGTCGGGATATTCGCCTCCGACGTGTTGGCCTTCTGAGGCGTCTCGGACTGGCCGCAGGCAGTCAATGCGGCCACCAACAAGAATGGGACGGTCTTCTTCATGGCGGAGGCTCCTCTAGGAAATCGGAATGACGACCCGCCTTGGGCCTTGCGGGTTCCGGTGACTCGATGGCTTGCACGCGCTCAACGAACCGCGCCAGCACCTCGGACGGCTCGCCGTCGGGGTACAGCAGGTAGGTTGTCAGCGGCGGCACGCGCAATGCCAGCGGCCGGGCCACCACGCCTGAATCGGGATTGGCGGCAATGCGCGCGGCGCCAGTAAACCCAAGCGCGAGGCCGGCCGATACCAAGGCCATCATCAGATCGCACGTAGCGACACGCTCTGCGACTAGCGGCTCAATGTCGGCTCGGCGCAGCACCCGATCGACGAATTTGGCATGGCCTTCGCACACTTGTGGATCGCACAGAACCAGCGGATAGCGCAGCAGTTCCTCCAGAGGGATGCGCTTGTGTGCCAGCAGCGGATGCCGCGCTGGCACCGTCACGATGAGCGTGTCATTCCAGGCCGGCATGGTGGCGATGCCATCGCCCACGTCATCGGACTGTGCAAACCCCACGTCGTACATGTCTTCATGCAGCCCCTTGATCTGCTGAGACAATGGCACCTCGAAGAATCGCAGTTCAACCTCGGGTTCTTCTTGGCGGCACAACGCCAGCAAAGCTGGCAGGCGCGATGGCGTGATGCCATCGGACAAGGCCACACGCAACTGCCCATGAAAGCCATTCGCCGCTGCTTTCACACTGTCGCGCGCTTGTTCCAAGGCGGAGAACACGCGGCGCACATGCACTATGAAGAGTTTGCCAGCACGAGTCAGCCGCGTACTGCGTGTGGTACGGGCGAGTAACACAACGCCCAATTCTTCTTCCAACTCCTTGATGGCTCGGGACAGGGGCGATTGCTCGATGTGCAGCTTCTCTGCGGCACGTGCGAAGTGAAGTTCCTCCGCTACAGCGAGAAAATATCTCAGGTGTCTCAATTCCATCGAATACTCACTCCCTGCGAACCAAGAAAGAAGCCGCTCCTTAACCATTGCCGGAACCTCGACTTGTTCATCCGGGCCAGCGCCGATGCAGCGTGTCGATCACAAACGGATGTGCGTGCGGCGCTACGCCATGCGACCGAAGGTGCGCATGGTCATCTGGAAGATCGCCATGCTCATGCACAAGAACTGATTGGTCGTCTCGCGGCCAGCTCCGAACTGCGGCAAGCATCCCAACGACCGCAAGGCAACTCAGAGCAGCCAAGGCAACGCCAAGACCGAACTTGAGGCCGACCCAGCCTGCCAATGGGTACGCCAGCAGCCAACAGATATGCGAGAAGGAGAATTGCGCGGCGAACACCGCTGGTAGATCCTCCTCGTGTGCCGACCGCCGTATCAAGCGCCCTCCAGGCGTCACCAATCCGGCATAGGCAACGCCCAACACGCCCCATGCCGGCAGCAGCAACGCCCAATCTCGCCAAGATGGCAATGCGATCCAGGCGGCAGTAATGGCCAGCAGCGCAAGCACCATCATCGTCGCGGCGGACAACATCACGCAGCGATCAGAGATTCGGTCAAGCACATTGGGCAATAGCAGCGCGGCCAACGTGGAACCGCCCCCGAAGGTCGCAAGCGCCAGTGCAACCTGCTGTTCGCTGCCATCCAAGAAGTTCCGAACGATCACGATGGTGTTGACGAACACCATCGCCCCACCGGCCGCCGCGCAAAGATGCAATGCCAGCAGACCGCGCAACCGTGGCGTTTGGAGGTAGATGCGTGTTCCGCGAAGGAGTCTTTCGCCGAATCCACCGTTGCGCCTACTAGCGACGACGACTGCCGGAAGCGCCGCCGCCTTAATCAGTCCGGCCGAGAACAGAAAGCCGAAAGCCGTACCTAAGCCAGCAAGGTGGATGCTCATGTGACCCTCCGCCTCAGAAAAAATGTTGTAGAGTATTATTCTATATTGAGATAATATCTACAACATGAAGATGATCACCCTGATTCTGTCTTTGCCCACCGAGAACGCCACAGCCCGGCAACGGGTCTGGCGTGCCCTCAAGGCATCCGGCGCCGCAGTCCTGCGCGACGGTGTCTACCTGATGCCGGAACGCGAGGATTGCCGCGCCACCCTAGACGGGCTGGCGGCCGAGGTGCGCGAGGGAGGGGGGAGCGCCCATGTGCTGCACATCGAGGAGCCGGAGGAAGAGAACTTCGTCGCCCTGTTCGATCGCGGCGCTGAATTCACCGCCCTGTCGGCCGAAGTGGCACAGGTGCGGGAAACGCTGACCCCCGAGACCGTTCAAGACGTGCTCAAGCAAGTGCGCAAGCTGCGCAGGGCCTTCACCAATCTGATCGAAATCGACTTCTTCCCCGGCGAAGCGCAACGGCAGACGGATACCGCCCTGTGTGAACTGGAACTGGCCTGTGCGCGGGCCTTGTCCCCGGACGAACCGCAGGCGATGGACGGCGTGATTGAGCGCCTGGGCCTGTCCGACTATCAGGGCCGTACCTGGGCGACGCGGCGCCGGCCCTGGGTGGACCGGCTGGCCAGCGCTTGGCTGATCCGCCGTTTCATCGACCCGCAGGCGCGGATTCTGTGGCTGGACAGTCCTGACGACTGCCCGCCCGACGCGCTGGGCTTCGATTTCGATGGTGCCACCTTCAGCCACATCGGTGGTCGCGTCACCTTCGAGGTGTTGGCTGTGAGTTTCGGGCTGGAACAGGCTGCCATCGCACGGCTTGGCCTACTGGTGCATTACCTCGATGTCGGTGGCATCCAGCCGCCCGAGGCGGTCGGCATCGAGAGCGTACTCGCCGGGCTGCGCGAAACCCTTACCCAAGACGATTCGCTGCTGGCCGCCGCATCTGCTGTCTTCGACGGCTTGCTCGCCAGCTTTGACAACAAAGGAGTAACCATAACGTGACAAATAACGTGACAGAAAGTTTGACGGAGGACGTTGTAGTGGCGGCTCCGCCGCCGGTCGGTTTTTGGGAGGCCTTTCGCCTCTGGCTGAAACTCGGTTTCATCGGCTTCGGCGGCCCCGCCGGACAGATTGCCCTCATGCACCGGGAACTGGTCGAACAGCGCCGCTGGATCAGTGAACGCCGTTTCCTGCACGCGCTCAACTACTGCATGCTGCTGCCGGGGCCGGAAGGGCAGCAGTTGGCCACCTACATGGGCTGGCTCATGCACCGTACCTGGGGAGGCATTGTGGCGGGCACCCTGTTTCTGCTGCCGGGGCTGGGCTTCCTGATCCTGTTGTCGTGGCTCTACATCGCCTACGGCGACACGGCCCTGGTGGCGGGACTGTTCTACGGCATCAAGCCCGCCATCACGGCGGTCGTGGTGCAGGCCGTGCATCGCATCGGTTCGCGAGCACTCAAGAACAGCGTGATGTGGGCCATTGCCGCCGCCGCTTTCGTGGCCATCTTCGCGCTGAACGTGCCCTTCCCCTACATCGTTGCCGGCGCCGCACTGACCGGCTACATCGGCGGGCGCATTGCACCGCACAGGTTCAAGACGGGTGGTGGTCATGCCGCAGCGGACAAGTCCTACGGCCCGGCACTGATTGATGACGACACACCAACGCCCGAACATGCCCGATTCCGCTGGTCCGGCCTGCTGCGCGTGGCGGTCGCCGGGGTTCTGCTGTGGTTGATTCCCATGGCACTGCTCACGGCGAGCTATGGCTGGGATCACACCCTGACGCAGATGGGCTGGTTCTTCACCAAGGCGGCTTTGCTGACCTTCGGTGGCGCCTATGCGGTGCTGCCCTACATCTATCAGGGTGCGGTCGGTCACTACGCCTGGCTGACCCCGACGCAGATGATCGACGGCCTGGCGCTGGGAGAGGCCAATCCGGGGCCGCTGATCATGGTGGTCGCCTTCGTGGCCTTCGTCGGAGCCTACGTGCAAGCGCTGTTCGGCCCGGACATGCTGTTCGTCGCCGGTGCCCTCGCGGCGGTGCTGGTGACCTGGTTCACCTTCCTGCCTTCCTTCATTTTCATTCTCGCCGGCGGCCCGCTCGTGGAATCGACCCACGGCAATCTTCGCTTCACGGCGCCCTTGACCGCCATCACCGCAGCCGTCGTCGGTGTGATCCTGAACCTGGCCGTGTTCTTCGCCTACCACGTGCTGTGGCCCGAGGGCCTGGCCGGGCACTTCGACTGGATATCGGCGCTGATCGCGCTGGGAGCGGCTGTAGCCCTGTTCCGCTTCAAGCGCAGCGTCATCCAAGTCATTGCCGCCAGCGCTGTCGTGGGCCTGGTGTTGAAAACCCTGATTCTGTGAGGAACGAAGCCATGTCACTTGAAATACGCGCCTTGCCAATTGATCCAACCAGTCTCAGAGGTCTATCGGAACGACTGATTGTCAGCCACCATGAAAACAACTATTCAGGCGCGGTCAAAAGACTCAATGCCATTCGCAGAAAGCTCGCAGAACTTGATTACTTGAATGAGGCTGGATTTCTGATCAATGGCCTCAAGCGAGAAGAACTGGTGGCCTACAACTCGATGGTGCTGCATGAAGTGTACTTTGCGGCGCTGGGCGGTGATGGCCAGTTGCCGCCCGGCGACTTACGGGACGCCATTGAGCGCGACTTCGGAAGTCTGGCTCGCTGGCAAACCGAGTTCTCTGCAATGGGCAAAGCATTGGCGGGGGGGTCTGGCTGGGTGCTGTTGGTCTGGTCACCGCGTGATGGTCGGCTCAGCAATCAATGGGGATCTGATCACTGTCACGCCATGGCAGGGGGAACGCCCATACTGGCCCTGGATATGTATGAACACGCCTACCACATCGACTACGGCGCGAAGGCAGCAGCCTATGTAGATGCATTTATGGAAAATATCCTGTGGGATGAAGTGGCCAACCGATATATCCAGTGCGCCCGGACAGCCTGATCAGCATCTGCGCTTTGATGAAGGGTTCGATCAAGTCAGCCGAGTCACGAAGGAGGCAATGATGAAGTGGATTACACGTGAACGTCCCAAAATCGACCGTATCGCTTGTCCCTGGCTAATTCTGCGCTTCATCGACCATGATGCCGAGTTCCTTTACGTACCCGCATCAGAGGTTCTAGCCATTGCAGAGAAAACGGGTGCGATACCCTATGACATCCCAGGAGTAGAGTTTAGCCACGTCGGGGAGCAATGCAGCTTCGATGCCTTCTTGGCAAAGTATCAGCTAACCGAACCAGCACTCGTGCAGTTGGCCAACATCGTGCGCGGTGCCGACACTTCACGCCTCGAACTCACACCACAATCGGCGGGCCTCTACGCGATCTCGCTCGGCCTATCGCGCATGTTCGTGGACGACCACGAGATGCTGCGCCACGGCCTGGTGATGTATGACGCCCTCTATGCTTGGAACCGAGAGGGTCAAGACGAAACCCATAACTGGCCGCCTGCCTGAATGAACCCAAGCCCTTGGGATCAACAACCCCCAGGCGGCCTGGCAACACATTGAATCAGGAAGTGCCCTTTCGAATAAGCTGGCAACGCACGACGTTCGTGAAGCTGCGATAGGAATATTCTGCGTATGCCAGACAGATTTCTATAACCAAGCTCTTTATGACAAGACCTGCGGTTTCATGTTGACGCTGGATGGATCTATATCAGGAGATCAGCCAACGGCAGGCCCACGCTGCCGTCCTATCTCCCAGGACACCCCGCCGCCGCGCACCGTAGCGGCAAGCTGCTGGCCCAGCCGCTGCTCGACCACCGGCCGCCACGGCACCAGACTGAACCCCTTGCCGTCATCGAGCATGGCGTAGCGCCCGCTGGCGAGCATGACGCTGCGCCGGTAGATACCGGCCACGCGCTGACCGTCACCCGCAGGCCGATGTTCCAGGCCGGTTTCGGCCGCAATGTCCCTGGCGGCCTGCGCCAGCTCCCGATTGCGCAGCGTGCCCAGCAGATTGCGCGCCAGGATCACGCGCTGCCCGCGCCGCTCGGCCAACCCCTGTTCCGCCAGGAAGTCGGCGCGCTGCTGCATTGCCTGCTTGGCCTCGCCGCCAAAGCCCAAGTCGCCCAGGCCCGAGCCGCCGCCGATCAACTGCTGATCGAGCCAGGTGGCCCCGATCACGCGGGCCTGCCGCTCGATGGGCAGGTGCGATTTCAGTTCCACAGCCACGCCGCCCAGGCGCTGCGCGTCGTAGCGGCGGCCCTGTTCGGCCAAGCCGTCCGGCACCTTCCACAGCCCTTCGGCCACGCGCTCCACGATGCCGGCTCGGCGCAGGGCTTCGAGCCGGCGGACATGGGTGGCGACGACTTCCTGCGGATCGCGGCCCGGCACCGCCTGGCCCTGCGCGATGGCGAGGTGGTGGTCGGTGCGGTACAGGCCATCGCTCGCCAGCGCGGCGATGTTCTTGTCGGCTGCGCGCACGTCGGCCGATCCTTTCACCTCCACCACGGCGCCGGTCGGATAGTTCGCCAGTTTGTCGCGGGCGTTGAGCGCAACATAGTGGGCTTTGCCGTCCACCCCGTCGATGACCAGATAGCCCCGGTCGCGCAGCTCGTCGGCCAGCCCCTTCGCGGCCACGCGGCCGAGGATGGGTCGGCCATCGTCGCCCGGCTCGAACACCGCCAGTTCGCGCGGCTCGCCGCGCATGGCCCGCTGCATGGTGCGGATGATGTCGCCACGCTCGCCCAGGGCGCGCAGGGTCTTTTCCGCGTCGGCATGGACGGCCCAGGTGCCCGGCTGCATCTCGTCGGCCAGACCCAGGCGCTGCAAGCGTTGCAGCCGGCCGATCAGCAGCAGGCGCTGGCGTTGCAGGCGGGATTCGTTGAACCGTTCGATCTGCACCCGACCATCCTCGCCGGCCTCTCGTTGCAAGGTACGGTCGAGGCTCGTCCACCGCTCCTGCTCCACCTCGCGTTGCCAGGTCTGCTGGATCTCCAGCTCGGTGCGCGGCCCCAGCCATTCGGTCGCCAGTTCGGCGGCGCGATGGCGGAAGCCATCAGCGATGTAGTCGCCCGCGATGATGAGGTCTTTGCCGGTGTCGTCGCGCCCGCGCACGACGATGTGCGTGTGCGGGTTGTCGGTGTTCCAGTGGTTGACGGCTACCCAATCGAGGCCCGTGCCCAGGTCGGCTTCCATGCGGCCCATCAGGTGCCGCGTGTAGGTGCGCAGGTCTTCCAGCTCGGCGCCGTTCTCGGGCGAGAGGATGAAGCGGAAATGGTGCCGGTCGTCGGCACAGCGTTCCTTGAAGGCGTCGAGGTCGGCGGCATCGGTCTGCGATCCGTAGGCTTGACCCGGCTCGCCATCGCGGCCTACGCCATCGCGCTCGATGTAGCGCAGGTGCTTGGCGAGCGACTGCGGGCTGGCTTGGCGCTGGTTGACCAGTAGCGTCTTGATGGTCACGCGCCGCGACATGGGCGTCAGCTTCGCCCCGGCGAAGCGCGCCGCCGTGTGGCCGCGACCCAGGCGCGCGCCGGGCCGCTGGCCCGTGCCCCTCCCGGAGCCGCTGGCAACGCCGGGACGACGCACCGACGACTTGCCGCTGCTGGCCTTGCCTGCCTGCTTGAGCACCTTGGAGACGAAGCCCTGGCCCCGGTTCTTCGGGGCGCTGGGGCGGATGCGGAAATCGTCATCGCGGCGGTCGGTCATGGCCACGTTCCTTGCAAGCTCTGGCGTGTCCGGTCGTGCGAAGCACGCAGAAATGCCCGCATCGGCGCGGGCTTCGCGCCACAAGCGGCACGGCGGCGAAGCCGCTCCGTGCCGCGCAACCCCCATGTGCAGGCTGGTTTTCGACGCGGCCCGGTGCCGCGTCCTTTTGTCTTGCCTTCCGCCTTTGCCCCTCGCTGACGCTCCGGGCAGCGGCAGCCCGGCGGCGCTGCTGCGTGAGCAGCCAGCGCGCCGGCGAACGCGGACACGGCCGCAGGCCGGGCGCGTTCGAGGCAAGACGCCTGCACGTTGGACGGCTGCGCCGAAGGCAGCGCGAAGTGCGGTGCGAATGCACCCGCACTGCACGCGCGACGACACGGCGACGAGCAGCAGAACGACACGCCCGATGGCACGATGAGATGCACGGCGACGTGCAGCGAATCGACGGCCTTCATGGGCGGGATTCCAGCCAGACCGGATGCGCGACGCCGATCACGGCGGATGTGCTGACCGGCCCGAAATACCGGCTGTCGAACGACGCCGGGTTGGTCACACTCAAGAGGAACAGTTCGGCGGGTTCGAGGCGGCGGCATTGCTGCCAGGATGGCAGCAGCCGGCCCCAGCGGTCAGCAGGCAGCACGGCGGCCGAAGGCAAGCCGTCGATGCGGACGACGCGGCCAGTGATGCACACCTCCTGCGGCGCGATGGCGCCCACGCGCTTGAGCAGCGGCACGTGCGCCGGCAGGTAGCCGCGCTGCGCGGCCAGCGCGGCGGCGTCTGGCGGCAGCGTGGTCAGGACGATGCTGCCCACGGACAAAGGACGTGGCAGCGAGCCGGTGCCGTGGCCCAGCGGATCGACGCGATACCAGCCGACCGCCACGCTGTCGGACGGGTTGTAGATCAGGCGCGGCATCGGTTGCACGAAGGACGCCCAGGCGAGCGCAGCGAGGCCGCAGGCGGACAGGCCCGCCAGTACGAGGCGAGAGCGCAGGCGTGAGCGAGGACGCGGCGCGGTGCCAGCAGTGGAAATGGTAGTCATGGCAGCGCCCTCCCGGTCAGCCAGGCGGCGTGCCGCTCGGCGGTGTATTCGGGCAGTGGCAGGCGCGCAGCGAGCCGGTTGGCGAGCGTGCGCCAGTACGCGGGCGAAGCGGCGACAGGCGCGATGCCCTGCGCCTCAATGGCGTCGATGCGCTCCAGCACGGCGCGCACCTGGTTCTCGCCCTCGGCGTGCAGCAGCAGGCGCGCGCCCGGCTGTACGCCGGGGATGCGCTGTGCCGCATCGAGCAGCGTGCAAGCCTGCATCACCATAAGCTGCCAACGCACGGTGCCGTAGTCGTTGGCCTGCCAGCGGATACGGCACAACATGGCGCCCGGCAGGAACACCGCGCAGCGCCGCCAGCGGTCGAGCTGGAGCGTGCGCGCGGGTTCGCCGAAGCGCAGGTAGAGCTTGAAGCGCGGTTCGATGTAGGCCAGCGCCACGCGCGTCAGCGGCGCGCTGGCAGGCTGGCCGGAAGGTGCTGCGAGCGCAGCCGTGGCTGCGCCAGCGGCAGGCGAAGCGGATGCAGTCATGGCGTGTTCTCCCTGCGGTGTTCTGGAAACTCGCGCTCCAGCAGTCCGCGCAGCAGATCGGCCACGGTCACGCCTTGGCCGAAGGCGGCGATCTTGATGCGAGCGCGCAGCGCGGGCGTCACGTCGAGGGTCAGGCGGGCCGTGTAGAGGTCGCCCTTGTTGATCGCATCGGCGTCGCCCTGCCGAATCCACGCCTCGGCGTGCGGATTCGCGGGCGGACGCGCGCCGATGCCGACGCGCTTTGCGCGTATTGGTGGCTTCGCTGTCATGTCGGCCACCGCAGCAGTTCGTCTACCAGGGCGGTGATTTCGCGTGCGGCGGCGCTGTCCGGCGCCGTCTCGCGTGCAAGCCGGCCAGCGGCCACGCTGTCGGCGAACACGATGCGCTGATGCACTTCCGCGCGCAGCGCAGGAAGCGGTTGGTCGGCCAGCGCCTGGCGCGCTTCGCGCCCGATCACGGTGGTACTGACGCGCCGATTGATGACGAAGGCCGCGCGCAGCGCAGGCCGAAACACTTGCGCTTCGCGGATCAGCGCCACCATCTCGGCGCTGGCCCACAGGTCGTAGGGGCTGGGCTGCACGGGGATCAGCACGCGCTCGGCCGCCAGCAGCGCGGAGCGCGCCAGTGCCGCGATGCGTGGCGGGCCGTCGATGATGACGTGATCAGCCCACCTGGCGAGTTCTGGCGCCTCTTGATGCAGCGTTTCGCGTGCGAGGCCCACGGCGCTGAACAGCCGTGGCAAGCCTTGCTGGCTTCGGCGCTGTGTCCAGTCCAGCGATGAACCCTGCGGGTCGGCGTCCAGCAGCACGACGTGCTGGCCGCGCATCGCCAGCTCGCCGGCGATGTGGGTGGCGAGCGTGGTCTTGCCCACGCCGCCTTTCTGGTTGAGCAAAGCGACAATCATGGCCTGGCCCTCCATGCTGGAAAGCCGGGCTTTTGCTGCTGCGCTTGTGGCCGCGTGGTGGTTGTCCACCGCAGCGGCGCTTCCCTACTAAAAGTTAGAGAAATTAAGTTAGGGAAGTTAGAGGACGCGCAAGCCCAGTGCTGGCGCGGGTTTGCGGCCGATCGGCACGCCTGATAGCACGATAGTCCCACGCCTGATAGCACGATACCCCGCACGCCTGATAGCACGACACCATCCACAGGCTTTCCCGAAGTTATCCCCGTGCCGTCTGCGGCACGGGTCGGAACGTCAACAGCTCCATGCCGTTGTCCGGCATCCGCTCGATGCCCAGGACGTAGCCGGGCAGCGACTGCCGCGCGACGAGCGCGCGCAGGTCGCAGGCGAAGTCGTAGGGCTTGGCGGTGCTGCCGGACTTCTGGTGCAGGTAGCGGAAATCGAATTGCCAGCCGTATGCCTGCTTGCCGCCGTGCTTGCGCACCAGGCGGTACAGCCATCGCTCGATGCCGCCCGTGAGCCGGAAATACGCCGGGTCGATGGTCAGCACCAGGGCGGCGTCGAGCACGCCCGCATAGAACCAGTCCGGCAGGATCAGCTCGATGCCCAGCGGCGTGCCGCTGGCATCGGCCAGTTCCTTCCATTCGTTGATCCACGAGAAGCGGTGCAGGCGCCGCCCGGTCGTCTCGCGGATGGACGTGGCCACCGTGGTCGATTGCAGCCGGTCGAGCGCGGCCTTGAGGCGCTGGTAGTCGCGCAGCGACTTGCCGCGCCCGATGAAGCGCAGGATCTCGTAGGGCGTCGCGCGCATCAGCCGCGACGGGCGCAAACCCGCGTCCTTCGCCTCCACGATCTGCGAGGCCGCCCATATCAGCACGTCCGCATCCCAAATCGTGGCGATGCCGTGCTCCTGCGTGCCTTCCACACGAATCGTCACGTTGCCCGCACGGAAGTCGATGGGCTTGACCCGCTTGGACTTGCCGAGCGAAAAGAACGGATAGGCCATCAAGTCCTGGCTGTCGCGCGGCGCCATGTCGCCGGGCAAGGCGCGGAACAGGTCGAGCTGCTCGCGCTCCTGCATCGGCCGCTGCCGGGACGGCAGCGCGGTGCTGGACATGGCGATGGCCTGCCGCGCGCCGCCGATCAGCGCGCACGGCTGTCGGCCGAGTGGTGCTCGGCGTACTCGGGATCGGAAGTCGTCTCGAAGCTGCGGTCGGCGGCCCAGGCATCGAGGTCGGCCACGGCGTACATGACGCGCCGGCCGAACTTGCGAAAGCGCGGGCCACCGCCGATCACGCGCTGCTTTTCCAGCGTGCGCGGCGAAAGGCGCAGGTACTCGGCGGCCTCATCGTTGGTCAGATAGCGTTGGGGCTGCGCAGCAGCGGTCGAGACAGTGGCGGCAGGCCGCAAAGGAGCGGGACGCATGGTGTGAACCTCCATCGGTTGAAAACGCCCGGCCACACAGCGCGACCGGATGGAGGCAGTCTCAGAAAACCAAGCTCTCCCGCTCAGGGTCGTTTTGCGTCCCCATCGAAACGACCCTTCTCAATCGGTGGGAGCTGTGCTAGTTGGCGATAGCCGCCGCGCATCAACGCATCGCCGCGCCGAACCAGGCGGCGCACTTTCGAGCGCAAGCCGCCATCGCTGTACCAATCGGCCGCGGCGTCCACGCCGAACAAGCCTTCGGCCAACTCGCGCGACGTAGCGCCCGCGAGGATCGCGTCAAGTGCCTGCAAGGTGTGCAGTTCCAGCAGCGCAGCAAGTGTTGGCCGGGGCTTGATGGCGACCAGGGCCGCGCTGGGCGCATGGTCGCGCGCAGGCGCGGCAGCGCCGCCGCGGCGGGCATAGGCCACGGCCATGCCGTCCTCCAGGCCAGGCGTCAGTGCGAAGCGCAGACAGCGGCCAGGACTGCGCGCGATCAGCGCCAGAACCTTGCCATCGTGAGTCAGTTGCTTGTGGCCGGGAATGCGCCAGAACGCGAACGCGGCGGCATCCGGTGGCGGATCGGCATCGGGATAGAGCTGCACCACGGCATCGGAACCAGGAAGCCAGGTCGGATGCGCCTCGCGCGCATCCAGTGCCGGGTCTTCCAGCAGGCGCAGGCCCCAGCGTTGCGCTGCCTGCTGTGCGGCTTTGGGCCGGCGATGATGGCGCAGCCAGTCGATCCGGTAGTCGGGATGCCGGCGTAGGTACTCCCAAGCGAGCGCGAGGCCATCCAGATGCAGCACGTACAGGTACGCGGCAGTGGGATACCAGTGCTCGGCGCTGCGATCGGCCATGACGCCACCTCCCTGCAAACAGGACTGGCCGCCACGGCAGGGCTACGCACTACATCGCCATCATCAGAACGTCATGGGGTAAGAAGATAGTTGAGGCTGTCAAGACCGATTGGCTCCGATGCGTTGCGATATTCGTCTCAATGCTGCGACGGCAGCGCCCCGATGTGGGGCGCCGTACAGGCCAGCTTGCCGCAGCCCGCACCGTGCATCGTGTCTGTTTGGATCAGACTGGTGCGGCTTCGCCGCAAGAATCCCGATTAAGACCTGTCCGGTATGACGCCAGACTGAAAAAGTCACAGTGGGCCGTGTTCAGTCCGGGATGGCGCCGTCGCGCTCGGCCAGGCGCGTGTATTCCGACAGCGTGTGCGTGGGTTGAAAGTAGAGGTCGCGCATCACGGGCTGTTTGCGCGGCCCGACGATGCCGGCCAGCTCGGACAGCTTAACGGTGCCCTGCGCGGGCATCCCGATTCCCAGGTCGATGAGTCCCCAGGCGGTGTCACCATCGGCGGGATCGAGCGCGGCCAGCAGCCAGGTCACATGCGCGTCCGGCGTGAACAGCCGCACCACGGGCACCGGGTCGATGGCCCGGCCAGCAGCGCGGGCCTCGCCGTTGGCGAGCAATTGCGCGCGCTCCGGGGCGGTGGCGAGTGGCTGGGGCATGGTCGGCAATCCCACAAATCCCATGATGCACGAATGCGGTTTCACGCTGAAGCGCAGAACCGCGAAACCGGATTTACGCCTTCGTGCGCAAGCACGGATGCGGCTCTGTGGCTTCACCAGAAGCCGCAGAGGCGGATTTCCGTAAAGGCACAAAAACGTATAACACCAAATGAACACTATAGATTGTAGCCCTATAGGGCGCAATGGGCTGTCATCTTGGTTTTTCGAGGGAAACCATAGGTGGCGGCTGGGAACTCATTGGCGAAGGCGTTGAAGACCGTTAGAAAGGCGCGTGGCTTGAGCCAGGAAGCCTTCTCTGACGTGTCCAGCCGCACCTATATGAGCACCCTCGAACGCGACCTCAAAAGCCCCACCCTGCATAAGCTGGCCGAGCTGTGCGAGGTGATGGAGATCCACCCGCTCACGCTGCTGACGCTGGCCTACGCGGGCGACAGCCCGCGCAAGGCCGACGAACTGCTGGCGCAGGTGCGCCGGGAGCTGGAGGCGGTGTTGAAGGAGCGCGATGCGGCAAAGCCGCGCGCGTGACGTGGTGGTGTGCTACGAACAGCAGCACAGCGCCCCGCCGCTATGGGCGGGGCGCTGGCCGGGCCGATCCGGCGCAGCCGGTTCGGCCGCATCGAGGGGCGCCAAGCTGCGCGCGGCGGGGATAGCCCGCAGGGCTTTCCCCTGGAGGCAAGCGAAGCGCGCAGCGCCGCAGGCGCGAAGGCGTGAGGGATTGAAGCCGAATGGCCGTGACAGCGAAGTCGGCACGGGGCGCAGCCCGAAAGCCCGGCGGCGCTTCGCGCCGACACGCCCAAGCCATTCAGAGCATCATGCAGAAAGACTTGTCGAACGCTTTAACACAACACACTCGTTCATGCGGCTGCCCTACGTTCGACCTCGACGGTTACGTGTGCCAACTCATGAATATGAGCGAGCAGCGCCTTGTAATACGCAGGTTCTCGGGGTTCTTGGGCCATCAGCGAAACGATCGCCGCGAAATGGCCGGGGCCGACCTGCCACACATGAAGATCCGTGACCTCGCTGCCCGTGGGCGTGATCGCCTCTCGGATTTCCTCACGGACTTCCTCGCCCTCGGCTGCGGCATCGAGCAACACGCTGCCGGTGTCCCGGATTAGTCCCCATGACCAACGTGCAATGACCAACGCGCCGACCACACCCATGACGGGATCGGCCCACGTCCAGCCATAGCTGCTCCCCAGCACTAGCGCGACGATGGCCAGCACGGATGTCAGGGCATCGGCCATCACATGCAGGTAGGCCGCGCGCAGATTGTTGTCGCGGGCCTTGCCGGATTCATGGTGATCGTCGTGATGATCGTGGTCATGATGGTGGTGATGACCATGATGGGAATGGTCGTCCTTCAACAGCCAGGCGCAGACCAGATTGACGATCAATCCCACAATGGCCACCGCAAACGCCTGCGCGAAGTCGATATGGATGGGCTGGGTCAGGCGAACCAGGCTCTCCCAGCCGATCAGCAAGGCGATCAAAGCCAGCAACACTGCGCTGGCGAAGCCGGCCAGCTCGCCGAGCTTGCCCGTGCCGAAAGTGAAGCGCGGATTGCCTGCATGGCGGCGCGCGAAGCGGTACGCCAACGCGGCGATCAGCATTGCGCCGGCATGGGTGGACATATGCCAGCCGTCGGCCACCAGCGCCATCGAACCATAGATGGTGCCCGCAATGATCTCCACCAGCATCATGCTGGCGGTAAGCGCAATCACCAGCCACACCTTGCGCTCATTACGTCGATGGTCGCCGCCGAGGAAGAAATGATCGTGGCCCGATGCTTGAGGGCTAGTCGTAGTCATCCGCAAGTTCCTGTTGTTGTGTGAGGCTGCCGGGAGGCGGCAGGCTTATTTCATGTATGCGCGGATAACCTCGATCATTTCCTCGCCGCCCTGATGGCGCTCCTTGTCAGTCGCAGCGGCTAGGACGTGTTCGCGCAGGTAGTCTTCCATTACCTCTGCCGTCAAACCGCTGACTGCGCCACGCACGGAAGCGATCTGGCGCAACACCTCGACGCAAGCGGCCTCGGACTCCAAGGCGCGTTCGATGCCTTCCAACTGTCCTTTGATGCGACGGACACGGGCGATCAGCTTGTCTTTCTGGCGGGTGGTATGGGCCATAGCGGTATTTCAATATAGTCTAGGGGACTATATTACCGGAGCCGGGGCGTTCCGTCTGCATCAAGTGTCGGCGTGCGGCGCTCGCAAGCGCCAAAGCGGGACGGCCCACTGAATCGGCTGTTGGCGTCTGACACCGCGCGCGGCCACTGCCGCGCCCGGATTTTGCGTTTCACCGCGCCCAGGACGGAACCGCCTGGGCGCGGTGCTGAACGCGGTTATTCCTTCGTCTCGATGAGCCACCACACGGCACGCGGCAAGGCGCGGCCCGTGATGGGATGAATGTCGGTGAGGTCGGCGCAGGCCGTCCAGCCCGAGGGCGGGCGCTAGCCGCGCATGTCGCCATCGCCGTGCCAGCGGCGGGCGCGCACCGTGCCGTGGGCGTAGATTGCCGCCATGCGCGGGCGGCTGGTGGTGGTGTGGGTCATGGGGGCTTCTCCTTCCGGCGAAGCGCCCCGGTCGAGGCCGGGGCGCTTGCCTTCGGCGCGGGTCAAGCGGCCAGCGCCTCGGCGGGTTCATCCGCCACGGCCTCGGCATCCTCCGGGGCGTCCTGCGCCTGCGTTTCCGCCGGCGCAGCTTCCGGGCCTTCGGCCTTGAAGATGGCGGGCATCCAGCCCGTGCCATCGGCCAGCCGTTCGGCTTCGCTGGCAATGTCGGCCTTCTTGAGCTTCGCCAGTCGGGTGACGGATTCCGGTGCAAACGCGGCCACGGCATCCAGAATCACGGCCTTGGAAATGTGCTTGAAGTAGCCTTCTGCGGTCGGCTTCCACCATGCGGCCATGTCGAGGCCCACGGCCTGCGCCAGTTCCTCGCCGGGTTGCTGCACCGTGGCGCGAGGCGTCACCACGTCCACCGTGGAAGCCACGCACACGGCCAGCAGCCGCACCAGTTCGTCTTGCGATTTCGCCAGCAGCACGGCGAACAGTTCGGCGCTGTCCTCCGGCAAGGCTTCACCGGCCACCTGTTGCAGTTCGCGCAGCGCCACGGCGGCGGGCGATTCCGGCCAGTCCGGGGCCATGCCTTCCAGTCGGTCTTGCGTCGTGAGGCGCACGCCGAGCGGCAGGCCATCGCCGTAGGCGTCGGGCTGCAAGACGGTCTGCACCATGCCATGCACCAGCGCGGCCAGCGCGACGTGCGGATGCCGTGCGACTTCGATTTGCAGCGCCGCCGTGCGGTGGGCGCTCAACCGCTGCGCCAGCCGGTCGGACAGGCTCGCGGCCTTGGGCGCGTCGTCGGCGTCCTCGTGCTCGTCGTTGGCGGCTTCGCCTTCGGCACTGCCGAAACCGCGCCGCAGCTTTTCCAGCGTGCGCAGCGCCTTGGCCTCGGCTTCGCGCAGCAGGCCGCGATGCATGACGGCCTCGCCGTTGCGGTCGATGGTGACGATGGCACCGGCCACCTCGCGCACCTCGGGGGCATAGCCCTGCAAGGCATCCTCCGCGTCTTGCAGTTCCCCGACCACCTGATCGCGCCGCTGTTCCAGCTTCTCGGCCTTGGCCTCGTCCTCGGCGTCGCAGGCTTCTTCCAGTTCGGCGTCGATCTTTTCGAGGCGGGTTTCCAGCGAGGCGATGCGGCGGGCTTCGCGGGTGGTCGGCTCGCGACGATGGCGCGGGGCGTTCTGGAACGCCTGCCGTTCCTCGTAGGCCAGATGCGGCACGGCCTCCACCCATGCCCACCCCTCGGCGCGCACGTCCTCGGCCAGCGTTGCCAGCTTGTCGCGCACCAGCGTTTCCAGCACTGCGGTATCGGTGAGGTAGGTTCCGGCATCGCCTTCTGCGAACAGGTCGCGGCGGATGCCACCGCCTGCCTGCTGGTAGGTATCCAGCCCGACGAAGCGCACCAGCGCGTGCGTGGCGTCGATTTCGCGCTCGGTCAGGCGCTCGCGCAGCTTGGACGGGCTGCGCTGCCATTCCGGCGCACCATAGAACGCGGCTTCCTGCGCGGCGTGGTCGTCGGTGATGGTCAAGGCCATCAACTGTTCCAGCGTCACGCCACCGGCCCGGTAGTCGGCCATCAGGCGCGGCGAGACGTTCGCCAGCTTCAAGCGGCGCTGCACCACCAGCGGGGACACGCCGAAGTCGGCGGCAATGTCTTCGACGGGCCGGCCTTCCTTGACCAGCGCGGCGAAGGCCGCGAACTGGTCGGCGGGGTGCATGTTCTCGCGCTGCACGTTCTCCGCGAGGCTGACGGTGCGCGCGGACGCATCGGCCACCAGCAGGCACGGCACTTCGTAGTCGGCGGGGATGCGCTTCTTCTTCGCCAGCAGCTTCAAGGAGGTCAGGCGGCGGTCGCCTGCCACCACTTCGTAAGCCTCGCCATCGGTGGCAAGGATGACGATCAGGTTTTGCAGCAGGCCGATGCGGGCAATGCTCGCGGCCAGTTCGGGGATGGACTGGCGCGGGGTCGTGCGGACGTTGCGCTTGGAGCGGCGCGGCAACAGTTGCGACAGCGGAACCAAGATCAGGTTCTTGGTCGGGTCTGCCACTTCCAGCGGTGCGGCGGCTTCGATGGCGACGGTTTCGGTTTTGGGTACGGCGTTCATGGTGATAACTCCTTGCGGTTGGGATGCAGCAGCGAGAGAAGCGGCAAGGGCTGCTGCCTGCCCCTGCCGCGTGGGGATTCAGGCTTTCAACTGGCGCAGGCCATCGGCCAGCAGCCACAGGGCGCGATTGAGGCGCACGCTTTGGTCGATGCCCTGTACGGGCCGGGTGGTCTGGCGGCGGCCATTCGCGGCGCGGGCGGACAGGCCGCCTTTGGTCAAGTTCTCCTGCGTGCGGTTGAACACGCTCCACAGGTCGCGGCGGTCGTCGTCGTGGCGGCGCGGCATCAGGATTTGCGATTCCGTGATGGGCGCGGGCTTGTCCTCGTCGTACTTCAACGCCAGCGCAGCGCGGGCGAACACTTCCGATTCCCCGGCGTCGAGCGTGATGGCGCGCATAGCATCGCGGGATTCCTGCGCCCGGTCGAAGCCGTGCAGGACTTCGTAAGCGCCTTCGATGACGTGTCCGGCTACGTCGCCCTTGTGCGGCACGCGCACGTCGGCCACGGTGTCGCCGCAGACAAGGCCATTGCTGCAAACGAAGCGGAACATCCCGGCCAGCATCTGATAGCTGCTGGTGCCGTCATGGGAGTTCAGCAGGATGATTTCGTTGGCCTCGCGGCCGTTGATCTGGCTGGCGTGGCGCAGCCGGATCATGTGCTTGGTGTAGTCGCGGCGGTCGTCGTGGCGCACGCGGGTCTGCGTCACCATGAAAGGCTCGAAGCCTTCCCCGCGCAGTTCTTGCAACACCGTGGCAGTGGGGATGTAGCTGTACCGCTCGGAGCGGCTTTCGTGCGGGGCGTCCGCGAAGATGGACGGGGCCACGGCCCGGATTTGGTCGTCGGACAAGGGACGTTCCGAACGCAGCACCGGGGAACGGGAAGCGAAGCGGGATGCGAGTTGCATGGCATTTCTCCTGACAAAGAAAAAAGGTTTGCTGTTCACCGCACACCGGATTCCTAGATTCGGAGCCCAGCCTTTCGGCTGTTTGGTGCGGTCGGCACGAGGAACCCGGTTGGCCCTGTTGCCACCGTCTTTCCTGAGTTCATCGCCCGCGACGGTCAGGAGCGCGCGAACGGGTGCCGTCAAGGAGGCAAGCGCAGGGTTGGTGCGGCCCGCAGCGAAGCGAGGACACGGCCCTGCGCGCCTTGACGGCACACGGGCGCGGGCTACAGTCGCGGTGAAGGTGATGAAGTCAGGGGAGACGGCTGGACAAGGCAACGGCCATCCCACACGCCGACCGCACGGCAAGCGAAGCGCGCAGGCCCGAAGCTGGAAGCCGGGCCGGAGGCGTCAGCCGAGCGGAGCGAGGGAACGATGGAAGCCTGAAGGGGCGAGACGCTGCAGGCGGCTCGATGCGCAACGCGCACGACAGCGCGACCGGCCATGTTTCTTGGCCGGGGACGCACAGCATTCAATGCTCGATGCACAAGCTCATGCGCCAGTCACGGGGAAACAGGTTCGACAGCGACTGCTGCGGCCTGGCCGATCCGGCGCAGCCGGTTCGGCGGTCTTTGAGGGGCGCCAAGCATCGCGCGGCGGGGATAGCCCGCAGGGCTTTCCCCTGGAGGTAAGCGAAGCGCGCAGCGCCCCGGAAGGGCGCGAAGGCATCACGCCGAGTCGTCAGGACGCAGGCTGGATTCCGATACCGGCATCCACGGCGATGACGAGTCCAGCAGATAGCGCGCACCGCGCGCGTACAGACCCGACAGCCCGGTGGGCTGGTAGAACCCGGTGACGCGGCGCCGGAACTGTGCGCCGTATTCGTTGGTGTAGATCACCGCGTCGCCGATCTTGAAGCGCAAGGGCTGGCCGTTCTCCGGCGCGAACGGCTTGAGCGCATCGTGCTGTGCTGTGATTTCGATGATGTAGTCGTGATGGCTGCTCATGGCATTGATCTCCTTCGATAGTCGAGAAAGCACAAGGAGCGCCTTGCAGCGCTCCCACGGCCAGGTCAGACAGCGATCCGCCCGGCCAAGCGCGCATCGCGCGCATAGGCGCTCAACCGCTTCTCGGCGCGGAAAGACAGGTCGCGCTCAATCGGCAGGCCCAGCCCGCCCCGCACCGTCGCCAGTTCGCCCAGGCTGACCCAGCCGATTTCCGGCGCCCCCAGGCCCAGGTCGCAAAGACCAAAGGCGTGGTCGTGGTCATCGGGATCAATCTCGGTCAGCAGCCAGGTCGCGCCGGCGTCCGGCGTGAACAGCTTGACCACGGGGGCCGGATCGAAGTCCGGGTTCTCCAGCGATTCGCGGCCGTTGGCCAGCAGCACGATGCGCTGCTCGTCAGTGATGAGTGCGTTGTTCATGGTGAACTCCTGAAAGGATGCCGGGCGGAATTGCCCGACCCTTCCGGGGCACGGCGCAGCGCAAGCAGTCAGGGGTCAACGACGGCCGCCAGGACGCAAGCGCCATCGGCGCGCAGCCCTTGACGGCGAGAACGCCGTGGCACGATGAAGGGAACAGCAAGACCGCCTCCCTCACACCTCCACGCACCCCGGTTTCCAGCAAGTGCGCAGCACGCGCAGGCCCGCGAGGGCCGGAGTTGCGCTGCCGGGCGCAGCAAAAAGGGGGCCGAAGCCCCCAAGGATCAAAGCAGGCCGCGTTCGGCGAATGACGTGGTACGGCTCCCGGCGACGATGATGTGATCCAGCGTGCGAACGTCCACCAGCGCGAGCGCCTGCCGAAGCTGCGCGGTCATCGCCTTGTCGGCCGCGCTCGGCTCGGGGTTCCCGCTCGGATGGTTGTGCGAAACGATGACCGCCGCCGCATTGAGCCGCAGCGCCAGCTTGACCACCTCGCGCGGATGCACCTCGGCGGCGTCGATCGTGCCGTGGAACATCTCCACGTAGTCGATCAGCCGATGGCGCGTGTCGAGGAACAACACCGCGAATACTTCGTGCTCGAAGCCGGCCAGCTTGGCGCGCAGGTAGTCCTTGACCACCACCGGCGAAGTGAACTCGGCACCACGCTGCATCTTCTGTTCGATGACCTGGCGCGCGGCTTCCAGAATCTGGTCGGCGTCTGCCGGCCGATAGCGCCCACGGCCATCGCGCACCATCAGCGGGGTATCGAGAGAGAGGGTCAGTTGCGACATAATCGTGCTCCGGTTGCTCGGGCGGAATTGCCCGGAACCGGCGCCAGCACGGCGCAGCGCAAGCAGTCAGGGGTCGCAGACGGCCGCCAGGACGCAAGCGCGCATGGCGCGCGCCGCCCTTGACGGCGAGAACGCCGTGATACGGTGAAGGGAACAGCAAGACCGCCCATATCCGCCCACTGCACACAGTCGGCTTTTGGGGCAAGCGGAGCGCGCAGGCCCGAGAGGGCCGGAGGCGTCAGGGGTCAAAGCCGAATGGCCGCGATTCGGCACGAAGCGCGGGGCGCAGCCCGCGAACCCGACGGCGGCACGCCGGGACGCCCAGCTATTGCGGGAGCTTCCTGGGCTGCTTCGCCACACGCGACTCCAGCAGGCGCCGCGTGGTTTCCAGCTCCTTCTGCAACAGCTCGGCATCCGGCAGCACGGTGCGGTAGTTCGCCGCCATCACCTTCGTTGGCAAGCCCTCCAAGGCATACCGCGCCAGCGCGTGGCCCTTGTCGGCGCAGAGGATCAAACCCACAGGCGGGTTCTCATCGGGATAGGCCCAATGCTCCTTGGCGTAGTTGCAATACATGTGCATCTGGCCCACGTCCGCATGGGTCAGGCTGCCCAGCTTCAAGTCGATGATGACCAGGCAGCGCAGCCGCCGGTGGAAGAACAGCAGATCCACCCGATACCACGTCTGGTCGATGCGCAAGCGCCGCTGCCGCCCGACGAAGGTGAAGCCTTCGCCCAGCTCCAGCAGAAAATCCTCCAGCCGCTGGATCAGGGCTGCTTCCAGATCGGATTCCGAATACTCGTCCTTGAGATTCAGGAACTCCAGCACATACGGGTCTTTGATCGCATCATCCGGCCTGACGGCATCCTCCGGCTTCGGCGCCGCGCCCTTGACCAGCATCGCCGCCTTGTCCTTCGACAAGGCGGTGCGCTCGTAGAACTGGCTGCCGATCTGCCGGTCAAGCTGGCGCACGCTCCAGCCACCGCGCAGCGCCTCGGCCTCGTAGAACCGGCGGGCGTGCTCGTCCTTGACCGACAGCAGCCGCACGTAGGCCGACCACGGCAGCGTGAACACCTGCGCCAGCTCGCCCAGGGCCAATTTCCGAGACACTGTCTCGGATTTCTCGGCGGGCAGCCCGTCCCCCGATTTCCGAGACAGCGCCTCGGAAATCACCGGCCGGGGATAGGCGGCGAAGACCCGCCGCATGTTCTCCAGGTTGTCCGGGCTGAACCCGCGCCCGAAGCGCGCGGTCAGGTCGGCGGACAGCCGGGCAATCAACTGTTCGCCGTACCCTGCGCGCCGCTTGCCCTGTTGCTCGGCCTCCACGATGCGGCGGCCAATCTCCCAATAGCTGGCCGTCATCAGCGCATTGACGCTGCGCGCCGCCGCCTGGCGGGCGGCATCGAGCAGTTCCACGATGCCGCCGTGGATGCCGGCGTAGCCGGCAGGCACGGCAGCGCCTTTTACTGCTTTCGGCGTCCGGGCGCTCATGCCGTGGCCTCGTGGGGCGGGCGTTGCCGCGCCTTCGTGATGGTCTGGCGCCGGGTCGCCACCAGCTCGGCCGCCTGGCGCACAGGATCGTCCTCGGTGTGGACATAGCGCATGAACATCGCCACGGTCTTGTGCGCTGTCAGCGCCATGCCGACCTTGAGCGGCACGCCCGAATTGGCAATGTCCGTCGCCGAGCGGTGGCGGATGCCGTGGGTGCCCACCTTTGGCACACCGGCACGGTCAAGGATGCGCCGCCACGCCTGATAGTAGGAGTGGGGGCTTAGCGGCTTCTTGTGATCGAGGATCGCGGGGCAAACGTAGGGCGAATCGCCATAGTGGGGAGCACTCTCCAAAAGGCGGCGAGCCTCGGCGCTCAGGGGCTTGGACATATCGCCGGTCTTGCTGTCCGGCCAGACCACCCGGCCGTTGGGCAGGTCGAGCCAATCCCATTGCAACAGCAGGATTTCCGACATGCGCGCCGCGAACTCGAATTGCAGCCGGACGGCCAGCAGGTGGATGGGATGCTCCAAGCCCTCGGCCTCGGCCTTCTCCAGATAGGCGAACAGCTTGGTCATCTGGTCGTCGGTAATGAGCCGGGTCGAACCCTTTTCCGGGTACTTGGGCACATGGCGGCAGGGATTGGAGCCATCGGGCCGGTAGCCCCACAGTTCGGCCAGGTTGAACATCTTTCGGACGAGCGACAGCACGCGGTTGGCCTGGGTGGGCGACTTCTCCATGCGCTTCATCAGCGCGGTGATGTCGTTGCGCGTGACTTCATGAACCTTCTTGCTGCCAAAGGCCGGGATGACGAAGCTGTCAATCTGGTACTGGTAGCCGGCCTGCGTGCTGGGCTTGTTGTGCGGCTTGGAGTGGTCGTCCATGAACCGGCCGCACAGCTCCTTGACCGTTGGCGCCTTGCGGGCTTCGGCCTTGTCGAGTCCGGGATCGCCCCCGCGCCGGACTTCGGCCAGCCAGTCTTGCGCCAGCGATCGGGCCTGTTCGACCGTCAGCTCGCCGAACTGGCCGATTGCCGGCTTGCGCCGCACGCCGGAGTTCGTGCGGTACTGGACCATGAATACCTTGCGGCCGGTTGGTGTAACCTTGCACAAGAAGCCCGGAACGAGCGTATCCCGGAGTTCCACGTCGCAGGTTTGCGCCTGCGCCGTGTCAACGACGGACTTGGTGAGTTTGATCTTTGCCATGAGGTGCTCCTGAAAGGCCCCGATTCCAGGGGCCGGCTAGGAGCCAGGCGGAGGAGAACCGGGGCGGTTTGCATCGCGCACCGGGATATGATCGAAGGCATTGGTCTGGCGGAAAACCTGCTACAGCAAGCCACATCCAAGTCCAGCGTTAGCCCGGTGCGGATGCCATGCTCTGGCTTAAAATCCGCTTCCGTGAAGGAGTGCGGGTTCAAGTCCCGCCGTCCGCACCACTCTTCCTGACGGCATGCAAATTGCGACATCCCGCCCCGACCGGTTTCAGAATATCGGGGACGTGACATCATGGATGTGCAGGCGCGGGGTGCGGGCGGGTTGTCCGCCCAGCTTTACAGGCAGATAGGCAGCGCGGAACTGCTCGCGCGACAGACCGGGCAGGCGGCAGGATCTGCCGCACCCACGGCAGGATCTGCCGCCCCGGCGACGCCCCCGGCACAATCTGCCGGGCGGGCATCTTCTGCGGGATTGATGGCGCCGGCCGCGGGCGGGGCGAATGCCACCAGCCAGACGCTGTTCAATGCTCAGATGATCGGCCAGTCGGACGAGCCGGAACTGGCCGCGGCCGACGAGGCTGCGGAGACACCCGAGAGTGCAGGTGCGTCGTCCGGGGAGGTGACCGCCTCCGACGACGATAACGGCTGGTCGGCGGCGGAGCAGGCCTTCATGGATTTCATGTCCATGACCCCTGCCGAACGCTATCGCCAGATGTTCCTGGCCGATGAGGGCCTGACCGAGGAAGACCTGGCGGCGATGTCGCCCGAGGATCGGGCGAAGATCGAAACCAAGATCCGGGAGCGGATCGACGCGGCCGTCAAGGATCAGACGACCGAGGGCGTGGGTGACACGGCGTCCGCCGAGGCCGGCGCTGCACCGCAGGCGCCGGCAGCAGCGGGCGCGCCGACGCCGCCGCAGGTTGCCGGTGCTGATGCCGTACCGGGGACCGGTGCCCCGGGCGACGCCCTCGGTTTCGGTGACGGCAGCGACCTGGATGAGATGATCCGGCTCGCTACGCGGGCCTGATCGCGGGCCCGGCGCGGTTGTGGGCCAGACGCGGTTGAGGCCCTGGCGCGGTTGAAGCCCTGGCGCGGTTAATCGGGATGAGGCCGGGGGGCACCCTCGAACAGCTCGCCTTCTGCCCGGTCCAGATCCTCCAGCCCTTTGGCGAGGCTCGCGCCCCAGACCAGATGTGCCGCAATCATCAGCAGGTTGCGGCGCCAGGGATGGCGGGTGGCCGGTTTCAGGATCCGGGCGGCCGGGATCCAGCCCAGATAGCTGGCCGCCCACACGGCGACGCCATAGCCGGCCCCTGCCGCCAGCCCCCCCGCGGGCGCAGCAGGGCGAAGACCGCGCCCGAGGCGGCGCCGAAGGCGAAATGGGCGAGCAGGGTCTGGCGGCGCCGGGCCTGCTCGTCCTCGGTGCGGTCTGTGGTTCTGTCGACGATCTCACGCGGGGGCAGGGGGTAGCGGTCCTCTTCAGGCAACAGCGGTCGCATGCGGCGCATGGCGGCGGTCATCGCCACGGTGGCCATGACCCCGGCGATTGCACCGAGCAGGGGGGTGTCGAGACAGGGGGCTGACATCGGATCCTCCTCCCCCGTCACGCGCGGGCCGGGCGGCTGCGCCGGTGGCGCCCCGCCAGCCAGAGGCCCAGAACCAGCCCGCCCGCGGCCAGCGCCGCCATGCGCATCTGGCGTCCGGTGCCGGCGCTCTCCGCCCAGCCGCCATGAACGCCGTGGCTGTGCCGACTGGGGCCGAACACCGCCGGATCGCGGCGGTCGACGGCCCGCCGGTTGCGGGTCACCTGCGCCGCCCGGCCGAACCGCCCGGTCAGCCGGTCGGCCAGCCCCGGCATCAGCCGGTTCACAAGGCCGAGCCCGCGGGTGGCGCGGCCGACCCAGGCGGTCCGCCTGCGCCGGGTGACCGCCTCCCAGATCGCCTCTGCCACCGTCTCGGGCGGGTAGACCGGCGGTGTCGGGCGGGGGACGCCCTCGGCCAGGCGGGCCCCGGCATGGGCGAAGAAGGGGGTGTCGGTGGCGGGCGGATGCACCAGCGCCAGATGGATCCGGCTGCGGTCGTGGATCAGCTCGGTCCGCACCGCCTGGGTGAAGGCGGCGACGGCCGATTTGGCGGCGGCATAGGGCGCGAGCAGCGGCATCGGGCGCAGGGCGACCACGGAGCCGATATTGACGATCACCCCCTGGTTGCGGGGGCGCATGCGGGCGAGGGCGGTGCGGGTGCCGTTGACCACCCCCATATAGTCTACCTCGGTCACCCGCCGGAATTCCTCTTCCGCCACGTCTTCGAAGGGCGCGTAGAACCCGACCCCGGCATTGTTGATCCAGGCGTCGATCCGGCCATAGCGATCCTCAATCGCCGAGGCGGCGGCATCCAGGCCGCGGGCGTCGGAAACATCGGCCACGGCGGCCACCGCCTCGCCGCCCTCGCGCAGGATGTCGTCGCGCGCATCGGCAAGGCCGTCGGCGCTGCGGGCGATCAACCCCACCCGCCAGCCGCGGCGGGCGAACAGCAGCGCGGTGCAGCGCCCGATCCCCGATGATCCGCCGGTGATCACCACCACCGGGGCCGTCTGGTCCCGGTCGCCTGCCTGCGGATGCCGTGTCGTGGTCTCGCGCATGATCAACTCCGTCTGGTTCCGGAAGGACGGGCCAGCACAACCCGCTTCGGCCACAACCCGCCTCGGTACGGCCGGGTTCCGGTGGGACCGACGGTCGGCCGCTGCCGCTCTACCGATTCATAGTCTCCGATGCCTTCGCTTGGGGAGGCACCCCGCCGCTATGGGCTTGAGGTGCATCTGGCCCTGCTTGGGGCTGCCCCGGCTGCCTCCTGGATGATCGCCGGGCCGGGCGTGGATCTGACGGATCTGGTGCCGCATGCAGTGGCGGCCATGTACGAATCGGGCTCAAGAACGCCTCTTCGGTACCACGACGGGTAATGCCGGTCTGGTCGCACGCATGGTGCAGATGGTCGAGGCGGCGGGCGGCCGGCCCGCAGCGCCTGCAGAGATCCGGGCCGGGCTCGGTCTCGGCGACTGAGCCCGGTGGCCGTTGGGTCAGCGCAGCTCGATTTCGACGAAGGCGAAGGGTTCGTCGCCGTCATTGATCACATTGTGATCGGTGCCGGCCGTGCCGGTATAGGACGCGCCGAAAGACCGTTCCACCGTGCGGGCGGCGCCGTCCGGGCCTTCGATGCGCAGCCGGCCATTGGCCAGCGGCACGACCACATAGTCCAGATCGTGGCGATGCGATCCCGTCTCGGCGCCGGGGGCGAAGCTCCACAGCGTCACCCGCACCCGGTCGTCATCGACCTGAAGGGTGGGCACGGCCTGGGGGCGGGCGGGGGTGGTGGCGTCGGTCATGGTGGCTGGCACTCCCTGTCTGTCGCCCGTCCGGGTCTCTTCCGCCGGCCGGGCGCGTCTTCCGATCCGGCCAGCATACGACGGCGCGCCATCCCGCCGCATCTGCCGATCACGTCTCCGGATGAAGTGCCGCACTCAACACGGCGCGGATCAGCGGTTCCAGCCGCTCGCGCCGGTCATCGCCCACCAGATCGATCTTCAGCACCTGGCGGAACAGCACGATGCCGGTCATGCAGGCGGCAGCAAGGGCGGCGCGTTCTTCGATCGCTTCCGATGTCAGCGCCGGCCTGCCTGCGTCGCGCTGCACATCCGCGGTGCGCGCCGCGATCGGGCCGATCACGTCTTCCAGAATAAAGTCGCGCAGGATCGGCGCCGCCTGGGCGCTGGACAGCGACTGGACGACGATATCCATCGGGTCGACACGTCCGAACGTCCGGTCGAGCAGCGGGTCGAAAATCTCGCGGGCGAAGGCCTGCTCCGGCGGGTCGGTCTGTTCCTCGATGCTGGTGCGGGCCTGAAAGGCGGCGCGCACCACCTCGACGAACAGCTGCTCCTTGGATCCGAAGGCGCGGTGGACCATGGCGACGTCGATCTCGGCATCGGCTGCGATGTCGCGCAGCCTGGCGTCTTCATAAGGATGCCGGGCGAAGCGGATCATCGCAGCCTGCAGGATGCGTTGGCGTGTGGCAGCGGATGATCGCTGGGCGGGTTCCGGCATAAGGCGCCTCCTTCATGACGATGCCTGCGACGCGGCAGGCTTCCCCAGAAGATACGCCGGTTTTTATCGGTGACCAGAGGTGGACATGAAAAGGGGGTGACGATGCAAAATGGGTCACATTTTTCGGTATGCAGCCCGTCAGACGGGTTTCGTCATCCGCATCGCCCGCCAGACCCGCTCGGGCGTGGCGGGCATGTCTATATGGCGCACGCCCAGGTCGTGGAGGGCGTCTGCGATCGCATTGATCACCGCCGCCGGCCCGGCGATGGCCGAGGCCTCGCCGCAGCCCTTGGCACCCAAGGGATTGGTGGTGCAGAGGGTTTCCATGGCGACCAGCTCCACCGGCGGCACGTCGGTCGCCCGTGGCATGGCGTAATCCATGAACGATCCGGTCAGCAGCTGGCCGCTCTCGGGGTCGTAGCGGCAGATTTCCATGCAGGCCTGGCCGATCGCCTGTGCGGCGCCGCCATGGATCTGGCCTTCGACGATCAGCGGGTTCACGATCCGGCCGAAATCATCCACCGCCAGATAGCGGTCGACCCTGGTGGTGCCGGTCTCGGGGTCGATTTCGACCTCGACGATGTGGCAGCCATAGGGGAAGGTGAAGGCTTCCGGGTCGTAATAGGTGGTTTCGTCGATGCCGGGCTCCATCCCCGACGGATAGTCGACCGGGGCATAGGCGCGGCCGGCGACCTCGGCGAAGGTCAGGCTGCGATTGGTCGTGCGCATCCGGAAGATGCCGTCGGCCAGCGTGACCTCTTCGGGCGTGGTGCCCAGCATATGGGCGGCGATGCGGGTCATCTTGGCCACCACCTTGTCGGTGGTCACCGCCAGCGCCGAGCCGCCGACCGACAGCGAGCGCGAACCATAGGTGCCGACGCCATAGGGCACCTTCGCGGTGTCGCCATGGACGATCTCGATCAGGGCGGGGTCGATGCCGGTTTTGTCCGCCACGATCTGGGCGAAGGCGGTCTCGTGGCCCTGGCCGTGGGAATGGCTGCCGGTCAGCACCATGATGCCGCCGGTGGGCCCGACCCGGACGGTCGCCACTTCGAACTGCCCACCGCCGAGCCCGGCCTCGATCAGCAGCTTCGACGGTCCCATGCCGCAGGCCTCCATGTAGAAGGCGACACCCATGCCGCGGCGCAGGCCCTTCGCGGCCGACGCCGCCCGACGGGCGTCGTAGCCATCCGGATCGGCGGCCTGACGGGCCAGATCCATCAGCGCCGGCAGATCACCCGAATCATAGGTCCACAGAAACGGCGTGCGGTAGGGGATGGCCTCGGGCGGGATGGCGTTCATCCGCCGGATCTCGAACGGATCCATGCCCAGCTCCCGCGCGGCCGTTTCGACGATCCGCTCCATCACATAGGTCGCCTCGGGCCGGCCGGCGCCGCGATAGGCATCGACGGGCGTGGTGTTGGTGAACACGCCCTCGACATGGACATAGACGTCGCGCAGGGCATAGGGGCCGGGGAAGGGGTTGGCATAGAAGAAGGTCGGGATCGAGGGCGCGAAGGTGGAGAGATAGGCGCCCATATTGGCCAGCGTGTGCACCTTCATCGCCCGGAACCGGCCGTCCTCGTCCAGGCCGAGCGATACCGTCGTCACATGGTCGCGGGCATAGGTGTCGGCCTGGAAGGCCTCCAGCCGGCTTGCGATCCAGCGCACCGGCCGGCCGGTGCGTTTTGCCGCCACCAGCACCAGCACCTCTTCCGAATAGTGATAGATCTTCATGCCGAAGCCACCGCCGACATCGGGCGAGATCACCCTGAGCTTCTCCTCGGGCACCTTGAGCGTTGCGGCCGAGAGCGTCACCCGGATCGAATGCGGATTCTGGCTGGAGGTCCAGAGCGTATAGTCGCCATGGCCGCGGTCATAGACGCCGAGCGTGCCGCGGGTTTCCATCGGGCTGGCATTCACCCGGTTCTGGATCAGGTCCAGCGTCACCACCCGCGGGCTGGCGGCAAGGGCTGAATCGACTGCCGCCTCGTCACCCAGATCCCAGTCGAAACAGCGGTTGTGGGGCAGTTCCGCCCGGACCCTGGCGGCGCCGGGCGCGAGGGCGGTGGCGAGATCGGTCTGGCAGGGCAGGGGCTCGTACTCGACCTCGATCGCCTCCACCGCGGCATCGGCCTGGGCCTCGGTTTCGGCCACCACCGCCGCCAGCGGGTCGCCGACATGCAGCACCCGGTCCACCGCCAGCACGGGATGGGGCGGGTGGATCATCGGCGTGCCGTCACGGCTGGTGACCGGCCAGGCGCAGGGCAGGCCGCCGATACCCATCTTTTCAAGATCGGCGCCGGTGATCACGTCGAGCACGCCGGGCAGGGCGCGGGCAGTGCTGGTGTCGATCCCCCGGATCAGTGCCGCACCATGGGGCGAGCGCAGGATGCGCATATGCGCGGCCCCGAGCTCCGCCGCCGCATCGGCAACATACCGGCCGGTGCCGGTCAGAAAACGTGCATCTTCCTTCCGGCGAAGCGGTCGACCGATCTGGCCCATGAGCTTCCGGCCCTCCCTTGTGATCCCCTCCCGGCGGCCGGTCGCGGCGCAGGCTCCCCCCTGCCGGAAACCGCGCGTGAGCGGTCTTCGGATGCCGTGTTCTCAAGCCATGTCCAGGTATGCGGGCGTGTGCCTCGGTTCAGGCTCACCCAGCGGGGGCCGGGTGTAAAATAGAATTAATCGTCTGCGGGTATCGGCTTTTCTGATGACCTGAGAGGCCGTCTGGCAGCAGGCGCGAGCGACACGGTGAGAGCAAAACGCGCGCCTTCGCCGGGGCGGCTGTCGAGGCTGAGGTCGTGTTCCAGGATCTGGGCCATGCGCCGCGCGATGGAGAGGCCGAGGCCGACGCCGGCCGATCGGTCCCGGCGGGCATCATCGATCTGGGTGAATTCGGCGAAGATCCGCTCCTGATCGGCCGGGTCGATGCCGGGGCCGGTATCGGCGACGGTAAAGCGCACCGCCGGCCGGCCGTCGAGTTCTGCGGGCGTGGCGGAGAGGGTCACCGACCCGGCGGCAGTGTAGCGCACCGCGTTCGACAGAAAATTGCGCAGGATCCGGCCGGTGATCACCGGATCGGTGCGGATCCGCAGGCCTTCCGGCAGGGAAATCCCGACGCCGAAGCCCAGCCCCTTGTCTTCTGCCACCGGCTCGAATTCCCGGGCCAGATCGTCGACCAGCACCACCGGATCGACGTCCTGAAGCTGCGGCGTGACCGATCCGGTATCGAGCCGGGCGGGGTCGAGCAGATTGCCGAGCAGGCCGCGCATGCCCGAGAGCGCCTTGCGCATGTCGTCGAGCGGCGAAGCGAGGGCCGGATCGCGATTGCGGCGGGTGATCGATCCGGCGAGCAGGCGCAGCGATTCGATCGGCTGCAGCAGGTCGTGGCCGGCGGTGGCGAGGAAGCGGGCCTTGGCGACATTGGCCCGTTCGGCGTGCTCTTTGGCCTTTTGCAGCTCCACGGTGCGGGCGGCGACCTCTCCCTCCAGCCGCTCGGCCGCGGCCTTGAGCGCCAGGGAGGCGTTCTCAAGCTCGCGGATACGGCGCCGGGCCGCCGTGGCCATCGGCTGGAAGATCAGCAGGGCTTCCAGCGCCAGGGTCAGCAGGGTGGCGATCAGCAGGGCGATATGCAGGTCGTGCAGCCGGTCGACGGCGGCCTCGCCTTCGGCCTGGAAGCGGGCGACGGCATGGTCGAGCACGTCGAGCAGGGGGCCCGGCCCTTCGCGCAGCACCAGCGCCACGGCCGGCGCATCGCGCGGGATCGGCGCGCGCGGGTCGGTGAGCACCGCCTCCATCGCCGCCAGATATTCCCGCACCCGCCGGTCGATCGCCGAGGGCTCGTCGTGGAACAGCCGCGCCATCGCGGGCGAGAGGCCGATCGCCTCGCCCGTGCCCGACCCGCCCTTCAGCAGCGCCTCGTGATTGCTGCGCATCTGGGCGATCACCTCGGCCAGATGCTGGCGGGCATCCTGCTGATCCTGGGCCGGAACCGGATAGGTCAGCCGGCCGACGAACAGGGCGCCGCGCTGCGACAGGAAGCGTTGCTGGCCGCTGACATTGATGATGCCGGCGGTGGCCCGTTCACGGCTGATCACCTGGGTCAGCACCAGGAAGGAGCCGATCGCAAGCGCTGCGACCAGCCCCAGGGCCAGCCGGTAGCGCCAGGCCATCCGTGTCGGGTCGCCGCCGTCGATCCTCATCGCCGCCGGTGGCTCCAAAGGCTGCGGGCAAGGGCGTCGGCCGCCCATGGCGTCGAGGCACGGCCGGCGATGCGCAGCGCCACGGCCGCCGTGCCGATCACCGTCGCCTCGCCTTCGGCATCCTCGGCCTCGCCCCGCCAGAGGGCGGCGAGGCGGGCGGGGTCGTCGGGGCTGTCGGCCGGTGCCGCCGTCAGCAGGGCCGGCCAGTGCTCGACCTTCGAGGTGCCCTGTTCGACCAGGCGCAGATCGACCGGCTTATGCGGCCGGCGCTCCCCCTCGCCACCCGCCCCCTTGACCACACCAAGCCAGCGCCCGGCATCCAGCAGCAGCGAGGCCTCGGCATGGCTGTCGAGATAGTTGGGATGAAAGACCCCGATCAGGGTCGCGGGCGCATCCAGCGGGTTCAGATGGCGGACCAGCGTGTTCACCGGCGAGCGCAGCCCCAGCACGCTGCGGAGGTCGAGCAGCCGCTTGAGATCGGGCGAAAGCCCGGCCAGCGGCAGATAGACGAAACCCTCGCGCCCCAGCCGGTCGGCGGCCTCGGACAGATCCGCCGCCGGGGACAGCCCCAGGGCCGAAAGCCCCTGCAGCGCACCGACACCGCCGGTCTGAAGATCGTTGTCGCCATGCATCAGCACCGGCACGCCGGCCTCGCCCAGCAGCCGGGCGGCGAGCAGATACCAGGGCAGGCCACGGGTGCGGCCTGCGGCATAGCTCGGCCAGTCGAGCGCCGGCCGGAGCCTGCCACCCGGTGCCGTGCCGACGGTGGTGCGGGCAATATGTATTCTGGCGGCATCGACCAGCCCGGCCAGTTCCTCGGCCGTTTCGCCGCGATAACGCATCAGCAGCAGGAAGGCGCCTGCCTGGACATCGAGTGCCGTGCCCGCAAGCAGGGCCGCGAAGGCATCGCGTGCCTCGCTGCGGGTCAGCGGTCGCGACCGGCCGGGGCCGCGGCCGATGATGCCGAGGGCCTGGGCGAGGGTGGCGACGGCGTCGGATGTGGTGTCGGTCATCGGCATTCCGCTGCGGAAGGTCAGGCGGCGTCGCGCCCTTCCGCAGCGGCCGGGCGGGCAGCGGTTGCGGAAACGGCGATCGCCTCTCCCACCAGTATCGTCACCGGGCCGTCGGCGTCGAGCCCTACCAACGCATCGGGCAGCATGGCGAGCGGCACGCTGACGGATCGGGCCTGCGGGCGCCCGGCCCATTCGACCGCGGCGGCGGGTTCTGCCGGGTCGCGCCCGGCGGCGATCAGCGCCGCCACGATCGCCGACGCCCGGTCGCGGCCCATATAGATCGCGAGCGTGCCGTCGGCAGCGGCAAGCCGGTCGATCGCCCCGGGCAGGCCGCCCGCCAGATCATGGCCCGCCACCAGCGAGACCGAGCGTGCGGCCCCCCGCAGGGTCAGCGGCCGGCAAAGATGGGCGGCGGCCGCGGCTGCGGCGGTCACGCCCGGAATGATCCGGGCCGGGATGCCGGCCGCGTCGAGCGCCCCCAGTTCTTCGTCGAGCCGGCCGAAGATCGCCGGATCACCGCCCTTCAGCCGCACCACATGCAGCCCCTCTCCGGCCAGTCGCACCATCAGCGCCGATATCGTCGCCTGGCGCATGGCATGGGCGCCGCAGCGCTTGCCGACCGGGATCCGCCGCGCCTCGCGCCGCGCCAGTTCCAGGATCGCGGGATCGATCAGGGCATCGTAGAGCACGACGTCCGCCGCCTCGATCGCGCGGGCCGCATCGCGGGTGAGCAGACCGGGGCCGCCGGGGCCGGCGCCGACCAGATCCACCCGGCCCGCCTGGACCGGGATGGCGTCGGCCGGCAGGTCATCGATCGGGATCTCGGGATGGTCCAGCAGCCGGGCGGCCAGATCGCGCCAGAAGCGGCGCCGCGCGGCCTGGTCGGTCAGACGCCGGGCGATCTCGGCGCGCCGGTTGCCGGCCGCGGTGACGGCGGCACCAAGGCCGGCCGGCAGAAGCGCTTCCAGCCGCTGGCGCAGGACGGAGGCCAGCGCCGGAAACCTGCCGCCGGTGTGGATCGCGATCTGCAGCGGCCCGCGCCGCACCAGGGCGGGCAGGGTTACGTCGGACAGGGCCGGCCGGTCGACCGCGTGAACCAGGGCGCCGGCTGCGGCCGCGGCCTCGGCGATCAGGGCAGCGGTCGCATCGTCGATCTCAGGCGCGATCACCACCAGCCGGGTGCCGGCAAGATCGGGCAGGGGATGGAGCGGCAGGATCACGCGGCCTGCAAGTTCCGCGCAGGCGGGCGCATCGTCATGGATCGCGATCTCGGCCCCGGTATCGTCGAGCAGCGCGAGCTTGGCCGCAGCCCCCGGTCTGGCGCCGAAGGCCACCACCCGCCGGCCGGCGAGACGGAGGGCGAGGGGCAGGCCGTCAGCGGTGTCAGACTGGTTCGACATGGGGCGTGGCCTCGCTGAGGATGGACCTGATCTGATGGCGGCAGGAACCGCAGCCGCCGCCGGCGCCGGTGGCCTCTGTCACCTGGGCCAGGCGCCGGTCGAGCGGGCCGGTGCCGGCCGCGGCGAGGATGGCGCTTCGGCCCACGCCCGCGCAGGCGCAGATCGCGGGGTCACGCCGGGCATCTCCGCCATCGGGATCGTGATCGGCCAGCAGCGCCAGGCGCAGGCCGGCGGGGGCTGCGGCGCCGCGATCGGTTGCGGGGTCGAGCAGACGGGCGAGTGCGGTGGTGTGGGGCAGGGCGTGGGGTTGCCGTGCAAGCGCGATCACCGCCATGATCCGGCCGTCGGTGCCGGTCCAGGCGAGCCGCAGCCGGCCGCGGGCGGCATCGATCAGCTCGATCGCCGGCCCCGCATCGATGGCGGCGCCGAAGCCGCGGGCGAGGCGGGTGGCGAGCTGGCGCCAGCCCTCTGCCGTGGCCGGCATGTCATCCCCGGCCAGGATCACCGCCCGGCCGGCCTCGACCGCATGGCGGACCCAATAGGCGGGCAGGCGCACACCGCGGCGCAGCGGCCCGCGGGTCGCGCGATCGACCATCACCCCCGACCAGCCCGGCCGCCAGGGGGCGAGGCGGACGACCGCATGCTTCAGCTCCGGCTGGCCCGAGAGCGGGTCGGTGGCGGGGGAGGCGAGGTGGCCGATGGCGGCCTCGGCGGCGAAGGCGTCGGACCAGTGCATCGGCGCGAAAACCTCACCCCGCCGCTGGCCCGGATCGATCGTCACCCGCAGAAGTGCGGTGCCGCGCCGGCCGGTGATCCGCGCAAAGCCGCCCTCGCCGAGGCCCGCCGCCTGGGCGTCCGCCGGGTTCACCGCCAGCAGGGGTTCCGGGGCGTGGCGGGCAAGGCGAGCGGCCCGGCCGGTGCGGGTCATGGTGTGCCACTGGTCGCGCAGCCGGCCGGTGTTGAGCACAAGCTCGCCCGGCTGCATCGGACGTTCCACGGGCGGGCGATGATGCAGGGCGATCAGGCGTTGGGACGGCACCACCCGCGCGGTTCCGTCCCGGCTGCCGGCCGGCACCGGCCATTGCACCGGCTCCAGCGCGTCATATTGCTGGCGGGAGAGGCCGGCGAGGCCGGCGATGTCGAAATGCCGGCCGAAGGCGGCCGCTGCGGCGCCCGACAGCCGGGCGTGTTCATCGAAAATCTCCGCCGGGTGGCGCCAGGTGAAGGCATGGCCGAAGCCGAGCCGCCGGGCAACCTCTGCGATCAGCCACCAGTCGGGCCGGGCATCGCCCGGCGGCGGCAGCACCGCGCGTTGCCGGCTGATCCGGCGCTCGGAATTGGTGACGGTGCCGTCCTTTTCCGACCAGCCGGCCGCCGGCAACAGCACATGGGCCAGCGCCTGGGTGTCGGTGCCGGTCACGCAATCCGATACCACCACCAGCGGGCAGCGGGCCAGTGCCTGGCGGAAGCGGCCGGCATCGGGCAGGCTGACGGCGGGATTGGTGCCGATGATCCAGAGCGCACCGATCTTTCCCGCCTCCAGCGCATCGATCAGCTCCACCGCCTTCAGCCCCGGGCCGGTGGCCATGTCGGCGGCCTGCCAGAACTCGCCGACCAGCCGGCGTTCGGCGTCGGAGAAACCCAGATGCGCCGCCAGCTGATTGGCCAACCCCCCGACCTCGCGCCCGCCCATGGCATTGGGCTGGCCGGTCAGCGAGAACGGCCCGGCCCCCGGCCGGCCGACACGGCCGAGCGCGATCTCCAGGTTGAGGATCGCGTTGACCTTATCGGTGCCGGCGCTCGACTGGTTGACGCCCTGGCTGAACAGGGTCAGGCAGCGCGGCGTCGTCAGCACCATGTCCGCAAGACGGGCCAGATCGGCAGGGGCCAGATCGGTCAGCGCCGCGCAGGCGGCGATGTCCGGGCAGTCGGTGCGCGCGGCCTCGATCGCGGCGGGGAAGCCTTCGGCCGCGCGATCGGCCAGGCCGCGCCGCTCGGCCTCCACCAGCAGGAACTGCCAGAGGGCGGCATCGCCGCCGGGGCGGATGGCGAGATGCAGATCGGCGGCGCGGCTGGTATCGGTGGCGCGGGGATCGATGACCACCAGCCGCGTGCCCCGGGCCGCGCGGGCCTCCATCAGCCGGCCGAACAGCACCGGATGGCACCAGGCGGCGTTGGAGCCGACCAGCACCGCCAGATCGCAGACATCCAGATCCTCGTAACTTCCCGGCACCAGATCCTCGCCGAAGCCGCGGACCTGGCCTGCGACCGTCGACGACATGCACAGCCGCGAATTGGTGTCGACATTGGCGCTGCCCAGGAAGCCCTTGGCCAGCTTGTTGGCGGCGTAATAATCCTCGGTCAGCATCTGGCCCGACAGATAGAAGGCGATGCCGCCCGGGCCGCGTTCGGCCCGCGCCCGACGGAAGCCGTCCGCCACATGGTCGAGGGCGGTATCGAGCGGCACCGGCCGGCCGTCGATCCGCGCCCGGGTCAGCCGCCCGGCACCGCCCAGCGTGTCGGCGAGGCTGGCGCCCTTGCCGCAGAGCCGGCCGCGATTGGCGGGATGGGCCGGGTCGCCGGTCACCGGCAGCAGCCCGCCCGCCCCGTCCGGCCGCGCCAGCACGCCGCAGCCGACCCCGCAATAGGCGCAGGTGGTGCGGATGGCGGCCGGTGGCGGCAGGGCGGTCATTCCGCCGCCTCGGCGATCAGCCCGGCACCGGCAGGTGCCGCCGGGCTCAGCGGCCGCAGCCGCACCAGCACCCGGCCCTCTGCCGTGACGGTTACGGGATAGCGGGCGACGCAGTCGCGGTCGGGTGCTGCCGCCCGGCCGTCATCCAGGCTGAAGACCCGGCCATGCAGGGGGCAGCTGACCGCGCGGCCATGGACCAGCCCGTCCGCGAGCGGCCCGCCCTTATGCGGACAGGCATTGGCGATGGCGGCGGGGGGCCCCTCTGCCGGCCGGAACAGTGCGATGCTGCCGCCCTGGTGGCGGATCACCCGGGCACCGCGCAGCGGCAGGTCGTCGAGCGTGCCGCAATCGATCCAGTCGGCGCTGTCGGCGAGGACCGCGGTCATATCGGCAAGGCTGGTCATGGGCTCGCGCCTCCTCACTCGGCCGCCCGGCGGGCGGGGACGTCGATCGCGGCGAACTCGGCGCCGGGTGCCGCGGCGAGGCTTGCCCAGGGGTCGACCTGGGCATGGGTCTGGGAGGCCAGGAACCGGGCGGCGAGCGCCTGGCGGGCGGCGGCATCCGCCACCACCACGGCCTTCACCCGATCCAGGCCGATGCGCTCGATCCAGGGCGCGGTGCGCTCCAGATAGCGGGCGTCTTCGCGATAGAACTGGATGAAGGCCAGGCACATCTCGATCCCCTCGGCTTCGGTCGAGACCTTGGCGAGCGGGTCGGTGCCGCGCAGATGGATGCCGCCATTGCCGCCGACCACCAGTTCGTAGCCGCTGTCGACGCAGATCACGCCGAAATCCTTGATCGTCGCTTCGGCACAGTTCCGCGGGCAGCCCGAGACCGCCATCTTGAACTTGTGCGGCATCCAGGCGCCCCAGGTGATCCGTTCGAGCCTGACGCCGAGCCCGGTCGAATCCTGCGTGCCGAAGCGGCACCATTCCGATCCGACGCAGGTCTTCACCGTGCGCAGCCCCTTGGCATAGGCATGGCCCGAGACCATGCCCGCGGCATTGAGGTCGCGCCAGACCGCCGGCAGGTCCTGCTTGCGCACGCCCAGCAGGTCGATGCGCTGGCCGCCGGTCACCTTCACGGTCGGGATGTCGTAGCGGTCGACGATATCGGCGATGGCGCGCAGCTCCGTGGCCGAGGTCAACCCGCCCCACATCCGCGGTACGACCGAGAAGGTGCCGTCCTTCTGGATGTTGGCGTGCACGCGCTCGTTCACGAAACGCGAGGCCGGGTCGTCGACACCGGCAGCCGGATGGGTGCAGAGCAGGTAGTAGTTGAGCGCCGGCCGGCATTTCGAACAGCCTTCGGGCGTTTTCCAGCCCAGCACCGCCATGGCCTCGATCGCGGTCATGGCCGGCAGATCGCCGAGCCGTGCGCGAACCGCGTCATGGCCGAGGTCGGTGCAGCTGCAGATCGCCGGATCGGCATCCTCTGCCTCCGCCGGTGCCGACCCGCCCAGGCACAGGCCGAGCAGCGCCTTCACCTGGCCGCTGCACGACCCGCAGGAGGCGGAGGCCTTGGTATGGGCGCGGACCTCGTCGAGGCTGGTGAGGCCCTGGCCCGCGATCGCCGCGGTGATCGCGCCCTTGCACACGCCGTTGCAGCCGCAGATTTCGGCATCGTCGGCGAGGGCGGCTACGGCGGCGGTCGCGGCATCGGCACCCGTGGCCGAGGGGCCGGCGGCGAAGGCCGGGCCGAAGATCAGCCGGTCGCGCAGCGGGCCGAGGGCTTCCGCCTTGCGCATGGTCTCGAAGAACCAGGGGCCGTCGGCGACATCGCCATACATGACCACGCCGTCCAGCCGGTCGTCGCGGATCACCAGCTTGCGATAGCTGCCGCGGGCGGCATCGCGCAGTGTGATCTCTTCGGCATCCGCGCCGCCCAGACTGCCGGCCGAGAACACGTCGACGCCCGAGACCTTGAGCCGCGTGGCGGTGGGGCGGACGGCGAAGCCGTCGCCGGGCCGGCCGGCCAATGCGCGCGCCAGCACCTTCGCCTGATCGTAGAGCGGCGCCACCAGACCGAAGCACTGACCGTCGAATTCGACGCATTCGCCGAGTGCGGCGATCGCCGGATCCGAGGTGCCGAGCCGGTCGTCGACCAGGATGCCGCGGCCGACCTCCAGCCCCGCCGCGCGGGCGAGGCCGGTTTCGGGCCGGATACCCACCGCCATGACCAGCAGCTCCGCCGGCAGCACCCGGCCATCGGCGAGTTCCAGCCCCGCAACCCGGCCGGTGCCGTCGTCCAGGATCGCCCGGCTGTTCGCGGCGGTGACCGTGGTGATGCCGCGGGCGGCGAGGGCGTCCGCCAGCATGCCGCCGGCCTCGGCATCCAGCTGGCGTTCCATCACATGGCCGGCCAGGTGGACCACCGTCACCTTCATGCCGCGCCCGGCAAGCCCGGCCGCGGCTTCAAGGCCGAGCAGCCCGCCGCCGATCACAACGGCCGGTGCGCCGGGCCGGCCCAGGGCCAGCATGGTGTCGACATCGCCGAGGTCGCGGAAGGTGACGACGCCCTTGAGCGCCGCCCCGGGCAGCGGCAGGCGGATCGGCTGCGATCCGGTGGCCAGCACCAGCCGGTCATAGTCCAGCAGCCGGCCGGCGGCGGTGGTGACGCGCCGTGCCACCCGATCGATGCCGGTCACGGCGTCGCCGGCCATAAAGCTCACGCCATGGCGATCGAGGAAGTCGTCGTCCAGCAGGCGGATCGCCTCTGCCGTCTTCTCTCCCGCCAGCACGGGCGAGAGCATGATCCGGTCATAGGGCGTATGGGGTTCGGCGCCGATCAGGGCGATGTCGCAGGCACCCGGCGCCAGGGCGATCAGCTCCTGAACCAGCCGGGTGCCGGCCATGCCGGCGCCGATGACGAGGATGCGGTCTCGGGGCGTGTTCATCGGGCGGCCTCCGCTCATTCCGCCGCGACGGCGAGCATCGCCGCCGCATCGGCATCCTCCACGGCATCGCCGTGCAGGAAGGACAGCATCTGGACCCGCGCCTCGATGAAGGCGGGATCGCGGAGCACCTGGGCGCGGCGGCGCGGGCGGGCGAGGGGGATGTCGACGATCCGGCCGATCCGCGCGGCCGGGCCCTCGGTCATCATCACCACCCGGTCGGCGAGCAGGGCGGCCTCGTCGACATCGTGGGTCACCATCATGACCGTCATCGACAGATCGGCCTGGATGGCCATCAACTCGTCCTGAAGCCGGGCGCGGGTCAGCGCGTCGAGCGCGCCGAAGGGCTCGTCCATCAGCAGCACGGCCGGACGTATGGCCAGCGCCCGGGCGATGCCGACCCGCTGGCGCATGCCGCCCGACAGCTCGTGCGGCCGGCGCGCCGCGGCATGGTCCATACGCACCATCGCCAGATGTTCGTCGATCAGCTGCGCGCGGGCGGCGGCATCCATCGTCCGGCGATGCACCTGATCCACCGCCAGCGCCACATTCTCGCGCACCGTCAGCCAGGGCAGCAGGGCATGGGCCTGAAAGACCATTGCCCGGTCGGGGCCGGGGGCATCGACCACTTTGTCGTCGAGCAGGATGGCCCCCCGCTCGGGCGTGATCAGCCCGGCCACGATGTTGAGCAGGGTGGATTTGCCGCAACCGGAATGGCCGATCACCGCCACGAATTCACCACGGGCGATCTTCAGATCGATGCCGCGCAGGATGGGTCGGACACCGTCGCGGGGGCGAAAGTCGAGATCGACGCCTTCGATCGAGAGATGCGGTCGGTTGGTCATCGGGATCGTCCCTCTCAGTAGGCCGTCTCAGTGGGAAAGGCGGCGCTGAACGGCGGCCATGGCGGCGTCGAGTGCGATGCCCACCAGCCCGATCAGGACGATCGCCACCAGGATGCTGGGGACCGAGAGGTTGTTCCACTCGTCCCAGATGAAGAAGCCGATGCCGACCCCGCCGGTGAGCATTTCTGCCGCCACGATCACCATCCAGGCGGTGCCGAGCGACAGCCGCATGCCGGCCAGCACATAGGGCAGGGCGGCGGGCAGCAGGATGCGGCGGAACATGGCAAGCCGGCCCAGGCGCAGCACGCGGCCGACCTGGACGTAGTCGGCCGGCACGGCACGCACGCCGGCGGCGGTGTTCAGGATCACCGGCCAGATGCTGGTGATCAGGATCACGAAGATCGCGGAGGGGTCGACCGCCCGGAACAGCAGCAGGCCGATCGGCAGCCAGGCGAGCGGGCTGACCGGGCGCATCACCTCGATGAACGGGGTGAAGGCACGGGAGGCCGCCTGGCTGGTGCCGATCAACAGGCCCAGCGGCAGGCCGATCAGGCAGGCGAGGCCGAAGCCCGCCAGCACCCGGCCCAGCGAATAGAGCAGCTGCCAGAAGATGCCCTGGTCGTTGGGCCCCGCGATGTAGAACGGGTCGGAAAACAGCTCGATACCGCGGGCGAGGGTTTCACCAACGCCCGGCAGGTCGGTCGCCACCGTCTGCTGGATCAGCGTCCAGCCGCCGAGGGCGACGGCGAGGGTCAGAAGCGGCCAGACGATGCGCTCGGCCACAAGGCCGAGGCGCCGTCCGATGCCGGTGCCCTTTGCGGCACCGTCGAGGGAGATGTCGGCCATGGGAACGGGCTCCTGGCTCAGGCGGCGCTGGCGCGCGGGGTGGTCTGGGCGGCGGCAAGCGCGGTCAGGTCCACGGCCGGGGCCTTGATCGCGAACTGGCGGATATAGCCGACCGGGTCGGCCGGATCGAAGCGGGTGCCGTCGAAGAACACATCCGGGCCCATGGCGATCGGCCGGGTCGCCCGGGTCAGGGTCCAGGCGGAGGTGTTGATACCTTCGGGCTTGCGATCGATGGTCGGTGCGGCAATGTCCATCTGGGCCGCGACCTTGCGGTAGAGGTCGGGTCTGTAGACCGCGGCCGCGGTGGCGGCGATGTCGATCGGCCGGTCGATCTGGCCCCAGCGGATCATCTGGGTCAGCGTCCATTCGGCATGGCTGATCCAGGGGAAGTTGGCGGCATAGCGGCTGAAGACGTTGAAATCGGGCAGCGGGCGCGGTGCCTCGTCGGCGGCATAGCGGAAGGTGCCGGTCATCGACATCCGCACCACCTCGGCCGGTGCATTCACATAGGCGCGGCCGGCGATGATGTCGGCGGCCTCCGCGCGGTTCGCCGGATCGTCCAGCCACTGGCCGGCGGCGATCACTGCGCGCAGCATCGCCTCGTGGGTCGCGGGGTTCTTCTCCGCCCAGTCGGCGGCGACGCCCAGCACCTTTTCGGGCTGATTGGCCCAAAGCTCGACGCTGGTGATCGCGACCTTGCCGATGCCGGCCTCGACCGCGCGTTCGTTCCAGGGCTCGCCCACGCAATAGCCGTCGCAATTGCCGGCACGCAGATTGGCGACCATCTGCGGCGGCGGGATCACGATGATGCGCAGGTCGGCATCCGGATCGATCCCGGCCGAGGCCAGCCAGTAGCGCAGCTCGTACATATGCGACGAGACGGGGAAGACCGCGGCGAAGGTGAGCGGCGCCTTGCCGGCGGCCTTGTCGGCATCGATCACCGCCTTCAGCGCCCGGGCGGTCATCGGCCGTTCGGCCATCGCCGCCGGGTCGGCCGCAACCATCCGGTCATGGAGCGCGTTGGACAGCGTGATCGCATTGCCGTTCAGGTCCAGCGACAGGGCGGTCACCTGCGCCTGGGGAATGGCGCCGAGGCCCAGGGTCGCGGCGATCGGCATGCCGGCCAGCATATGGGCGGCATCCAGTGCGCCGATGGTCATCTTGTCGCGGATATTGGCCCAGGACGCCTCTTTCGACAGGATGACCTTCAGGCCTTCGCGCTTGAAGAATCCCTTCTCATGGGCGATGACCAGGGGGGCGCAATCGGTCAGCGGAATGAAGCCGATGGCAAGGTCGGTCTTCTCGGGTGCCAGACTGGTCGCGGCGGCAAAGGCGCCGCCCGGCAGCAGCAGCCTTGCGGCGGCCAGCGTCGCGGCGGCCCCCAGCAGCCCCCGCCGGCTGATCCGGAAGCGGCGCGCATCCGCGGCGGCGGAGGCGTCGGGAGAGGCGGGCGGAATGATCTTGTCGGTCATGGGCTCAGGCTCTCGCAGATGGCGGCAGCAGGCGGGGGGTCTCTTAGTATCGACACCAAGGTATCTACAAGTTCCGTGCCAAGCCCTGCATTCCGGCTGTATCCCGCGCTGCACAACGCTTTTGGTGCGGCGCGTGCGGGGCGAGATTGAGCGGCGTGATGCGAAGATATGCCTAATCTATGAGCTATGCGCCTTATATGACTATTAAATGATCATACCCGGGTCTCGTATAGGGGCTTTCGGGTCTATATCGGGTCTATGGATCGACCCCGACTTGCCAACCGGCGGCGTGACGGGTATGCGGAACGGATCAGCCGGATCGGGGAGGGGACATGCGGATCATCGGCCTGGTGGGGCCCGGCAACAGCGGCAAGACCACGCTGATCGAGGGGCTGATCCCGCTGCTTGCGGCCGGGGGGCGGCAGGTGGTCACCGTGAAGCGCAGCCATCACCGCCCGGATCTGGATCGGCCGGGCAAGGACAGCGACCGTCATCGCCGGGCCGGGGCGGCCGCTGTGGTGGTGGGCGGCGGCGGCCTGGTCGGTGTGCTGCGGGAAGAGCCGGCGACCGCGCCGGACGGCGTTTCGGAACCCGATCCGGCGGACCAGCTGCGCCGCTGGCTCACCCTTGCCGGGCCGGCGGATATCGCCATCGTCGAAGGCTTCGCCGGCGCCGGCCATCCGCGGCTGGAGGTGCTGGCCCCCGGCCGGCGCGATGCGCGCTGGCCGCTCTATCCGCGCGACGACCGGATCCTGGGTGTCGTCGTGCCCGACCCGGCAGCCCTGACCTGCGCGGCCCTCGACCGCGACATGCTGGGTGGGCGGCCGATCTTCGGCCGCGACGATCTGCATGCCGTGGCAGGTTTCGTGCTGTCTGAGGCGTGGCCCTCCTGGTCCTGATAAACCATCGGTTTAGTCGATGGAAACGTCATAACATTCGCGTGGAACGCTTGCGCCGGCGGCCCGTATGGCGGAAAGTGCGGTCCTCTCCCCAGCCGTCTCCGGGACCCCATCCCTTGCCGCTCGCTTCGCTCTCCGTTGCCCTCATCGCCGCCCTGGTCGGCTTCGGCGGCACCGTCGCCCTGATCGTCCAGGCCGGCCAGGCCCTGGGCGGCACACCCGATCAGATCACCTCGGCGGTCACCGCCCTCTGTCTCGGCATTGCGCTGCCCGGTGCGCTGCTCAGCTTCCGGCTGCGCATGCCGGTGGTGCTGGCCTGGTCGACACCGGGGGCGGCCCTGCTCGCCGCCTCGACCCTTCATGCTGGCTGGGCCGAAGCGACCGGCGCCTTCATGGCGGCTGCGCTGATGATGATCATCCTGGGGCTGGTGCCGGCGCTGGGCCGGCTGGCCGCCAGGATCCCGGCGGCCGTCGCCGCCGCCATGCTCGCGGGCGTGCTGCTGCCCTTCTGCATGTCGCTGTTCCGCGCCTTCCAGAGCGATGCCCTGCTCGCGGGGCTGGTGCTGATCGTCTTCGTGGTCGCCCGGCAGCGCGCGCCGACTTTCGCCCTGCTGATCGTGCTGGTGGTGGCGGTCGCGGCGGTGGTGCTGGGCGGCAATTTCACCGCACCGCATGACGGCGACCTCTTCGGCAGCCTGGTGCCGGTGATGCCGGTTTTCGATCCGGCGGTGATCATCAGCCTGGGCCTGCCGCTGTTTCTGGTGACGCTGGTCTCGCAGAACCTGCCGGGTTTCGTGGTGCTGGCCCAGGCCGGCTATACCGCGCCCACCCGGCCGGTGCTGACGCTCACCGGCCTCGCCTCGCTGCTGCTGGCTCCGATGGGCGCCCATGCGGTCAATCTGGCGGCGATCACCGCCGCGATCTGCACCGGCCCCGATGCCCATCCCGACCCGCGCCGACGCTGGGTCACCGGCATCGCCTATGCGGGTTTCTATGTGCTGCTGGCCCTGTTTTCGGCACCGCTGGTCGATCTGTTCATGGGGCTGCCGCGCGACACCATCCAGATCATCACCGGCGTGGCCCTGCTCGGCCCGCTCACCGGGTCGATCGCGGGCATGCTGTCGAACCCCGACGACCGAGAGGTGGCGGTGATGACCTTCGCCGCCACGGCCTCGGGTGTCACCCTGTTCGGCATCGGCTCGGCCTTCTGGGGGCTGGTGACCGGCTTCCTGGTGCTGGCGGCCCGGCGCCTGCTGGCCCGGCGGCGCGACGTGGTGCGCGGTTCCGCATGACCGGGGCTGTCAGGGTTGCAGCATGGGCGCGTGTGCGCACCGTCTTCGCGCGCTAAGGTTTGCGGCGTCATCCGTCAGCGGAGAGCCGGAACGCCGTGTCAGCAGAACTGTCCAGCCCCCCTGAGCCCGGTTCCGGCGCGCCCCCGCCCCGAACCCTTCGCATGATCGCCGTGATGTGCCTGTGCGAGGTGCTGTCCATGGCGGCCTATGGGTGCTATCCGGCCCTGTTGCCGCTGCTGCGCGACGACTGGCGCCTCAGCAACGGCACGGCCGGCTGGATTTCTTCGGCCTTCTTCGTGGGCTATGTCGCGGCGGTGCCGGTGCTGACCGGTGCCACCGACCGGGTCGATGCCCGGCGGGTCTATATCGGCTCGCTGACGCTGATCGCGCTGGCGACGCTCGGCTTCGGCAGTTTTGCCACCGGGCCACTGTCGGCCGGCCTGTTCCAGGCGCTGGCCGGTGCCGGTTTCGCCGGGTCTTACATGCCCGGCCTCAAGATCCTGAGCGACCATGTCCGCGGCCCCAAGGCCAGCCGGGCGGTCGCCAGCTATACCGCCTGCTTCTCGCTGGGGGCCGGGCTGTCGGTCTGGCTGGCGGGGCTGGTGGCCGCCGCCGGCGGCTGGCAGGCCGGGTTCTGGTCGGCGGGGGCACTGGCGGCCACGGCGCTGGTGCTGGCGCTGATCGCGGTGCCGGCAACACCGCCGCCCGCGCCGGCCGCCGGCATCCGCCATCGCTCCTGGTGGATGCCGCCGGATTTCCGGCCGGTGCTGCGCAACCGCCGGGCCATCGCCTATACGCTCGCCTATGCCGGCCATTGCTGGGAGATGTTCGGCCTGCGCAGCTGGCTGGTGGCCTTTCTGGTCCATGCCGGCGCCGCGGCCGCCTGGGCCAGCAGCCTGGGCGGCGCGATCATCGCCTCGGGGATTCTGACCAGTTTCTTCGGCAACGAGATGGCGATGCGGCTTGGTCGTCGGCGCTGGATCACGGTCGCGATGTCGGTGACGGCGGTGCTGGCCGGCGTGACCGCGGCGGTCGCCGGCGCACCGCTCGCCCTCGTGCTGGTGGTGGTGGCGGTCTACAATCTGATGGTCATGGCCGACAGCGCCTCGCTGACCGCGGGCGCGGTCGCCGAAAGCGATCCGTCGGTGCGCGGGGCCGCGATGGCCATGCATGCGCTGCTGGGCTTCGGCGGCGCGATCCTGTCGCCGATCACCTTCGGTCTGGCGCTCGACGGGGCAGGGGGCGACGGCGACCCGCTGGGCTGGGCGGCGGGTTTCGCGGTGCTGGCGGCGGGCGGGCTGATCGGCCTTGCCGCCTTCCGCAGGATCGGCAGGGACGGCCCACCTCCGCCTGTGATGATTTCGGGGGAGGACCGTGGCAACGGTTGATCCGTCATGCACGTGCCCCATATTCTGGCCATGATCCGGGCAGCAGCAGGACCGATGATCGGAGGACACCATACCTGATCTCGCATCCATAGATCCGGTCTGGCTGGGCCTGGGCGGCAGCCTGCTTGCAGGCCTTGCGACCGGTCTCGGCGCGCTACCCGTGCTGGTGATCCGACGGCCGGGCATCCGGCGGGAAAACCTGCTGCTGGGCGGTGCCGCGGGCGTGATGCTGGCCGCCGCTCTGTTGTCGCTGCTGGTGCCGGCGCTTGGAAGCTCGGTCGCCCGCTATGGCGCGCTCTGGGGCGCCCTCGGCATCGGGGTCGCCATCGGGCTGGGGGCCGCGGCGATCGCGGCCCTGCACGCCGTGGTGCCGCATCTGCATGTCCAGCAGGATGACGAGGCGGTCGACCACACCCTGCGCAGCCCCCATGGACCCGGCAGCCCGGCCATGGTCGCGGCGGGCGGCGATGCGCTTCTGGTGGTCGATGGCGGCGGAATGGCGGCGATCGATGCCCGGCGGATGGCGCCGGCCCTGCTGATGGTGCTGGCGATCGCGCTCCACAATCTGCCCGAAGGTCTGGCGGTCGGCGTCGGGCTCGGCGGCTCGGGGGCCGAGGGCGGCGGCGATCTGGGCCAGGGCATTGCGCTGGCGATCGGCATCATGATCCAGAACCTGCCGGAAGGCTTCGTCGCGGCGGTGGGCATGATGATGACCGGGGCCAGCCGTATGACGGCACTTCTGGTCGCCTTCGGCACCGGCGCGCTGGAAATCATCGGCGGCGGCCTGGGCGTCGCCCTTGCCGGGCTGGGTGCCGGGGTGCTGCCCTGGACCATGGCGTTCGCGGCTGGCGCGATGATCTTCGTCGTCAGCCATGAGATGATCCCCGAAACCCATCGTCATGGCCAGGAGATGGGGGCGAGCTGGGCACTGATCGCCGGCTTTGCCGTTATGACCGCAATCGCCGCCGGCTTCGGTTGAGGCCGGCTTGGGTTTGACGCCGGCTTGGGTTTGACGGCTGTGGCGGCGGGAAAACCGGGACCACGGAAACACGAAGCGGCGGCCCTGCAGACCGCTGCCCTGGACGAGATGGCGCCGGCCGACCGGCGCGACGAAACGAAGAAGGAGACGAGCAGATGGCCGGAGAGGTCCTGCATGCCCCGCGCGAGAAGCTGAGCCGCCATACCCTGGCGCTCCATCATGCAATCTCGTCGCTGATGGAAGAGCTGGAGGCGGTGGACTGGTACCGCCAGCGGGCCGATGACTGCGAGGACGACGAGCTGCGCGAGATCCTGCTGCACAATATGCGCGAGGAAATCGAGCACGCCATGATGACGCTGGAATGGCTGCGCCGGAACGACGGCGACTTTGCCGAGCAGATCAAGACCTATCTGTTCACCGAAGGCCCGATCACCGAGGTGGAGGAAAGCGCCACCGGCGGCGGTGACGAGACGGGCGGTGGCGGAGAGGGCGGCGGCGGTGACGGCCTGACCATCGGCCGCATGAAGAAGCGCCGCTGATCCGGCCCCGTCTGTCCCTTGCCGTCTATTGCCAGGAGTTTCACGAGATGGATTACCTGAACCGTTCCCAGGCCCCCTTCGGCACCGATCTCTGGCGCCGGATCGACGAGGCGGCGATCGATGCCGCCCGCGACGCGCTGACCGGCCGCCGCTTTCTGGAGGTCGACGGCCCCTATGGTGTGGGCCTGACCTCGATCGAGATCGGCAATGACGACTATTGCCGCGACCCCGGCCCCGACGAGGCCGGCGCGGTGATGAGCCGCGCGATTTCGGTGCCGATGCTGCGCAAGGGCTTCCGGCTGAGCGTGCGGCGCATCGCCTCTTCCACCGATCAGGGCCAGCCGCTGAACCTCGACCCGGTCGAGGATGCAGCCGAGGCCGTGGCCGCGCGCGAAGAGGAGATGATCTATTACGGCAACCCCGATTTCGGCCTCGAAGGCCTGTTGAGCGCCCGCGGCCGCCACGAGATCGAGGGCGGAGACTGGGCGAATATCGATCAGGCGCTGCAGGACGTGCTCGCCGCGGTGAACAGGCTGGATGAAAGCGGCCTGCGCGGCCCCTATGCGCTGGCCCTGTCGCCCCGGCTCTACAACTCGCTGTTCCGCCGCTATGACGGCAGCGACGTGCTGCAGCTGGAGCATATCTCCCGCGTTTGCACCGTCGGCATCTTCAAGGCGCCGATCGAAGGCGGCGTGCTGGTCGATCCGCGGGTCGGCGTGCTGGTGATCGGCCAGGATCTGCGTGCCGGCTATGGCTCGCATGACGGCATTCACCATCACCTCTACCTGTCGGAAAGCCTGGTGCTGCGCATCGACGATCCCAAGGCGATCTGCACCATCGGCGCCGATGTCGGCAAGGTGCCCGCCGGTAAGTGATGCCCCGGCAAGTGATGCCGCTGCGGCCGTCCGAGGCCGGAGCTGAACGACGAAACGCCGCCATCCGGACCCGGATGGCGGCGTTTCGTATGATAACCTCAGGTCTTAAGGTCTGGCCGCTTACTTCTTGACCAGCGGGCACTCACCCTTGTCCATGGGGCGGAAGGCCTGATCGCCCGGGATGGTGGCCAGCACCTTGTAATAGTCCCAGGGGCCCTTCGACTCCTCGGGCTTCTTCACCTCGACAAGATACATGTCGTGCACCATGCGGCCGTCGGGGCGGATATGGCCGTTCTTGGCGAAGAAGTCGTTGATCGGGGTCGCCTTCATCTGGTCGGCCACGGTCTTGCCGTCATCCGAACCGGTGGCCTCGATCGCCTTCAGATACTGGGTGACGCCCGAATAGATGCCCGCCTGGAGCATGTTGGGCATCTTGCCGGCCTTCTCCTGGAACCGCTTGGCGAAGGCGCGGGTCTCGTCGTTCATGTCCCAGTAATAGCCGGTGGTGACCACCAGACCCTGCGCGACCTGGAGGCCGAGCGCATGGATGTCGTTGATGAACACCAGCAGGCCGGCCAGCTTCTGCCCGCCCTGGGTGATGCCGAACTCCGACGCCTGCTTGATGGAGTTGACGGTATCGCCACCGGCATTGGCCAGGCCGATCACGTCCGCGCCCGAGCCTTGCGCCTGGAGCAGGAAGGACGAAAAGTCTGTGGTCGGGAAGGGTGCGCGCACACCGCCCACCACCTCGCCGCCCGCGGCATTCACCGCGTTGGTGGTGTCACGCTCCAGCGCATGGCCGAAGGCATAGTCGGCGGTGATGAAATACCACTTCTTGGCGCCCTGACCGACCAGCGCCGAACCGGTGCCGGTCGCCAGCGCATAGGTGTCGTAGACGTAGTGGATGCCGGTGGGCGAGCAGGCCTTGCTGGTCAGGTCCGAGGTGCCGGCACCGGCGTTCAGGTGCAGCTTGCCCTTTTCCTTGGCGATGTTCTGAACCGCCAGACCCACCGACGAGGTCGGCACGTCGACGATCACGTCGACGCCGTCGCGGTCGTACCACTGGTTGGCGATGTTGGACCCGATATCCGGCTTGTTCTGGTGGTCGGCGAAGATCACCTCGACCGGCACGCCCTTGACCTTGCCGCCGTAATCCTCCACCGCCATGCGGGCGGCGATGACCGAGGCCTGGCCGGTGACGTCGGCATAGATGCCCGACTGGTCGTTGAGCACGCCGATGCGCACGACATTGTCCGAGATCTCGGCCTGAGCCGCCCCCGCGGCGAGGCCGGTCATGGTCGCAAGAACCGCGGCAGCGATCGCGTTCCTGGTGTTCATCTGTATCCTCCCTGGGCGGATCGGGGCCGACGGCCATGGTCCCCGCGTGGTCCCGGCGGGTCTGCGACGGCCTGCTCTCCCTGCAGGAACGCCGCTGCCCGACATGCCCGCCGCAACCCGCTCCCCAGCGCGTCGGTCAGGCATGTCACGATCCGGAATGATCCGCATCCTTTGATCTGATCGGGAGATGTTTCATAGAACATGAAACCTCACTCCCGGGCCGTCTTGGGAAAGATGATGCTGTATTCGAGGGGCTGCATGAAAGGAAAAAACGCCGTCACCGCCCAAAAGCGGTAACGGCGTTCGTGGCTTCAACCAGGGGCGGGTTTCACGCGGCGCGAATATCGCCGAGGAAGCGATCGACCACCTGCTTCAGATCATCGGCCTGACGATTGAGCCGCCCGGCGGCATCCCGCACCGTGCCGGCCGTGGCACCCGTCTGGTTCGCGGCGGTGCCGACCGCGGCGATGCTGCCGGTCACCGCTTCCGTCGCCTGGGCGGCGGCCTGGGTGCTGCGGGCGATGGACAGGGTTCCGGCGCCCTGTTCCTGCACCGCGGCGGCGATGTCGCCGGCAATCTCGCTGATCGAGCTGATGATCTTCGCAATGCCGTCGATGGCGGTGACTGCCCGGCGGGTTTCTTCCTGTACGGCGCCGATCTGGCGCGAGATGTCTTCGGTGGCGCGGCCGGTCTGGCTTGCCAGATTCTTCACTTCCGAGGCGACGACCGCGAAGCCCTTGCCGGCATCGCCCGCCCGCGCCGCCTCGATGGTGGCATTCAGCGCCAGAAGATTGGTCTGGTCGGCAATGGCATCGATCAGCACCACCACCTCGCCGATCCGGTCGCCGGTATCCGACAGGCCGCGCACGATTTCGGTGGTGCGCCGCGCCTCTTCGGTGGCCCGTGCGGCGATGTCGGCGGCCTGGGTCACCCGGCGGGCGATGTCTTCGGTAGAGGTCGACAGCTCTTCCGCCGCCGCGGCGATGGTCTGGACATTGGCATCGGCCTGGTTGGCGGCGCCGACCATGGTATCGGCCTGGCGGCCGGCCTGGTCTGCGGCCTCGGTCAGCTCGGCGGCCGCCCGTTCCATGGCGCGGGCAGCATCCAGCACCACCGACAGGGACTGGCGGGCATCGTCGTCGAAGCGGCCGGTCAATTCGTCGACCCGGTGGCTCCGCTCCAGCCGGGCCGCCTGTTCGGCCTCGCGCTGGCGGGTCAGTTCGTCGGCGGCGGCCAGCCCCTCCCGGACCACGCCGAAGGCGCGGACGATCGCGCCGATCTCGTCGCGTCGCCCGGCCCCCTTCAGATCGATGCTCCGTTCGCCCTGGGCCAGACGCTCCAACCCGCGGGTAACGGCCTTCAGCGGCGGCACGGTGGAGCGGATCACCAGCACGGCCAGCAGCCCCAGCACCAGCGCCGCCGCCGCGGCGATGCCACCCAGGCGCAGGGCCTGGGCCTGGAAGGCAGCCTCGATATCACCGGTATAGACACCGGTGATCACGCCGATATCGGTCCCGGGCACGCGCTGGATGAAGGAGAGCTTGGGCTCCGGTTCGCCGCCCTGCTGGCGGGGCCAGAGATAGGCGAAGGCGCCCTGTCCGGTGGTGGTGGCGACCTTGATGGCATCCTGCACATAGGCGACGCCATTGCTGTCCTTTGCGCCGATCATGTTGCGGCCGACGACGGACGGGAATTTGCCGTTCATGAGCATGACGCCGGTCATGTCGATTGCCGACAGATATTCCTCGGCATCGTCATAGCGTACGGGCTCCAGGAGCGCGAGCCCTGTCCGGATCGCTGCCGCCCGATCGCCGCCGGTGGCCTCAGCGCGCGTGATCTCGGCCGAGACGATGGATACGCCCATTTCGACCAGAGCCTGCAGCTTATCCTGGCGGTCGGCGTAGAGGGTCTCGCGCAGGGTGGTGAGGGAGAGATAGATGGTTGCCGTCACGCCGAGCAGCGCGGCGATCAGCAGGATGCCAAGTTTGGCACCGGTCGAGAGGTTCTGCATCGTCCGGAACTCCGGAAAACCTCGGGGCCCGGGAAGGGCGCCGGATCGGGGGAGTCTAAACCCCTCCCATTAATCAATGGTTGAAATTTATTGCCAAAATGTGAGTCCGGCGCGCTGTATGGTTAACATCACGCGAAAAAGCCGCCATGCCCCTGAGGGTATGGCGGCTTTCGCAATGGCCATCGATGATGGCTGTGTCGATCAGGATTTGCGGCTGCGACGCCGTTCCATGAAGGCCAGGTATTCGCCGACGATGCCGCGGCGGAACAGCAGCACGCAGGCCACGAAGATCCCGCCCTGGATGATGGTCACCCAGGCACCGACCTGCGCGAAATAGTTCTGGATGCCGGTGACCAGGAAGGCGCCGACGGTGGGGCCGAAGACGGTGCCGACACCGCCGAGCAGGGTCATCAGCACCACCTCGCCCGAGGCGTGCCAGTGCACGTCGGTGAGCGTGGCGATCTGGAAGACCAGCGCCTTGGTCGAGCCGGCCAGGCCGGCAATGGCCGAGGACAGCACGAAGGCCAGCAGCTTGTAGCGGTTGACGTCGTAGCCGAGCGAGATCGCGCGCTGCTCGTTTTCGCGGATCGCCTTCAGGGTCTGGCCGAAGGGCGAATGGATCACGCGATGGATGAACAGCAGGCCGAGCACGAAGATCGCAAAGACGACGTAGTACATGGTCATGTCGTCATGCAGGCTGATCAGGCCGAACAGCATGCCGCGCGGGATGCCCTGGATGCCGTCCTCACCGCCGGTGAACGGTGCCTGCAGCGCCAGGAAGAAGACCATCTGGGCAAAGGCCAGCGTCACCATGGCGAAGTAGATGCCCTGGCGCCGGATGGCGAGCCCGCCGATGACCAGGCCGAGCCCGGCGCCGGTGAGCGTGCCGAGCAGGATGCCGATTTCCGGCGACAGCCCCCAGACCTTGACCACATGGCCGCAGATATAGGCGGCGAAGCCGAAATAGGCGGCATGGCCGAAGCTGAGCAGGCCGACATAGCCCAGCAGCAGGTTGAAGCCCGAGGCGAAGAGCGCGAAGCACAGCGCCTTCATCAGGAAGACGGGGTAGATGACATGCGGGGCCGCGAGGCCGACCAGGATCGCGATTGCGACGCCGATCATGGTGAGGCCGGCGGCCTTCTGGCCGCGGGTGCTGCGGGCAGCGGGAACGGTATTGACGCTCATGGGATCACGCCGCCTTTCCGAACAGGCCCGCAGGCTTGATGAGGAGCACGATGGCCATGACCACGAAGATCACGGTGCTGGAGGCTTCGGGGTAGAAGACCTTGGTCAGGCCTTCGAGCAGGCCCAGGCCGAAGCCGGTCACCACCGCACCCATGATCGAGCCCATGCCGCCGATGACCACCACCGCGAACACGATGATGATGAGGTTGGAGCCCATCAGCGGGCTGACCTGGTAGGCAGGGGCGGCCATGACGCCGGCGAAGGCGGCCAGCGCCACGCCGAAGCCGTAGGTGAGAGTGATGAGCAGCGGCACGTTGATGCCGAAGGCCTGCACCATGGTCGGGTTCTCGGTCGCGGCGCGCAGATAGGCGCCGAGCCGGGTCTTTTCGATGATCGCCCAGGTCGCGATGCAGACGGCAAGCGAGGCGATCAGGATCCAGGCCCGATAGGTGGGCAGGAACATGAAGCCCAGATTGGTGCCGCCCTGCAGCGCCGCCGGGATGGCATAGGGCTGACCCGAGATGCCGTAGAGCTGGCGGAAGAAGCCCTCGATCACCAGTGCGAGGCCGAAGGTAAGCAGCAGCCCGTAAAGATGATCGAGGTTATAGAGCCGGCGGATCAACAACCGTTCAAGCACCACGCCGAACAAACCGACGATGATGGGGGAGATGATCAGGGCGGCCCAGTACCCGATCCCGGCGTACTGCAGCACCAGCCACGCCACGAATGCGCCCATCATGTACTGGGCGCCGTGGGAGAAGTTGATGATGTTGAGCAGGCCGAAGATAAGGGCCAGGCCCAGGCTGAGCATGGCGTAGAAGGCGCCGTTGATCAGCCCGAGAAGCAGCTGGCCGAAGAGGACCTGCGGCGGAATGCCGATCAATTCCATCATGAAGGATGTGCCCCTCGTGTCGGCGTCGGATGTGATGGGTGACGGTTGTTCAAAGGCTGATCACTTCGCGACCAGCGGGCATTCGCCCTTGTCCATCGGACGGAAGGCCTGGTCGCCCGGGATGGTGGCGAGCAGCTTGTAATAGTCGTAGGGGCCCTTCGACTCCGCCGGCGACTTGATCTGCATCAGATACATGTCGTGGACCATGCGGCCGTCCTCGCGGATGGTGCCGCCCTTGGCGAAGAAGTCGTTGACCGGGGTCTTCTTCATCTGATCGACCACGGTCTTGCCGTCATCCGACTTGGTCGCTTCGACCGCCTTCAGATAGTGCATGACCGAGGAATAGATGCCGGCCTGGACCATGGTCGGCATCTTGCCGCCATTGCGCTCGCCGAACCGCTTGGCGAAGGCGCGGGTCTCGTCGTTCAGATCCCAGTAGAAGCCGGTGGTGAGCACCAGGCCCTGCGAGACTTCAAGGCCGAGCGAGTGCACGTCGGACAGGAAGACCAGCAGCGAGGCCAGCTTCTGGCCGCCCTGGGTGATGCCGAATTCGGCCGCCTGCTTGATCGAGTTGACGGTGTCGCCGCCGGCATTGGCCAGGCCGATCACGTCCGCGCCCGAGCCCTGAGCCTGGAGCAGGAAGGACGAGAAGTCGGTCGACGGGAAGGGCGAGCGCACGGTGCCCACGACTTCGCCGCCCGCGGCGGTGACGGCGTTGGAGGTGTCACGCTCCAGCGCGTGGCCGAAGGCATAGTCGGCGGTGATGAAGTACCACTTCTTGGCGCCCTGTTCGACCAGCGCGCGGCCGGTGCCGTTGGCGAGCGCATAGGTGTCGTAAGTCCAGTGGATGCCGGTCGGCGAGCAGGCCTTGCCGGTGAGGTCCGAGGTGGCCGCACCGTGGTCGATCATCACCTTGCCCTTTTCCTTGGCGATGTTCTGCACCGCCAGGGCCACGGACGAGGTGGGCACGTCGAAGATCGCATCGACGCCATCGCGGTCATACCACTGGTTCGCGATGTTGGAGCCGATATCGGGCTTGTTCTGGTGATCGGCCGAGACCAGCTCGATCTTGGCGCCGGCGACGGTGTCGCCGAAATCCTCGATCGCCATCCGGGCCGCATCCACGCCGCCGGGGCCCGACAGGTCGGTATAGATGCCCGACTGGTCGTTCAGCACGCCGATGCGCACCACATTGTCGGTGATCTCGGCCTGCGCTGCGCCGGCCGAGAAGGCGGCGACGACGGCGGCCGTGACGGCTGCGAGGGTCAACTTGAACGTCATGGCTTGAAAACTCCTCCCCTGAGGTCTTCTGCCTGAGGCGGTGATTACGTTCGCGGGACAGTTGAGGTCGGGTCACGTGCAACCGGTCCGGCCCGGCCGGCATCGGTCCTGGAACCGGCCGGGCGCGGGCGCGAACGCCGCGTGCGGACTCTTGGCGGGAGACAGGGCCCCGATCGGACCGGCGGACCTTCTGAATGGGTCCGTCACGTTCCGGAGGCGCGCCGCCGCGACCTTCTCTGGCCCGACGCCACAAGCGTGACGCCGAGAGTCGTGCCGGGACAGGCCCGGCCCCGGCGCCGGTCAGACGCCGAGATACTGCTTGAGCTTGTCCTGGCTGGTCGCGATGTCGTCAGCGGTCAGCATGTCGACCACATGACCTTCCTCGACCACATAATGCCGATCCGCAACCGTCGAGGCGAAATGAAAGTTCTGCTCCACCAGAACGATGGTGAAGCCTTTCGCCTTCAGGGCGCGGATGATCTCGCCGATCTGCTGCACGATGACCGGCGCCAGACCTTCGGTCGGCTCGTCGAGCAGCAGCAGATTGGCGCCGGTGCGCAGGATGCGAGCGATGGCGAGCATCTGCTGCTCACCACCCGAAAGCTTGGTGCCCTGGCTGCTGCCGCGCTCTTTCAGGCGCGGGAACAGGCCGAAGACCTCCTCCACCGACATGCCGCCCTGTTTGATCACCGGCGGCAGCATCAGGTTCTCGATCACGTCGAGGCTGGAGAAGATCGCGCGCTCTTCCGGGCAGAAAGCGATGCCGGCGCGGGCGATCTGGTTCGAGGACATGCCGATGGTCGCGCGGCCCTCGAAGGTGATGCTGCCCTTGCGGCTGCGCACGATGCCCATGATGCATTTGAGCGTCGTGGTCTTGCCGGCGCCGTTGCGGCCGAGCAGGGTGACCACCTCGCCCGGATTGACGTCGACATTGATGCCGTGCAGCACGTGGCTCTCGCCGTACCAGGCGTTGAGATCGCGGACGGTGAGAAGGGGGGCGGCCGACGTGGCGGCCATCTTGCGGGCGGGCTCAGCCATGACCGGTTCCCATATAGGCCTGAACGACTTCGGGGTTCTCGGACACCTCGGCATAGGTGCCCTGGGCCAGGATCGCACCGCGCTGAAGCACGGTGATCGTGTCCGACAGGTTCGCCACGACCTTGAGATTGTGCTCCACCATCAGCACCGTCCGGCCCTTAGCCACGCGCTTGATCAGCTCGGCGATGCGGCCCACGTCTTCGTGCGCCATGCCCGCCATCGGCTCGTCCAGCAGCAGAACCTTGGGCTCCAGCGCCAGCGTGGTCGCGATTTCGAGCGCACGCTTGCGGCCATAGGGCAGCTCGGCGGTGATGGCCTCGCCATAGCCTTCCAGGCCGACATCCGACAGCAGCTCGTCCGCACGATCGTGCAGGCCGTTCAGCACCCGGTCGGAGCGCCAGAAATGGAAGGAGTTGCCGAGTTTGTGCTGCAGGGCGATCCGCACGTTCTCGCGCACCGTCAGATGCGGGAAGACGGCGGAAATCTGGAACGACCGCACCATGCCCCGGCGCGCGATCGCGGCCGGCTGCTCGCTGGTGATATCCTGGCCGTCATAGAGAATCTGACCCGAGGTGGGGATCAGGAACTTGGTGATCAGGTTGAAGCAGGTGGTCTTACCTGCCCCGTTCGGACCGATCAGGGCGTGGATGGTTCCGCGCCGCACCTGAAGGTCGACATTGCTGACCGCCGTGAAGCCCTTGAACTCCTTGGTCAGTCCCTTCGTCTCGATGATGATGTCCTGAGCCATGCATCTGTAAGCGTCCACGCCCACATGCGGCACGGCAACGCCATCGCGCAGACCTTCGGCCTGCGTGTGCGTGCACGACCCCGTGTGTTCACGGACGGCTCACTCCTCCCCTAGATGAGCGCGCGTTGACCGGGTGTTTCGGGAGACAGCGTCCGGTCGCAGCGAGGATCGGGTCCCTGTGTTCTTTTTGTAATTATATTTTATGTCGCAAGTCTTATCGGAATTCCGCAAGGCGGTCAAGGCGTCCGCGTTCCACGATTTGCGCCCCCGGGGGAGGTTGGCGCCTCCTGCGTGAACGCGGACGCCACGCATCAAACCCGAGGTGGTGTGATGCGGTTCCGGAGCCGCCCGATGCCGTCGATTTCCAGTTCGACGACGTCACCCGGATCAAGGAGTTGGCCGGTTTCGATGCCGCAGCCATTGCCGACCGTGCCCGAGCCGATGAATTCACCGGCATGCAGGGTCTCATCCCGCGAAATATGGGCGAGAATCCGGTCGAACCGGTGCTGCATGGAGGCGCTGGAGCCCTCGCCCCGCAGCTCGCCATTGACGCGCACCCGCATGCCGAGGGCGTAGGGATCGGTCATCTCGTCGGCGGTGACGATCCAGGGACCGATGATGTTGCCGGTGTCGAAATCCTTGCCCTTCGCCGGCCCCAGACTGCCCTGCATTTCGGTGAACTGGGTGTCGCGGGCGGTCATGTCGTTGAAGATCGTATAGCCGAAGATGTGGTCATGCGCGGTCGCGGCCGGGATGTCGCGGCCGCCTTTGGCGAGCACGATCCCCAGTTCGAGTTCGTAATCCATCAGCTTCGAATGGCTTGGCCAGCGCACCGGCTGTTCATGGCCGATGACGCTGAACCGGTTCGCCTTGTAATAGATCGGCTGCTCGTACCAGACCTGCGGCACGGTGACGGGCGGCAGGCCCAGCGCCTCGGGCGTGGTGCCCTTCAGCCCGGCCAGCAGGCGACGGCCGCCTTCCATGGCCTGGATCAGATGGGTTTCGAAGACCAGGCAGTCGCGCATCTGGCGCGGCCGGGGCAGGGGGCTGCGGAACGAGATCGCATCGAGCGCGACCACTGCGCCCGCCGCCGCGCCGCCGCGCTCGGCTTCGGCGAGCAGCTCGGCCGCGCGGCCGAGCCCGTCGGCGCCGGCATCGATCAGGGCGAGCATCGAGGCGGCAAACCCGGCATCGGCGCCCATGCGGGCGGTGGCTGCGGTGGTGAGGTCGAGCACGCGACCGCCATCGGCCATCAGCGCGCCGATGCGGCGGGCCTCGCCCGGCGCGGTTTCAAAGGCGCCGGCGCCCGGCACGAAGGTGAGCAGTTTCATCGGCAGGATCCGTGAAGAATGGGGAGGAGGGGATGGAGCGGGGCGGCGGGATCAGTCGTCGAAGATCGCCACCGCCCGGGTCCAGCCCGCCGAGGCGCCGCGGATCTTCACGGGGAAACAGGCGACGGTGAAGCCGGTGGCCGGCACGGATTCCAGGTTGTGCAGCTTCTCCAGATGGCAGTAGCCGATGTCGCGGCCGGCGCGATGGCCTTCCCAGATCAGCCCGGCATCACCGGTTTCCAGATATTTCTCGCGGGTATGGGTGAAGGGGGCGTCCCAGCTCCAGGCATCGGTGCCGGTGACCCGCACGCCGCGCTCCAGCAGATAGAGCGTCGCCTCGCGGCCCATGCCGCAACCGGCATCGACATAGTCGTCCTGGCCGTAGCGGCTGCCGGCGCGGGGGTTGACCATCACGATGTCGAAGGGCTGAAGCGTGTGGCCGATGCGGGCCAGTTCGGCCTCGACCTCGGCGGCGGTGACGACATGGCCGTCGGGCAGATGGCGGAAATCCAGCTTCACGCCCGGGCGGAAGCACCAGTCCAGCGGCACCTCGTCGATGGTGATCGCCCGCTCGCCCTTGTTCATGGTCGAGGCGAAGTGATAGGGCGCATCCAGATGCGTGCCGTTATGGGTGATCAGGTTCACCTGCTCCACCGCCCAGCCCTCGCCGTCGGGCAGATCCTCGGGCTTCAGCCCGGGAAAGAAGGCGGTGATCTGCGCGGGCGTCTGCTCGTGGTTCATATAAGTGATCTTGGGCTCGAAGCCGGGCGGATCCGAGCGGACCCCGTTCTCCAGCATGATCGACAGATCGACGAAGCGGCGGGCCATGGATGTCATCCTCCTCAGGGATCATGGGGTCCGCTTATGCGGCGAACCTCTGGTTGCCGGCATCATAGCGCGGCGCTTCATCGATCCTGCATAAAAAAATCGAAATTTCGAGTCAGAACGATGTATGATGGTCTGAGATCGATTTTGCGGCGCAATATCGTGTCGCAGCAAAACATCCGCTCAGAACACGCCCCTGAAGAGCTGCCCCGAACACCCCTCGCCACTCAGCCGGAGGCCGCCCATGGCCGATACCCTGCCCGACCTGCCGGAGGATGCCCTGCTGCCCGACGGCGCGCGTGCCGCGACCCTGTCGCTGGAGGCGCTGGAGCGCATCCGTCAGGACATCGTGGCAGGCGCCCTCAAGCCCGACACCAAGCTGCATCTGGGCAGCATGCGTGCCCGCTATGGCGTGGGGTTGAGCCCGCTGCGCGAGGCGCTGTCGCGGCTGGCGGCCGACGGGCTGGTCTCGTTCTCGGGTCAGCGCGGCTTTCGGGTGGCGCCGGTCAGCCGGGCGGATCTCGTCGACATCACCCGGTCGCGGCAGATCATCGAGGGGGCGGCACTGCGGCTCGCCATCGCCTGCGGCGGCGACGACTGGGAGGCGGAGATCGTCACCAGCCACCATTTGCTGCGCCGGGCGACCGAGCGCCATCTGGGGGCGGGCGACGATGCCGGCTGGGCCGCCTGGGAAGAGCGGCATCGCGCCTTCCATGCGGCCCTGGTCTCCGCCTGTCCGCTCAATGCGCTCAAGGGCTTCCGGGCGTTGCTTTACGACAAGGCCGAACGCTATCGGCGGCTGATGCTTGCCGGCCCCTTCCGGGCGGAAGAGGTGTCGGCCGAACACGACCTGTTGAGGGATGCGGTGCTCGCCCGCGATCCCGACCGGGCGGTGGGGGTGCTGGAAGAACACATCGCCATCACCGCCGACCTGCTCGATGCCGAACTTGTGCGCATGGAGGCATCGGGCAGCTGATCCTGTTCCACCACCCGCCGGCGCCGGCACCGATCGCGGCCTTCAGGATGCCGTGGCGACCGAGCCCACCGGAGACGGCGGCCTCTGCAATGACGGGCTCCTCCTGGGAGGAAACGACAGATGACCATTACCGCTCCGGCCCGCGGCCTTCGCCGCGGCCTGACGGCAGCGCTGGCTGTCATGGGGCTCGGTGCCCTGGTGCTGCCGGTGGCACCGGCCACCGCCGCCGAAACCATCCCGATCACGGTGACGGCCGGCCATCCGCCGGCCTTCCTCTGGGTCAAGACCCTGAGCGAGACCTTCATCCCCGGCGTCAACAAGCGCCTGAAGGATGGCGGCGATCAGTATCGCATCGAGTGGACCGAGGCCTATGGCGGCACTGTCGCCAAGATCGGCAGCGAGCTTGAGGCGATCGAAGAGGGCATCTCGGATATGGGCTTCGTCGGCACGCTGTTCGAAGCTGCCAAGATGCCCCTGCACAACGTCACCTATATGGTGCCGTTCACCACCGACAACCTGTTCCTGGTGACCCAGACCGTCACGGCCGTGTCGAAGCGCGTGCCCGAGATGGACCAGGAATGGAGCCGCTACGGCCAGATTCCGCTCGCCGGTGCCTCGCTCGACAGCTATCACCTGTTCACCAACTTCCCGGTCAAGTCGATCGACGATCTGAAGGGCCGCAAGATCGCCGCCCCCGGCCCGGCGGCGAACTGGCTGAAGGGCACCGGCGCGGTCGCCGTCGCCGGCAATCTGCAGACCTATTACAACGACATCAAGACCGGGGTGTACGAGGGCACGCTGACCTTCGCGACCGCCGCCGCGGCGGCCAAGCTGCACGAGGTGGCGCCCTATATCACCAAGGTCAATATCGGCGCCCAGTTCGCCGGTGCGATCAGCATCAATGCCGATGTCTGGGCCGATCTGCCCCAGCCGGTGAAGGATGCCATGACCGCCGAGGCGGCGATCTATGCCGACACCTTCGCCAAGGCCCAGGTCGCGCGGGTGAACGCCTCGTTCAAGACCATGCAGGATGGTGGTGCCACCATCACCGAACTCTCGCCGGCCGAGCGCAAGCGCTGGGCGGATGCCCTGCCCAATGTTTCGAAGGAATGGGCGGCGGAACTTGAAGCCAAGGGCGTTCCGGCAAAGGCGGTGGTCCAGGGCTATCTGGATGGCCTGCGTGCGGCCGGCGTTCAGCTGCCGCGCAACTGGGACCGCGAGTGATGGCAGGACCCGGCATGAGCGGGCCGGGGCGGGTGGAGACGCCCGCCGCGGCGCCGCGCACCGGGCCGCTCGGCCGGGTCGCGGCCCTTGCCAGCGCCGTCGGCACCGCCTGGATCCTGGTGATGATGGTGCTGGTCAATGCCGACGTCCTGGGCCGTGCGGCCTTTGCCGCACCGCTCAGGGGCGTGCCCGAATTCGTCGGGCTCTCCATCGTCGGCATCGTCTTCCTCCAGGCGGGCCACGCGCTCGCCTCGGGGCGCTTCACCCGGTCCGATGCGCTGCTCGACCGGCTGGCGGCAGCCCGGCCGCGAGCGGCGGCGGCGCTGGATGTCGTTCATCATCTGGCGGGCGCCGCCTTCTTCGCCATCCTCGCCTGGGCGCTCTGGCCCCGGCTGCTGCGGGCGATCGAAGCCGGCGACTATGTCGGCGCTGCGGGAGACTTCACCCTGCCGGTCTGGCCGATCCGGGCGCTGATGATCGCGGGCTCCGTGCTGGTCATCGGCCTTTATCTGATCCTCGCGGCCGCGGCCGCACGCCGTGTCGCAGGGGGGCGGTCATGACCGGTCTCGAAATCGGCCTGCTGTCGATCCTGGCGCTGCTGCTGTTGATCTGGGCGGGCATGCATGTCTCGGTCGCCCTCGGTCTGGTGTCGCTGCTGGCGATCTGGGAAGTCCGCGGCCGCTGGTCGGTCGCCGCCGCCGCCATCGCCCAGGCGGCGCTGGATTCGATCGACAGCTATGTCTTCGGCGTGGTGCCGCTTTTCGTGCTGATGGGCTATCTGGTCGGCGTCTCGGATCTGGGGCGCGATGCCTTCCGTCTGGCCGATCGGGTGGTCGGCCGGCTGCGCGGTGGCATGGGGGTGGCGACCGTCGGCGCCAATGCCGCCTTCGCCGCGGTCACCGGCATCTCGATCGCCTCGGCCGCGGTCTTCACCAAGGTGGCGGTGCCCGAGATGATGCGCCTCGGCTATCTGCCGCGCTTTGCGGTGGGCGTCGTGGCGGGCTCGTCGGTGCTCGGCATGCTTATCCCGCCCAGCCTGCTGCTGATCCTCTATGCCGTCGTCGCCGAACAGTCGGTGGGCGACATGTTCCTGGCCGGCATCGGCCCGGGGCTGCTGATGGCGCTGGTCTTCGGTATCTATATCGTGCTGCTCGCCCGCTTCCGCCCCGACCGGGTGCAGCCGCTGGCGGCGGCCCAGGCCGCAGCCGCCGCCCGCCGCGACCGTCCCGGCAATGTCTTCGCCGAAGGCGCGCCCCTGGTCGGGTTGATCGCCCTGGTGCTGGGCGGCATCTATGGCGGGCTCTTCACTCCCACCGAGGCCGGTGCGGTGGGCGCTGCCGGCGCGTTGCTGGTCGCGGTCGCCCGCAAGCGGCTGGATGCCCGGGGGTTCTGGAAGGTGCTGGTGGAGACCGGCCATGTCACGGCCTCGATCTCGCTGCTGATCATCGCGGCCTCGCTCTACAGCCGCATGCTGGCGCTGACCGGCGTGCCCGAGGCGATGGGCGCGCTCTTCGCCGATGCCGGGCTCGGCCCGGTGGGCTTCCTGGTGGTCTATGTCGCCATCGCGGTTCTGCTCGGCACCATCCTCGATTCCAGTTCCATCCTGCTGATCCTGGTGCCGCTGGCCCTGCCGGTGGTCGACGGCTTCGGCATGAACCTGGTCTGGTTCGGCGTGGTGACGGTGATCGCCGTCGAGGTGGGGCTGCTGACCCCGCCTCTCGGCCTCTCGGTCTTCGTCATCCGCTCCACGCTCGATGACCCGCGCATCACGCTGGGCGACGTCTTCGCCGGCGCCTTGCCCTTCGCCATGCTGATGCTGCTGGTAATCCTGCTGATCAGCCTGATGCCGGCAATCGCGATCGCGCCGGTCGGGTGGTGATGCCACCCGCGCGGCAGTGCGGACCTCACCCCTCTGGGGTGAGGTCCAGCCGCCGCGGGAAGCGTTCGGCCACGGCGGGCGGGGTGAGCGGCAGTTTCAGATAGTCGCCCCCGCGCCAGAGCGGCACCTGATCGGCGAAGGTGCTGGAGCCGAGCCAGCCGTCCTGGCCGCCCAGCAGCACGAACCAGTTGGCGTCCGGATCGCCCATGTCCGAGACATGGCGGGACTGGGCGCCATAGCGGGCGGCGTGCAGCTCTTCCACCAGATCATGGGCGGTCTTCATCGGCGTCTCACGCGATCCGCCGACCGGCCAGTCGCCATAGGTGAAGAAGCTGCCGATCACCGGTGCCTGGCCCAGCAGATGCGACAGGCGTAGCCGGTGCATGTCGCCCCAGGCGGGATAGTCGTCCAGCGCCGCATCTGCGGCGGCGAGGCCGTCCTCCAGAATCCGGCGGCGTTCGGCTTCGGGCAGGGCCGCCAGATCGGCCGCCAGATAGCGGTTGAGCTGGGTCCAGCTGGAGGCGAAGGCAAAGCGGCCGTCGCTCGCCTCGGCCCCGCCATAGACCCCCGCCGCCACGCGTGAGAGCAGCACTTCGAAGGCGACCGGTGCCGCGGCATCGGCGGCATAGGCGCCGTCCCAGCCGGTGATCAGCTCCAGGCTGCGGTGATTTCCGGCGACGCCGGCATCCCGCGCGGCTGCGGCCAGCATCGCCGCCAGCGCCTCGGCGAAATCCGAGGTCACGTCCTGCTGCAGCCGCTTCAGATCGTCGACCGACACCGGCGCGGTGTCGCGCACCACGCTCTGCAGGCGCCGCACCCGTTCATCGGCCGAGAAGAACAGCCCGATCGGCACCAGCCGGTCGCTATCGGTCGGCCGGTTGTTGGCGCTGGCCAGGAACCCTGCCGCGGGGTCGCGGGCCGCCGGCAGTTCGCCGGCATCGACGAAGCGCGCCCAGTCGCGATCCGGGTCGCCGGCGCGCGCCACCAGATCCTGGGGGATGCCGTCGGGCCGGACCGGCAGCCGGGCCGCCAGCACCTGGCCGACATGGCCGTCGGTGTCCACCCACAGCATGTTCTGCGCCGAAACCGCATAGCGGCCGGCAAAGGCCGCCCGGAATTCCTCGCCGGTGCGGGCGCGCATGGCGCCGAGCAGGGCGCCGATCTCGTCGGAGACGTCATGGCCCAGCCAGCGCAGCGCGATCGCCTCGCCCGGGCGCGACGGGATCATCTCGCTGTCTGACACGACCGGGCCATAGGGCGAGACGCGGACGGTCACGGTCTTATCGAACCAGAAGCGGGTGCGGATGGTGTGGGTCTCGGTCCGGAAGGCATCGGCGGGCAGGGCCGACACATCGTACAGCTCGCTCGACAGCGCCCGCATATTGGTGCCGCCCCAGGCGAGCCAGGGGCTGCGGCCGACGGCGACGAAGGGCAGCCCCGGCGGCATCATGCCCACCGCCTGATAGGAGGGGGAGCGCATGCCCGCCAGCAGCCAGAAATTCGGCAGGCTCATGCCCAGATGCGGGTCGTTGGCGATGATCGCCGATCCGCTTTCGGTCATCTGCCCCGAGACCGCCACCGAATTCGATCCGGTGCGCGACAGCCCGGCGAGTTCGGTCAGCAGCCGTTCCAGCCGCGCATGGGTCTCGTTGGCGGGAAAGCTGACCACGCTGCCATGGCCGGCATCTGTGGCGCGGGCCCAGGTTTCGCGCCAGCGCGGATCCTGCGGGCCGTTGCGGGCGCGCTCGCGCAGCAGCCCGGCCCAGGCCAGCCAGTTGATGTCGGTGCCGGCCAGCCGGCCGATGGTCAGGACGTCTTCCACCGTCCAGGGTTCGGCCCGGATGCCCAGCAGGCCGAATTCCGGCGGCCAGGGGCCACCGGCCCGGGCCAGGCGGTCCTGATAGTCGTTCAGCCCCTTCACGAAGGCCTCGACCCAGATGCGGGTCTCGGGCGAAAGCGCGCGGGCGGTCGCGGCCGAGCCGCGGCCGAAGCCCAGGATGCGCAGGGCATGGTCGATGTCGTTGGCGACCGGCCCGCCCATTTCCGACAGCCGGCCCTGCGATACCCGCTTCATCAGGCTGATCTGCGCCAGGCGCAGATGGGCATGGACCAGACCCAGCGTGTAGGCGAGGTCACGATCGGTTTCCGCCTCGATGAACGGCACCTGTTCGTCCGACCAGCGCAGCGTGACCGGCCGTTCCAGGTCGAGCCCGGTGGTCGGGAAGGCGGCGATGCGCTGATCGACCGTGACCGGCTTGGGGTCGAGCGCCGCGCAGCCCGGCAGGATCAGGGCCGCCAGGGCCGCAAAAGTGCGGGCGCGCCTGCCGGCGGGCCGGCGGAACGGCCGGCGGCGGCGGGCAGGGGCGGTCGATCGATCGGTCATGCGCGGGCTCCGGCCTGGTCGGACAGCGACGGGATGATGGACGAGAGAGGGGGGGTGGGGCGGTCCATCCTGCACCAGGAGATGAGGCAGGATGGTGACGATCGGCACACCCCGAACCGTCTCACTCAACTTACGCCGTCATCGGGGGCCCGGATCAGCGCGCCGGCCATATATCAACGCTTCTGATACTGGGCGGCACCGAACAGGGTCTGGAAGGCCTTGGGGTCGGTGGCGCTGCCGCTGCGCAGCTCCTTGCCGACGTCCAGCCCTTTGGAGACCGCGGGCCGTGCCTTCATGGTCTCGTACCAGCGTTTCAGATGCGGGCGCTCGTCGAAAGACTGGCCCTGGCGCTCATGCGGCACGATCCAGGGGAAGATCGCGATGTCGGCGATGGAATACTCGTCGCCCGCTACCCATTCGGTTTCCGAGAGCCGCTTGTCCAGCACGTTGTAAAGCCGGCCTGCCTCGTTGGTGTAGCGGTCGATGGCGTACTGGATCTTCTCGGGCGCGTACTGGCGGAAATGATGCGCCTGGCCCAGCATTGGCCCGACGCCGCCCATCTGGAACATCAGCCACTCCAGCACGGCATAGCGGCCGCGGGGGTCGGCCGGCATCAACCGGCCGGTCTTCTCGGCCAGATAGATCAGGATCGCCCCGGATTCGAAGATGGAGATCGGCCGGCCTTCCGGACCCTCGGGATCGATGATCGCCGGCATCTTGTTGTTCGGGCTGAATTTCAGGAAGTCGGGCTGGAACTGGTCGCCGACACCGATGTTGACCGGCCTGACCGTATAGGGCAGGCCCAGTTCCTCAAGCGCGATGGAGATCTTCCATCCATTGGGGGTCGGCCAGTAGAACAGGTCGATCGGGCTGGTCATGCGATCCTCGCGAGAATTCGATGGAACTGCAGGGGGAGATGAGGTGCGCCAAGCCTGCGACAAGCAGCCGTCCGGCACAACAGCGTTGACCGAAGACGGCGCATCGGCAACCCTCGAACCCAAGCATGGCCGCCCGGAAAGACACCTGAATGACCCTGGACCAGATCCTGATCAGTGCGCTGCTCGTCATCGCGCTGGTCCTGTTCGTGCTCGGGCGGCCGCGCTACGACCTCGTAGCCCTGGGCACGCTGCTGACAGGCGTGGTGCTGGGGCTGGTCCCGGCCAAAGAGGCCTTCTCGGGCTTCGGCCATGACGCGGTGATCACCGTCGCCGCCGTGCTGGCGATCAGCAGGGCGCTGGCCCTGACCGGGGCGCTGGAACCGCTCACCGGGCTGGTGCGCAAGGCCTCGGCCAACACGGTCACCCATATCCTGGTTCTCTGCGGCATCGGCGCGGTGATCTCGGCCTTCATGAACAATGTGGGCGCGCTTGCCCTGCTGATGCCGATCGCCATCCAGAGCACCACCAAGGCCGGGCGGTCGCCGGCCGGCGTGCTGATGCCGCTCGCCTTCTCCACGGTGCTGGGCGGCATGGTCACGCTGATCGGCACGCCCCCCAACGTCATCGTCTCGGGCTTTCGCGCCCAGGCGATGGGGGAACCCTATCATCTGCTCGATTTCGCCTGGGTCGGTCTGCCGGCGGCGCTGGCGGGGCTGGTCTATATGGCGGTGCTCGGCTGGCGGCTGATCCCGGGCGACCGGCTGGGCAAGGGGGCGGTCGCCGATCTGATGGATGTCGGTGCCTATATGACCGAACTGACGGTCAAGCCCGGCTCCAGCCTGATCGACCGGACGGTGGGCGAGGCCGAGGCATCCTGGACGGACAGCGATCTGACGGTGGTGGGGCTGATCCGCGACGACCGGCGGATTTTCGGCGCCATGGCCCGGCAGAAGATTTCAACCGGCGATGTGCTGCTGGTCCGCGGCGAAAGCGAGGCGATCACCCGTCGCGCCCGGGCGGCGGGGCTGGATTTCGCCGCCTCGGAACGCCCCTCGGCCGAACATCTTCAGTCCCAGGATGTCGTGATGGCCGAAGTGGTGGTGGGTGTCGGCTCGCCGCTGATCGGCCGCCATGCGGGCGAGCTGGGCCTGCGCGAGACCTATGGCATCAACCTGCTGGCGCTGTCGCGTGAAGGCGCCGCCATCCGCTCCCGTCTCGGACGGGTGCGGATGCAGATCGGCGACGTGCTGCTGCTGCAGGGCGATTCCCGCCGGCTTCAGGCGGTGATGGCCGATCTGCGCTGCCTGCCGCTGGTGGAACGCGACATCATCAAGCACGACCAGCGCCGGGGCCGGATCGCGCTCGGCCTGTTCGGCGCCGGCATTGCGCTCGCCGCCTCGGGCCTGCTGCCCGCGGCGGTCGCCTTCGCCATGGTCGTGCTGGGGCTGGTGGTGACCAATGCCCTGCCGGTGCGCGAACTCTATACCGGTATCGAATGGCCGGTGATCGTGCTGCTGGGCGCGATGATCCCACTGGGGGCGGCGCTGGAAAGCACGGGCGTGACCGGGCTGATCGCCGACGGCATCGTCGGTCTCGGCGGCGACGTGCCGGTCTGGGTTCTGCTCGCCGCCCTGCTGGTCGTGACCATGACGCTGTCCGACATTCTGAACAATGCCGCGACCGCGGTGATCATGGCGCCGATTTCGATCGCGGTCGCCCAGGGCATCGACGTCTCGCCCGATCCCTTCCTGATGGCGGTGGCGATCGGCGCGTCTTCGTCTTTCCTCACCCCCATCGGGCACCAGAACAACGCCCTGGTCATGGGCCCGGGCGGTTATCATTTCGGCGATTACTGGCGGGTCGGCCTGCCGCTGGAGATCGTTGTCGCGGCGGTCTCGGTGCCGCTGCTGCTTCTGTTCTGGCCGCTCTGAGGACCGCTTTCCCGTCATGACCCGCAAGCCTGCCGACGCCGCCCGTGCCAATCCTGCACGCGCGATCGCCTTTCATCCGGGCGACACGCCCGATGGCGGGGCGGTCTCGCTCGCGCTTGCCGAACTGCGCCGGCCGGTGGTCGATCTGGCGCCGGCCGATCCGGTGATCGACCCGGCGGTCGCGGCCTTCATGGGCGACTGCCCCATGGCCTTCCGGCCGCCGGTGGTGGCGATCGCAGGCGGCGCGCCGATCGTCGGTGCGGCGGCGATCCTGGCGGCCCTGGCCGCGGCGGAGCCGTCGAAGCTGCTGCCGCGGCGCCCGGCCGAGCGGGCGGTGGCCGAACACTGGTCGGCCTGGATCGAGACCGATCTGGTGCCGCCGATGATGGCGTCGATCGCACTCCGCCGCCTGGCGCCCCGCCATCTGCCCGAGGCGATCGAGCAGGCCCGCCAGGTGCTGAAGGACCGGGTGGCCCGGGTCGAGGCGGCGCTCGAAGACGGGCCGACCCTGGCAGGGCGCTGGTCGGTCGCCGACATGCGGCTGATGGCCTGGCTGCACCGTGCCGACTGGGTTGGGCTGGGCCTGGGCTCGCGCCCGGCGCTCGGCGCCTTTGCCGACCGTGCCTATGCAAAGCCGCGGATCGTTCTGGCGCTGGCTGCAACGAAACGGCCCCCCGTGATCGTGGATCACGAGGGGCGCGAGGGGCGGGGGGCGTGACCGTCGGCGGTCAGCCCTTAAGGTTGCGCCGCGGGTCGGGCTGGGGATGGGCCTCGGCCCAGTCCTTGACTGCGGCCTGAAGCGCCGGGTCGGGCTGGTCGGGCAGCACGATCTTCAGATGCACGTACAGATCGCCCGCGCCGCTGCGTGCCGGCACGCCCTTGCTCTTCAGCCGTAGCTTGCGGCCGCTGCTGCTGCCGGCCGGCACGGTGATCCGGGCCTGGCCGTCCAGGGTCGGCACGTCGACCTTGGCCCCCAGCACCGCTTCGGCGAGCGTGACCGGCAGGTCCAGATGGATGTCGTTGCCCTCGCGCCGGAAGGTCGGATGGGGGGCCACCTCCAGACGCACGATCAGGTCGCCGCCGCCCTGGCCCTTGCCGCGCAGGCGCAGCTTCGTGCCGTCGGTGGCGCCGGCGGGGATCTTCAGATCCAGCTCACCGGCCCCGCTCAGCGAAATCCGCCGGGTGGCGCCCAGCGCCGCCTCGGTGAAGCTGACCGTGATCCGCGCTTCCGTGTCGGGCACGCTGCCGCCCATACCGGGACCACCCCTTCCGGTGCCACCCATGCCGGCACCTCCCATGTCCGAAAAACCACCGGCGCGCGGCCCGCGCCCGCCCAGGATTTCCTCGAACAGGTCGGCGAAGCCGCCGCCGAAGCCGCCATTGCGGCCGTCGAAATGGGTCTCGAAGCCGCTGAACCCGGCATTACGCCCACCGCCGAAGCCGCCGGCTCCGAACCCGCCGCCACCGAAACCGGCGGCAACGCGCTCGCGGCCTTCCTCGTCGATCTCGCCCGCGTCATAGCGCTTGCGCTGCGCCGGGTCGCCCAGGATGTGCCAGGCGGCGCTGATCTGTTTGAATTTCTCTTCGGCCGCCTTGTCACCCGGGCGGCTGTCCGGGTGATATTTCTTGGCCAGTTTGCGATAGGCGGATTTGATCTCGGCATCACTCGCGGTCGACGCGACGCCCAGACGGTCGTACAGGATCCGGCTCACCGCTCGATGCTCCTCATGCTCTCTCGTGTCAAAGCCATGCGTGCGTGCCGGCGGGCTGCATCCCCTGCCGGGTGCCCCTGGCGGGGCCTCCCGGTGAACGGGCGGTGCCGCGCGGCCAGCCGCCGGACGGATCTGTCCGCACGGTATGGCGCGCGTCGCCTGCCGGCGCGAGCTGTCGCCTGATATTTAGGCATTCGGGGCCGGCTGCGCAATCTGGTGCCGCGGGAATGTTTGCGACCTCGTCAGGCCACGGGGGCGGGCAGCACCCGCCAGACCGTGGTCCGGCGCTGGGGTTTGTCCTCGATCTCGATCACCGTCGGCACGTCGATCACCGCCAGCGCCTCCACCCCGTCGCGCGGGGCGTAGGCACGGGCGGGGTCGCCCAGCAGCACCAGAACGCCATCACCGGCCAGCGCCCGCAGCCAGGCGAAAACCCGTTCCGCCATCGGCTTTTCGTAGCAGACATCGCCCGCCATCACGACCTCGGGCCTGCCCGGCGGCGGCAGCTGCCCGACCAGATCTTCGGTCAGCGTGGCGATCTCGGCGCCGTTGATGCGGGCATTCAGCCGCGCCGCCGCCGTGGCGAAGGGGTCGATGTCGACCGCATCGACCCGTGCCGCGCCGGCAAGGGCGGCCGCGATCGCAGCAACCCCGCCGCCGGTCGCGAAATCCATCACCCGCCGGCCGCGCACCAGCTCGGGCCGGTCCAGCACCAGCCGGGCCACGGCCTGGCCGCCGGCCCAGGCGAAGGCCCAGAAGGGCGGCGGCAGGCCGGCCTCGGCCAGCCGGGTCTCGGTCGCCTCCCAAAGCGGCGTCACCTCGCTTGCCAGATGCAGGCGGATTTCGGGCAGCAGCGGCGGTGCTGCGGCAAGCGTGGCACCGGCCACGAAGGCTTCGGCATCGGCGGCAGAGAGGCTCGATCGGTGGCGGTCGTCGGTCATGCGCGGCTGTCCTCTATCTGATCGATGCGGATACGCAGGTCGCGGATCAGATCGACCGCCTGCGGCAGATGGGGGGCTTCCATCTCCAGGATTGCACGAAACAGTCGGCATTTCGCCTGCACCGGATCGGGGGGCGTTGCGACACCGGCCCTGGTCGCGGCATCGACCAGCAGGTCGACCATGCGCTCCGCCCCATGCAGCCGGCCCCACAGATAGTCGTTCTCGCGCCAGGCCCGGCTGAAAAAGGCGCCGAAATGCTGCATGCCGATACCTTTGAGGGTGGCGGCGGCTCCGCCCGGCTCCAGCAGCCGGGCGTCATCGGGGCTGATGCGTATCACGCCCACGGTCTGCGACGGGTCCTGCTCGGCGCCGTCCAGAAGTGGCAGTAGCAGCACGTCCAGCCAGGCGAAGCCGACATGGGCGGCGATCAGACGGCGGCGGTGGATGAGGCCGAACCCCTTGCCGGCATCCAGCGCCGCCAGCCGCGCGTCCAGCGCCCGGGTCGCGTCGATCAGCGCCAGCGTCTCCGCCACCTCGCCCGCCGCCTCTTCCGGCGTCAGGCCCGCAACCCCGGCCGCCGCCTCGCCGCCGCCGCCGGCGCTACGCTCGATCCGGGCGAGCAGGGCATAAAGATCGGCTTTCAGGCTGGCGAGGGCGTCGGGCGGCGGCGGGTTGTCGCCATCGGCGATCATGTTCACCACCCGCAGCAGGAAGCGCAGCCGCCGCCCCGCAAAGGCCGCGTCGAAGCGGCGAAGGAAGGCGACCGGCCCGTCGCGCTCGGCCAGGGCGCGCACGGCGGGGACCAGCTCGGCCCGTGCCGTGCCGGCAAGCGGTGCGGCATCATCGCCCGCCAGCCCCGAAATGCGGGCGATCAGCAGGGCCAGCGCCTCGATCTCGCGGCCGGTCTTGAGCCGCAGATAGGCGTCATAGGTGAAACCGGCATCGGCACGCGCGGCCTCGTGGCCGGCCTCGCGGGCGATCGCCACCGCCTCGGCGTCCGATCCGGCGTCCAGCGCCGGCCCTGCGACGTCATGGACCCGGGCCTCGATCCGCCGCCAGGTCCGGCTCAGCGCATCCTGAATCTCGATGGCGCGGCGGTTGCCTTCGGCGATGTGCTCCAGCTCGTCGCGGATCGGCTCGTGGCGGGGGATGTCGGTCATCGCCGCCTTCATCGCCCCCAGGAAGCCCGGTGCCCGCAGATGGCCGTTCTCCAGCGCCAGATGGTCGCGGGGATGCGGGTCGACATAGACCAGCCGCCGATCCACCGGCCGGGTTGCGGGATGGATCGGGATCCGCTCGATCGCCGCACCGAAGGGCTTGTTGTCGAGCACGGCCCCGTCGATCAGCCAGATCTTTTCAGGGTCCACCCCGCCGCGCGCCTGGGCCGCGAAGCAGCCGGCGACGAAGCGCTGCCGGTCGGGCCAGCCGAGGCCGCGGGCGGCGAGCGCCTCGTCGATTTCGGCCAGATGGGCGGGCGGAAAGGCGCCGGGGAAGGACGATGTCGCGCGCATGGCGAAGGCGAGCGCCGGCAGGCTGCCCGGGCCGAAATCATCGCGCCGCACGCCGCTGCCGTCCTGCAGATAGGCGAAACCCAGCCGGTGGCGGTGGTCGCGCTCGGTCACCCAGGGCGGGTCGCCCACCGCCACCCGGCGGGGATGGCCGTGGAAATCGGTGGCGGTGACGACCAGATCGAGCGGCACGCCCCGCGGCATCAGCGATGGCGCCGCACCGGCGGCGACCAGATGCGAATCGGCCGGGGTCTGGGCGGTCAGGGCATCGAAGAACCGGCCGGCGAGGCCCGGTCCGTCGAAAGGCGGTTCGAACCAGCGGGCCCGCAGGAAGCGCGAGAGCTTTTCGGCGAAATCGGCTTCCGCCGCGGCCGAGGGGCCGAGCGCCAGCCGGCGGGCGATCGGCAGCAGTGGTCGCAGCACCAGCTTGGAAAACGGGCCGGCGCGGTTGCGCTCGGCCGTCAGCGCATCGACATCGGCCCCGTCCAGCCAGAGCGCGCGCAGGGGCTCCAGCGTCAGGTCATGGGCAAGCGCGCGGGCGAGGGTGACGGCATTGACGCCGCCGGCGGAGGCGCCGGACAGGATGTCGATCACCACCCGGATCGGCCGGTCGCGGCCGATATCCGCCAGCAGCCCGGCATAGACCTGTTCGACCGGGTCGAGACGCCCCTCAGGCCGGCCGTGGCGGGCGGCGCCGACACGTTCCGACGCCCTGACCAGCCCGGCCAGTTCGCGGGTGACGCCATGAATATAGACGGCGAGCGAGATGCCGCCGAAGCAGACGACCGCCAGCCTGAGTTCGATCTCGCGCATTTCCCCCGGGTCCTTCCGGCGCCGTTCTGCCGCGGCGCTTGGCTCTGGCCTGCATCGTCGCGCAGTGCGAAAGGGGCGGCAAGCCCGGCGGTGACCGGCCCGGGACGGGATCGCCGGAATTTTTCAGGAATGTCCCGGGTTCTTGATACAGGTCAAAGCCGGCACCCACGCAAGGCGGCATCTTGTCTCTCGTGACCCACGTCTCCGGTCGCCGCCGGTCTACCGGACCACCGGCGCGGCCGACACTTCGGGGACCGCACCTTCTGGCTCGGTGCGGTCCCTTTTTTTATTTCACCATGACTCCAGCACCGAACTTCGCTGGACTACGCCACAGCCCGTTGTGGCAGGTTTATCAAGAACTTACGTGAGTTCATCCTATGCCGGTGCTTTCCGAAACTTGACCCGGCTTCCGTCCGCTTGGCTCCCAACAGGCTCCTGGAAACCGTGTCCTTCCGAGGAGTCATCATGGCCAAGATCAAACTCACCAAGTCCGCAGTCGATGCGGCACAACCCCAGGGGCAGCCCATCGAGCTGCGCGACACGCTTGTTCCCGGCTTCCTGTGCAAGATCACGCCGGCCGGTCGCAAGGTCTTCATGCTCCAGTACCGCACGAACGCCGGCGAGCGCCGCAAGCCCGCGCTGGGCCAGTACGGCGAACTGACCGTCGAACAGGCCCGCTCGCTGGCGCAAGAGTGGCTGGCCCAGGTGCGCCGGGGTGGCGATCCGGCAGCGGACAAGGCCGAGGCACGCACGGCGCCAACGGTCAAAGAGCTGTGCGCGAAGTTCATGGAGGACTACTCCAAGCAGCGCAACAAGCCCAGCACGCAGAAAGGCTACCAGAGCGTCATCGACCGCAACATCATCCCGATGATCGGCCGGCTGAAGGTTCGGGACGTGAAGCGCCCGGACATCGCCGGGATGATGAAGAAGATGGCCCACAAGCCCGCCGACGCGAACCGCACGTTCGGCGTCATGCGCCGGATGTTCAACCTGGCCGAAGTGTGGGGCTACCGTCCCGACGGCACGAACCCATGCCGCCATGTCCCGATGTACCCCAACGGCAAAGCCACTCACCTCATCAGCGACGAGGACATGGGGCGGATCTTCCGCCAGCTCGACAAGCTGGAGGCGGAGGGGCTGGAGAACTATGTCATTCCCCTGGCGATCCGCTTGCAGTTCGAGTTCGCCGGCCGCCGCTCCGAAATCGTCGGCCTGCAATGGGATTGGGTCGATCTGGAGAACCGGCGGGTGGTCTGGCCCGACAGCAAGACCGGCGGCATGTCGAAGCCCTTGAGCGAGGAAGCCCACCGGCTGCTCTCGACGGCACCACGGCGGGAAGACTGCCCCCACGTCCTGCCGTCGCCGAGCCATCCAGGGCAGCACCTGACCACGGGAGAGTATTACAACGGCTGGAGCCGCGTGCTCAAGGCGGCGGGTGCGACGCATGTGGGGACGCACGGCATCCGCCACCGCTCGGCCACCGACATTGCCAACTCCGGTATCCCGGTCAAGGTCGGCATGGCGCTGACCGCGCACAAGACCGTGGCGATGTTCATGCGTTACGTCCACACCGAGGATGACCCGGTGCGCCAGGCGGCGGAACTGGTGGCGAACCGGCGCAAGACGATTACGGGTGCGCGCCGCGCCGAGGAAGCGGTGGCATGAGCAAGAAGGTGCTTTCGGCGGCGGGGGTTCTCCCCGCCATGCCAATTCGCCAGACAGTGTCTGGCGAATCTTCCTCGGCACCGATGCCAAAGGGTGGCATCGGCGGTCATTCTGGTATAAAATTTTATACAGGCGGTGCATGATGGAGAAAGAGATTCGCTGGGTCGGGTCGGCCTACGACGACCTCTTGGCCTTTCCCGTCGAACCCCGCCGGCAGGCAGGGTTCCAGTTGGGCAAGGTCCAGGCAGGACTGGAGCCGGAGGACTGGAAGCCCTTCGATGAAGTGGGGGCCGGCACCCGTGAAATCCGCATCCGGGAAGCTAACGGTGCGTTCCGGGTGATGTATGTGGCCAAGTTCGAGGAAGCCGTGTACGTCCTGCACTGCTTCCAGAAGAAGACGCAGGCGACCAGCCAGCAGGACAAGCGCATCGCCGAGGCGCGCTATCGGGCCATCGTCAACGCGAGGAAAAGCAAGCCATGAAGATCGACACTGAAATCCGCCATGTGACCAAGCCGGGAGCGAATCTGTTCCTGGAACTAGGGTTCCCACCGGAGGAAGCCAAGCGGCTGCATCTGGCGTCGCAAAAGCAGATCAATGACACGAAGCAGCTCAAGGAACAGCTCATGGCCGAGTTGGCGGCGTGGATCGAGCAGCATCACTTGAAGCAGGCCGAAGCGGCGGAAATCCTGATGGTGTCTCGCCCGCGCGTGTCGGATGTGGTGAACAGGAAGACGACCAAGTTCACTATTGATACGCTGGTCGAGATGTTGAGCCGCATTGGCAAGCCCGTCCGGTTGGCTGTTGGCCAGTAGGTACATCGTCGCTACCCAGCAGAGGCTTTACGCATAGAAAAAACAATATTAGCGCCGCCTTGTCGTCGGTAGCGAAGGGATAAACAGAATGCATATTCAGCACGTCGAGATTGGTAACTTCCGAAAGCTCAAAGCAGTACGCATAGATTTCTCGGAACAGAAGACTGTCTTTGTGGGGGCGAACAACAGCGGTAAAACATCTGCGATGGTTGCGCTTCGGCGATTCTTGGTCGAGCCGTCTGAGTTCACTGTCAATGACCTGACTCTTTCTCATTGGACAAAGATCAATGCCTCCGCCGCGGCGTGGGAGGCGGCTGTCAATAACGGTGAAGCACTGCCCGAACTTGATTGGAGCGAGGTTCTCCCATTCTTGGACGTATGGCTCAATGTTCCCAACAACGAACTGCACTATGTCCAGAAATTGCTTCCTACTCTGGACTGGGCGGGAGGCCATCTCGGCGTTCGACTTCGCCTAGAACCTAAGGACAACGAAGGAATACAGCGAGAGTATTTGAAGGCAAGAACGGCAATCGCTGAGCTACTTGCGCAGCCGCTTGTCACGGCAGCCGCCTCCGCAGTTGTGGAGTCCGAAGGCGGTGCTGACGTAGTTGTGGAAACAGCATCGGCGTCGTCAGCCGCGCCTGCATTTACCTTCTCACTTTGGCCCCAGTCCATGATGGACTTCCTTGGTCGCCGCTTACGTAGCTTGTTCACGGTTCGTGCTTACCTTCTTGATCCGGCGGCACTCAAGAGCCCCCAAGGAGGCTTGGCAGTACCCCAGGTGTTGTCACCTGACAGTGATCCAGTCGATGGAGACCCATTCAAGGGCCTGATCTGTGTCGATGAGATAAGTGCGCAACGCGGCTTTGGGCATGCTGGTATCTCGCGTACATCCAGCGAGGACGGCCCCACCTACGATCCACAGGAAACACGCGGCGGGAAAAAGCTATCAGCGCAACTGCGCTCGTACTATCAACAGCATCTGGACCCGTATGACAAGCCGGAGCCTAGTGACTTGCAGGCATTGCAGGCGCTCCATGAGGCGGAAGCGGCTTTTGAAGCTCGGCTGACCGAGGGATTCGCCGCTGCACTGAAGGAGCTGGAGCATATCGGCTATCCGGGTGTCACAGATCCGAAGCTAACGATCACGACACGGATCAAGCCGACGGATGGCCTGAATCACGGATCAGCAGTCCAGTACGAAGTACCGACGCATCTGGCTGAACCGGCAAAGGGACACCGCTTGCCGGAAGACTCTAATGGCCTTGGATACCAGAATCTGGTTTCGATGGTGTTCGCGCTTATGAGCTTTCGCGACAGGTGGATGCGCGTCGGTAAGGCCGGCGGCACCACCACAGTGGAGGATGGTTTCGTTGCCCCCCTTCATCTCGTGCTTGTTGAAGAGCCTGAGGCACACCTGCACGCTCAGGTACAGCAGGTATTCATCAAGCAGGCTTATGCCGTACTTCGGAAGCATCCCCAATTGGGGGATGCTTCCGCCTTGAGAACCCAATTGGTTGTCAGCACACATTCCAGCCATCTCGCGCACGAGTGTGAGTTTGCATCCCTTCGGTATTTTCGCAGGCTACCGGCTCCTGCCGAAGCTGGTGCCGTGCCGGTAGCCTCCGTAGTTAACCTTTCAGAGGTTTTCGGTGGCCTCGACCCAACCGAGAAGTTCGTTACGCGCTATCTCAAAGCCACGCACTGCGACTTGTTCTTCGCAGATGGCGCTGTGCTTGTCGAAGGCCCCGCAGAACGAATCCTCGTACCGCATCTTGTTCGTGAGCGTTCAGATTACGAGTATCTGCGACGATGCTACATAACTTGGCTGGAGATCGGTGGAAGCCATGCGCACCGCCTTAAGCCGTTGTTGGAGCATCTCGGGCTTACCACCTTGATCGTGACTGACATTGATGCCAAGGACGGCACGTCGAGCGCAGCTTTACCCCCGAAGCGCAATAGCGGCCAGAAGGCGCGGAACGAAACATTGAAGTCGTGGATTCCTGCCGAAGACTCTCTGGACACATTGTTGGACAAGACTGCCGCCGACCTTACCAAGGCGGACCCCAGCGGATACGCGATACGGGTGGCTTATCAGCAACCTATCGCCCTGGGGTTCAAGTCGAATGATCCAGCCGAGGCATTGGCAAACACATTCGAGGACGCACTTCTCTATGAAAATACGGCACTGTTTGCCGATCTTGAGGGCCATGGACTCATTGCGAAATTTCGGGATGCTCTAGCGGACAGTGCAGATTTGGATGCTCTTGCCGCAGCAGTGCATAAAGCACTGAAGGCAGGGAACAAAGCAGAGTTTGCACTCGATCTTCTGTATAGCGAGAAGATAGAAGCGTTGAAGGTGCCTGCATACATCCATGATGGCCTTATCTGGCTTGCGGTGCAGTTGAAGCGTAAAGAACAGGATGTTATTGGCAAGACAAAGGTGGTCGCATGACTGCCGCCAGTATGATTAACAATGATATGGATAGCTCGGCTGATGAAGAGATCGCGGGCTGTCTTGACCTTAGTTCCCCTAAGAGCTTCTTCTTGTTCGCCGGCGCGGGTTCTGGCAAGACGCGCTCACTGGTCAAAGCGCTTGACCATGTCCGGCGGACGTTCGGCGAAACGCTTCGGTTTCGTGGTCAACGGGTTGGTGTCATCACATACACCAATGCCGCATGCGACGAGATCAACCGCCGTTTGGAGTTCGATAGCACAGTTGAAGTCTCGACGATTCACAGTTTTGCTTGGTCTCTCATCAGCGGACTGAACCATGACATTCGCGAGTGGCTGCGAACTAATCTTGCAGCAGAAATTGAGGAACTCAAAGCGCTTGAGGCCAAAGGTCGGAGCGGAACTAAGGCATCAGCAGAGCGAATCAGCAAGATCGCGTCAAAGGGAAAGCGGCTGGCTGAGAACGGCGGTGAGAAAGTCGACCACGGTAGCGGCGGGATAGTCCCGCTGCGGGCGGCGTAAAAGTCGTCCACTTTTCCCTTTTCTGCGTGGCGCAG
>NZ_NYWI01000004.1:0-37636 GCF_002684955.1 Tistrella sp. | reverse complement strand
GCTTTGGCATTCCTCCGCCTCGCCATGATCCGGATCATGATGCGGAGAATCGCAAGGAGCCGGAAATCATAGATAACTTCTCGGACGGACTCTAAGGAACACATCAGCTTCCCTGAAAATACGCTTCCGCGCGGCTCGTTCTCTGAGCCAGTCGTGATCCTCGATCCGGTGAACAGCTTCAACAACGTCGCCAGCCGGATTTCCGAAGCTGAACGGCAGGAGATCGTCACCGCGGCACAGGCGGCATGGGAGACGGTGAATTACGCAGCGGTCGAGGATGACGATTCCATCTGGAAAGAGGTCTTCGGGCCGGGCTTCAAGGTGAGGGACTGACATGAGCCAGACCAGAACCGCTTCGGCCACATATACGACAACGGATATCGAAAACGTCGTGAGGCGCGTGCGGGCCGATCTTGCGATGATCGCTGACAGTACCGGGGGGTGGACGCCTCAAAAAGCTGCTGATTATGCCGACGACATCGAAGTGCTCGCCAAGGCGGGCTATCTGGCATGGGTGGATGTGACCCTGCTACAAAACGGCTGCGAGCTGAAGGCTGTTCGTTTCGAGGTCAATACCGATGCGGGAACCTTGAGCACCAGCCGACCTGGTGGTGTGCTGTGGCCGCGTGTCGCCGGCGCCGAACTGCGGATCGTGATCAGACATACTGACGCCTACACGAAGGCAGCCGAGGAGGCAATGCGGGGCAAGCTAAAGGTCGGATGGGGCCCGACTGATGCCGACACCAGGCACGCCAGCCTCAGTTCGTCAGGTGGGCGCAACTATGTCAGCAGCACCTACGGGATGCAGAGGAAGGATTGGGTAGGATGAGTCAGGCGAGCATTTTTGACAGTGAAATTGCGCTTCCCAGCGATACCCTGGCCACGCGCGAAAGGAGGTTGCTCGGCTTCGATCAGCGCTACGACCGGGTTCACCACCAGCTTCGTCTTTTGCTGAATGTCGGTGCACTCGGCGACTGGAACAGAAAACATCATGGCGGCAAGCTCGCGCTGTGCGATCTGGTCACTGAGCAATATCCTCTGGTGATTTTCCACGGGGATGTTGGAACCGGTAAGACGGCCATGGCGGAATGTATTGCCAATCGACTGGTGGCTGAGGCGCGCAGTTCGGATTCGATGCTCTTCAAGCTGTCGAACCGGGTGCGCGGTAACGGCATGGTCGGCGAAATGGGCACCCTTATCGCCGAGGCATTCCGCAAAGTTGTTCAGTCCGCCGGCAAAACGCGACGGGCGATCCTGATTATCGATGAAGGCGACAGCCTGGCGGCCTCCCGCGCGCAGGATCACAGCCATCATGAGGACAAGGTGGCGGTGAACACGCTGATCCAGGGTGTGGACGATCTCCGGCAGTATGGCGGCCGGATCGTCGTGATCCTCTGCACCAACCGTCTGTCGGTTCTCGACCCTGCCTTGCGCCGGCGGGCGGCGATCGTTGAAAGCTTCAGCCGCCCCAGCGAAGCCGAACGCCAGCAGCTTTTCCAGATGGACCTGGCCGCTCTTGGACTCACGCAATCGCAGCTCGCCGAATTGACCCGGCTGACCGGCGCGCGTGACGGCCATCCATCATGGACATATTCGGACATTCGGACGCGGCTCTACCCTGCGGCACTCGCCAGAGCCTATCCCGACCGGGCCCTGGACATCGCAGACCTTAGGGCCGTGGCGTCCACCCTTCATGCATCGCCTGTCATGGAGGACAGATAATGGCTCGGTCTCCTCTGCACGGCCGCCGGATCCATATCTCCGGTAGCGTCGCGAACGATCTGAAGATCGCGCCAACGTCTGAAGTGGAGGCAGCGCGCGTACTGATCACCCAACTGATCAAGGAACTCGTGAAACGTGGCGCCAACTTCGTCATTCCCGTTGATGCCGAGCCCAAGCGGAGCGTCGATGGGCTGCCAGTCTGCTTCGACTGGCTGATCTGGAAAGCGGTGAAAGACAACCTTGCTCATCGGCCGTCAACCGCTCCAGGGCCGTTCATTGTCGCTGTGCAGCACCACAAGACCGAGGATCAGGTACCCGATGAATACCTCGATCTGTGGGACGAACTGCGAACGTCGCAGTTAATAAAGATCGAGAGCGCGGCGCATTGGAATATGAACAGCAAGCGGATGGAAGCGCAGGCCCGTTTTGGTGACGTCCTGATTGCGGTGGGTGGCGACGAAGGCGTTCTGTATCTCGCAAACCTCTACCACGATGCAGGCAAGCCGATCGTACCCCTGAACCTTCCTATTTGCGCCGAAACCAGGGGTGCGCGTCAGCTCTATGCCTCTTGCCTTGCAAGTGCTCAAACTCGTCGCTTGTTCCAGATCGCTGACGACGGTGATGCCCATCACTGGATCAATCGCATCTGCTTCCCGAGACGCCAGAGCATTCCGGATCGTGTGTCCGCTGTCATCGACCTCCTCGAATCTCTCGATCGACCGAAGGTATTCGCCGTGCGCCTGCTTAATCCTGAGCATGAAGACTATGCGGACGTGCAGGATTTCTTCGATGTGGTGGCAAAGCCGGTGCTTGAGGATGAACTGGGATACCGTCTGCTCGTTATCGACGGACGGCAAACCTATGAACATGCGCGGATCGATCAGGAAATATTCGCCAGACTCCATCGTAGCAGCCTTGTCATCGCCGACATTACCGGCGCACGGCCAAATTGTTTCCTCGAACTCGGGTATGCGCTCGGGCGTGGCCTGCCCACAATGATTACAGCGCGGGAGGGGGCCACCCTGCCGTTTGACATCACCACGTTCGCCGGCCATCACTGGAAAACGAATGGCAGCGCAGACGACCGGAGGCGGGCGTTTCGGGAGCACTGGAACGCTATCCGCAATCGTCCGACACTCGTACCTGTGGAGCCCCTGATCTCATGACCGACTGCCGTGAAATCTTTGTTTCGGTCGATGTCGAGACGTCAGGGCCGATACCCGGGGAATACAGTCTCCTGTCGATTGGAGCCTGTTCAGTCTTTGACCCTGACAACGGCTTCACCTGTGAGATAAAGCCGATTACGGACAAGTTCGCTCCGAAGGCGTTGGAGGTCACTGGGATTTCCGTGAAAGACCTTAAGAATCGAGGCTTGGACCCAGAAACAGCGATGAAAGCATTCGCGGAATGGCTGTCGAGATTAGCGAAGCCTAATGATATAATTGTGTTCGTTGGATTCAATGCGCCTTTCGACTGGTCATTCATTAATTACTATTTTCATCGCTTTCTCGGAAAGAATCCATTCGGCTTCACCGCCTTGGACATTAAGGCGCTCTACATGGGCGCCACGGGCTGTTCCTGGCGCGATACACGATCCAGCAAAATTGCGGCGCACCTGAAACCAACCCTGTCGGGCACGCACGACGCCCTAGAAGACGCGCGGTACCAGGCGGAAATATTCCGGCTTGTATCGTCAATCAGTCACGGAGTTATTTGAGCCGCCCTTGTATTAAAAATACGGGGCGGCTTAGCCGTTCAAGATCACGCTACGACATTCTGAAGAGGGGCAAGTGAAAGATCGCAGCCAGACCCCGCATTTTCGTTCCTTCAAGGAACGACCAGACCATCTAGTGCGTGAATTTCGCGAACATGTAAAAAAGACGGGGGCGCCTGAGACGTTTCATGGTATTCATCCTGGTCCGATCAATAAATCGGAGCGCTTCGAAAAGCTGGCTGAATTCGATATTGATAGAAAGAAGCGTGTCGATGGTGACATGGCCTATTGTCCCATGTGTCCGCAAGCAAATAAATACCTCAGGGGTGTGTTTATCTACCTTATTGATCTGCAAGCGGTTGCGGCGATCGGGCATGAGTGTGCTGCCCAAGAGACCCGCAACGCGGCAGATGCTGAATATAGGAGGAGGCAGACGCGCAGGGACGAAGAGGATTATTTGTTGGAGCATCTCCCATTGGTCGGTCGGAAGCTGGCGGCAGTGGAGCGGGTCCGGCCGGCTGCGCTTGAAGCAGACCGTGTTCTGAGGTTGCTCCGACAGAAGGCGCCGAAGATGGTGCGGCTTCTGCGGGAGGCTAGACGAAACGGTGGAAAATTGATTGTCACCGAAACCATATCCCGCGAGATGGCTGAACTGGGGCCGGCGGGTTTTAAAGGGAGTGGGGGACAGCAGACGCGCAACATTGATTTTGGGGTGCTGTCTGGGGCCGTTGCGGTCAGTGATGCGTTCAAGCCGCTCGCGAGAATTGATGATATCAGAAGTGTATTGTCCACTTATGCCGGTTTAAATTCGGAAGAAGAGGCACTTGATAAAATATGCGATATGACTGATGCGGTTCGTAGTAAGACGGTGGAAGTGCTCAAGGAGGCGGATGATAAACTGCAGAAATTTGAGCGTGATATGGGGGGATTTTGTGAATTCTTTTCGCAAGATAACATTGGTCGTATAAATAAATGGGGGGATCATCCGAAAAATGTGGTCGCAATTAATATAACTCGTAACGAAATCGCTGGCGCCGTCAGTTTAGTAATTAGAGAAGATGGTGAATCTTCTTATATTAGGATAGCGGACACTGTGCGAGCGTACAGACTATAGTGGTCCGTGGCATCTTGAAGTCGTCAGACAGGCATGTAACAGCGTCTGCGCAGCCCCCATTTTTCTTAAAAAGACATTCCAAAATGCCATAGTCCTAGGATTTATGCTGGCACACGGAGAGCCAGCACATCGAAGCCGCATCAGAACGTCGCATGCTCGATGTTGGATGGCGGCAATGCCTGTCTTTTCGTTTTGCGCGAGAAAGGTCATGCTACCGGCACGCATGAGGGGCGGGCAGTCCCTTGCGGAGGCCGTCGCAGGATCGGCCAAGGAGCGCGAAGGGAGATGGCCCGTGGGGAAGATGGATCGGTCGACGCTCGTCGTTCATGGTCGAGTGGCGGTGCAACAGAGCCGGCGGCAGGCAGCGCGCGACGGTCAACACGGCCTTCAGGTGATGTCGTTCGAACAGGCGGCGGTCCGCCTGGCTGGCGGCTTCATTCGCCCGATCGATAACGAACGCCTGCGAATAGCGATTCAGGCGGCCCTGCTTGTGACCCCCATGGGCGCATTGGATAGCATCAGATCACTGCCAGGGATGGTCGATGCGGCGGCCGACACGCTGCACAAGGTCTGGCGTGCCGGCATCCATATCGGTGACCGGTCTGAAGATCACCCACGGCTCGGTGCAATAGCGCGACTGGAGACGGCCGTGCTCGATCTCCTGCCGGTGGGTATGCTGCGGCCGGCAGATATCGTGGCAGCCGCTCTTGAGCGGATCGTGCATGCACCGAAAGTGCTCGGGCCGATCAAGATCGCCGGCGTCACCGAGCTGTCGCCCTGCTGGCGGCCGCTTCTAAAGGCACTCGCGGCTAGAGTCCCGGTTGAATGGCATGCCGGGCCCAGGGTAGTGCCGGAATGGCTGGCGGAAACCGGTGCCTCGATTATCCGGTCGCCAGCGTTGACACCGGGGATCAGTGTCGTGAGTGCTGCGACAGCCTATCATGAGACTGTCGAGGCCATGCGCTGGTTGCGGAGCCTCCTTGCCTCGGGTGTATCGCCCTCAGACATAGCCATAGCTGCGGCGTCACCAGCCGAGTACGACCCCCACTTTCTTGCGGCGCGAGGTGATGCCAACGTCGCGCTGCACTTTGCTCATGGGGTACCGATCGTTGCGACGCGCGACGGGCAGGCGGCGTCGGCTCTCGCAGACATCGTGAGTCGCGGCTTGTCGCAATCCCGCTTGCGGCGCCTCGCGGCGCTGTGTCGTGATCAAGGGCTCTTCGAACCGTTGCCAGACGGCTGGGTGGGGATCCTGCCCGCTGATGCACCTCTCTCGACGCCGGGGGCATGGCAGCGATTGTTGTCGCGCCTCACACCGCAAGCCTGGCCTGATGGCGTCGATCACGCGTCTGAGCTGCAGGCCGTGGTCGAGTTGCTGTCGAAAGGAGCTGAAGCGGCCGGTGAGATAGGGGAGAGCTTTCTGCAGGGCCGTGCCCTCACCATATGGCGCAAGGCGCTTCGGGCCGGCCCTGCTGCGTCGATTGATGCCACATTGGCAGTGTTGCGCCAGGATGATGGCTTGGACGCCTGCGTTGCAGCCGCCTGGATGCCGGCCAGTGCTCTGGCTGCTGCTCCCCGCCGCTTCGTGCGGTTGCTGGGATTGAACTCTTCCCGCTGGCCACGCGGGATTACCGAGGACCGGCTGATACCGGATCACATCATCCCGACGGATGAACTGGATCCCCTTCCGGTGAATCTCGCCGATCGCCGCGACTTCGACACGATCCTCGCTACCACCTGCGGCGAGGTGACGCTGTCGCGGGCACGGCGGGACAGTGATGGTCGACTGCTCGGGCGTAGCCCGTTGCTCGCCGGCCGAGGAGACGAAGCATATGTTCGTCGCAATGCGGTGCCGGCACATGCGTTCAGCGAGACTGACCGGCTCTTGGCGCGACCACAGGAATTCGCAGCGGCTCCGCAAGCGATCAGTGCCAGCGGCTGTTGGATAGATTGGCGGCGATCAGACATCACGGCGCACGACGGCCTTGTGCGCCCAGATCATCCCGCGATTCTCGCCATTCTGGACCGAACGCAATCGGCCAGCTCGCTGCGACGATTGCTGCGGAACCCTCTCGGTTTCGTATGGGCCTATGCCTTCGGATGGCGAGAACCGAAACCAGGGGATGACCCGCTGGTTCTGGATGCGCTTGAGTTAGGCGATCTCGTGCATATGGTGCTCGATCAGGCATTGCGGGGCCTGGGCGGCGGCGCGGTGTCTGCTGATCAGACGCGGATCGACGCGGCAGTATCGGAGGCCCTCGAGGTCGTTGCTGCAAGCTGGGAAGGCGAACGGCCGGTACCACCCGCTGTTATTTGGCGCCGCACGCTCGATGACGTTCACGTTATGGCGGTGCGGGGTTTGCTCTATGGCCATGAGGGCGGCGCTGTTGCGATGCGGTCGTATAGCGAGGTGCCGTTCGGGGGCGTTCGACCAAAGTCGGATGCTGATGTGCCCTGGGACACGGATAGCCTTGTGACGATCCCGGGCACTGAGTTCAACATCGCCGGCTTCATCGATCGGCTCGATCTCTCGTCTGATGGCAAGTGCGCAACGGTCTGCGATTACAAGACCGGCCGAACACCCTCAGCGGACATCCGGCTGAATGGTGGACGGGAGTTGCAAAGGTGTCTCTACGGCTTCGCCGTTAAGGCCCTTCTGGGTGATGACGTAGCCATCAAGCCCTCACTCCTCTATCTGCGCGACATGGTTAATCTCCGGCTCGACGATCCGGAGGGCGCTCTCACAGAGGTCGCAGGCTATCTCCGTGATGCGCGTGCGAGCGTTGCCGGCGGCGCAGGGTTGCCTGGTCCCGATACCGGTAGCGACCATGATGACCTGGCGTTCGCCCTTCCTGCGAATGCGCGGGCGACGTATGGCAAGCGCAAGATGTCAGCGGCAACTGAGCGGCTGGGCTCGTTCACGAAGGTCTGGGAGGCAAAATGATGAGCGGAGCATCGCAGGCACTCAGGGACGACGATGCCCGCATCAAAGCTATCCGGGAATACGGCCGGTCGTTGCTGATAGAAGCCGGTGCAGGGTCCGGCAAAACCGCGGTGATGGCGGGGCGAATCGCGTGGATGCTGGCCGACGGTGTAGCGCCGCGAGCGATTGCAGCGGTCACCTTCACCGAACTGGCCGCGGCGGAGTTGTTGTCACGTGTTCGTGAGGTCGTGGCGGTTCTGGCCGCCGGAGAAATGCCTGCGGAATTGCGTATCGCCCTCGATGGAAGGCTCACTGACGTTCATCGAGCGAACCTGGCAGTGGCCAGTGCTGCGATCGATGAAATCACCTGTTCCACCATCCATGGCCTCTGCCAGCGTCTGATCAAACCGTATCCGGCCGAAGCCGACATTGATCCTGGTGCGTCGATCATGGATCGAAACCAGGGCGACTTGGTGTTCGGTGAGATCGTCGATACCTGGCTCCGTGAGCGGCTGTCGGACCAGCAGGATGGCTTCCTGGCCGAAATGGTCCTGTACAGCCCGGAAGCGGCGGTCAAGCTGGTCCATACGATTGCAGAAAATCTCCGGCAGCGGCGTACCCTCGGTGCGCCCCCTGCTTCTTCTCTGGATGGCCGGCGTGTGGTTTTTGACAATGCTGTGGCCGATTTCGAATCGTTCGTAAATGGTGCTGCTGTCTTCGAGCCGGAAACGGTGGCCATGGTCCAGAATTTCGTCGCCATGGCTACCGGGCTCGTTCCAGCTGACGATCATTCGAGCCCCAAGGGCTTGGTGTGCCTTCTGGTCAGTCGACCCCATGAGGCCTTGTGTACCCAGGCCGGTAAGTGGAAGGCCTACCGTAAGGCCACCAGGTGGCGGGAGGCGGCGAAGAAGGCGGGCCTTTCGGCAGCTGATGGCGACCGGATGAACGCTGTTGCGACAGGGCATTACACAGCATGCTGTGACGCCTGGTCCGCCCTGCTGGAAGCTGCCGCTGGCCATGCCTTATCCGCTTTGATCGACGAAGTCCGGCCGGTTCTTCGTAGGTACCGTGAATACAAACGCGCGAGCGCGCAGCTGGATTTCGACGATTTGCTTTACGCAGCTCGGGATCTGCTTCGTGACCACGAAGACATTCGAAGAGCACTTGCTCAGCGCTTCAGTCATGTGCTCGTTGACGAATTCCAGGACACAGATCCGCTACAGGCGGAAATATTCTGGCGTCTGTGTGGCGAGCCGGTGGAAGAGGGGGCGGATTGGACGAGTTTCAGGATCAGGCCTGGCGCTCTGTTCCTTGTGGGTGATCCCAAGCAAGCGATCTACCGGTTCCGCGGCGCTGATGTTGGCGCCTATGTTCAGGCCCGAGATGCGTTTCGGACCCAGGAGGAGGAAAGCGTTCAGTCTATTTCCACCAATTTCAGATCGAGCGCATCCATTTTGAACTTCGTGAACGACTGTTTTGCGTCAGTGCTCTCGGCAGATGGTCAGCCAGGATTTATTGCCCTGGATCCCTTTCATGAGGATCGTGATGCCGTCGCTGTTGCAGCGCTCGATGTTGCCGCGGCCGACGAAAACGGCAAGGCCACGGCCGACCGCCAGAGGGATGCAGAGGCGGAAGCCGTCGCAGACCTCTGTGCGCGCATGATCCACCGCCATCCGATTTTCGACCGGCGCCGGGGGGGTGAACGGCTTTGCCAGCCAGGCGACATCGCCTTGCTCGCACCCACCGGCACCGATTTGTGGCGCTATGAGGAGGCCCTTGAGCGGCGCGGTATTCCTGTTGCGACCCAGGCGGGGAAGGGCTTCTTTCGGCGGCAGGAGGTTCAGGATCTGATCGCTTTGACCAGGGTTCTCGCTGATCGTCGAGACAGGCTGGCACTCGGCGCGTTGCTTCGAGGGCCGATCGTCGGTCTGAGTGAGGAAGAACTGCTGGACATTGTCTGGTCCTTGTCGCAGCAAAGCGATGATCCGGAGCGGAATATACGCCTGGACCTCGGTATCGATGCCAAGCTTATTCAGCATCCGCTCGCACGTGACGTCCTAGAGCGGTTGCAGACGCTCGCACGACGCAGAAACAGCACCACCCCTCACGAGCTTCTTTCGCAGGCGGTGGATGTGATGCGGGTCCGCCCGATCCTCATGGCTCGCCACCAAGGGCAGGCAGAGCGCGCGCTGGCGAATGTGGATCTCTACCTAAGTTTGGCGACGACCTATGCTGTCCGCGGGCTCGGTGCATTCGCGGATGCGATGACGGCTGCGTGGAATGACGAGACGCGCGCCGTTGAAGGTCGGCCGGATGCTCAGGAAGAGGCTGTGTCGCTTGTCACGATGCATGCGGCGAAAGGGCTTGAATGGCCGATTGTCATTCCCGTGAACACGATGACGAGCGTCACACAGGTGGACGATGCGGTCATAGACCGTGGAGCCGACCTCTTCTATTGCTCGATTTTCGGCTGCGTGCCGGAAGGCTACCAGGATGCCTGGGAGTCGGAGAAGGCTGAGCTTGAGCGCGAGAGGGTGCGGCTTTGGTACGTAGCGACGACGCGGGCGCGTGAGCTGTTGATTCTCCCCCGTCTCGACCTGGCGCCCTCCACGGCGAGCTGGATCAGGCTGGTGGATCTGTCCATCGCGGATCTCCCGGGCATTGATCTGTCGCACCTTCCGGCCGATGTCGCGCCGGTCGGCGCCGCCGCGCCGAACGCGCAAACGCGCACGGTCTTCGCCGCTGAAGCCGCCGCCATTGTGGCGTCGCAGAAACGGATCGTCTGGCGTGCACCAAGTCGAGATGAGGGGGCGACAGCTGGTTCGGTGCCGCAGGCTGAGGCAACCATCTGGGTCGGGGGCGTCGACAGCTTGATGCCTGACGACGTGGCCGGTCCCCTGGTTCAGGGAGGGCGCGATCGTGGTCTGGTATTGCACAAGCTGATGGAGGAGGTGTTGACCGGTGAGGTCGGCGCGCATGAAGGCGAGCTGGCCACCCGCGCGGTCGAGCTGATCAGGGCCTTGGGCCGTGAGCCTGTCGCTGACGCTGTCGAGGGCCTGTCGTCGGCGGAATTGGCGGCCTGTGTTGTTCGGACGCTGGCGTTGCCAGAGGTAGCGGCGCTTGTGCCGGCTCTGGAGGCGGAGTTTCCGGTGTATGGTGCGGTGGAGGACGGTCAGGTGGATGAGATAACGACCGGTGTTGTTGATGCCGTCTGTCTGGCGCCCGACCGCTCCGCGGCTGTGGTCGTGGATTGGAAGAGTGATGTTTCGCCGAGCGTAGAGGCGCTTGAGCACTACCGGGCGCAGGTCCGGGCCTATCTGGATCTCACCGGTGCAACACGTGGCCTGATCGTGTTCATGACCACCGGACGCGTTGTTTCAGTTGAGCGTGCGTAACGGACATACGGAGGTCCATGACCAGGGGAGGGGGAGTGGAGCCTGTTGGCAGTGTCTTGGTTACGAAGCGGTGGGGCCGTTCTGCTCTTGCTGCGCGCTAGCAGGAGGCATACATTGCGAGCAATGATGGCGAGAGCGAGAGGAGGCCACGGTGGCGAACCTAACGGTGCGTAATCTGCCTGATGAGGTGCATCGGGCGCTGCGCGTGCGGGCAGCGCATCATGGCCGCAGCACGGAAGCGGAGATCCGGGAGATCCTAGAGGCCGCAGCGCGACCACCAGAGCGTGTCAAGCTGGGGTCGATGATTGCCGCGATCGTCCGCCAGGCGGGTGGTCTGACGGACGAAGAGGCAGAGCATCTCAACAGCGTGCGTGACAAGACGCCAGCGGAACCGACGAGGTTCGATTGATCATAATTGATACCAACCTGATTTCCGAGCTGTGGAAGATCGAGCCAAACCCGAGGGTGCTCGCTTGGATTGACGCGCAGCCAATTGAAACTCTGTATTTGTCCGCAATTACTGTGGCGGAGCTGGGTTTTGGTTTCGCGACCATGCCGAAAGGTAAGCGGCGGACCTTGTATCAGGAGCGGCTCGAGCGTGATGTATTGCCGGCCTTTGAGGGGCGCATTCTTCCGTTTGATCTGATGGCCGGTCAGGCCTATGCGCTGCTGATGGGACGCGCAAAGGCGGAGGGCAAAGCGATCGCCAGGGCTGATGGATATATTGCGGCGATCGCCGCGGAGCATGGCTTTATGGTGGCGACACGGGACACCAGCCCGTTTGAGGCGGCAGGCCTGACCGTCATCAATCCCTGGGAATCAGGGGCGGATTAGAGCGGCAAAGTCGAGGAGTACGGCATCGATCTGGCGGCGGCGACGCTCAAGAAGATCGGTCATAGCGGCCGCTTGCGCTGGCGTCAGCTTCCTTGTTCCCATGCGAAGCATATTTAGATGTCGCGGGTCCATGTTCAGATCCCGTGCGAACTGCTCTTCGAGATATGCCCCGTAGAGACAGGTGCAGGCCTGCTCAACGACGTTGTCGGACGATGGGTCTTTGCCCCGCGGAACTGGCGGATGAACTTTGATGATGCGGCACTCAACACCGGGGTGGCCATGCTGAACCACTTGGCGGGTTTCGAGTCTGTGGTTCTTGGGCATCCGGCGCCAACGCTTGGCGCAAGAGAGCAAAGCATTCTGTAGCTGTGCCGGGGTTTCCCCATGCTCTGATGGCACAAAGTGCCATCGATTAGAATGGAGATTCTCGAAGATATGAGCGCGGGATATTCTGGGCATCAGAGAGACCGATCTCTTAAGGCGGTCGCATAGTCGAGGCCGGGGGCGCTGAGATGTATTGCGTCGAGGCTGGTGAAGGAAGGAGAGGGCCATACGGTCGATGTAGCGCTGAATGGGAGCCCGTGCTGACCCTCGGATCCCAGCCCGAGCGGCTGCTTTGAGCTGGCGAGTGCGTCGCGAAGCGCGGACATTGTGGAGAGCGAGTCCGCTGCATAGTGAAGATGGCTCAGAGGTGGCTGGTGAAGGCCTGCCCCGGATGCATATGCCGCCGCCGCTTGGCGTGCAATCTCGAGCGCGTCTTGCGCGCCCGAACGGTGCGCCTGGTCCTGCAAAGCTGAAGCCGCGTTCAGATGTTCCATGTCGATGGTAAGCGGGCCCACAGGCTCGTCGTGCTCCGGCAGCACAAAATGGTTGGGCGTTTTGAGAGGAGGGGATTCATCACCCATCGTATTTATCCTTCTGATGCACGTTTGTAGAATTATATCTGATAATCAACTGCGAGTATTTGGAAGATGCTTTCCAACATGAGCGATGACCACCTTCTCATTCGTCTCATCAAATATGAAATGGATGGATGCGCAGGTGTTTGCGCCAAAGGTTCCAATAGTAATGTGCGGGGCGAACAGGTGATATATTCCATCGTATAAAAATTCATAATGTCGACGATAAACGCCGCTTGCGGTCTTCGATATATGCATACTGCAACGTTTCTGCCAGCCACGCGCCTTCATGATATTGACAATATTGTTACCGCTGACGTTTTGCGTACGCTGGTCACGCCATATATTTACGGATTCGTTCAAATCGTGGAGCGCCTCCAAGATCTTTATTGGGCGGCGGAACGGGCACTCTGCTGCGGAATCATAGGCTGATGGGAGGAAGTAAAGATTGGGCGCAGCGGACGCGATATTGACTGCCTCGAGCGCGGATGAAGGTGTGGGTGGTGTGGTGTGGTCAGAAACAGTCATTAAGTGTTCCTCGGCGCTCTTGTGTGGCAAGGATGCGTTCGCCCCGTTCTGTGAGAATGAGCATTGGAGTCAGGTCGACGAAGACAGTGGTGCCATCATCGTCAGTCGTTTCGATCCACTCCTCGTCAGTTATGAGGATGAGTCCCAAATTGATCAAGCGCTTATAGATTCGCGATCCAGGCGTTACGGACCCCATGTGGTCTTTTTCTGTAGTTGGAGGAATGGACGTGACGAACTGTCCGGCGCCAGCGAGACGAAGCGCAGCCATGTCAGTATCGGATAGCCGGGGCGTTTCGGATTCAGCGAGATAAGGGCCGGAGGTGGTCATCTGGAGGCAGTCCGAAAAACAGGGCACAAACTACGATACCGTACCTCGGACAGATCCACCGATCCAGACGGAGAGAGGTGTCCACGGCCGCGGGCAGCAGCTGTTGGTGGTATAAGCGAGATCAAATATATGTGTGCAGATGCAGTCGAAGAGTGACAACAGACAGTCGGAAGGCACTTATTTGGAATAGGGACCGGGATGTATTATTCTACTCCAGATGTAAAACGTCGAACTGGAGGGAATTCAATGGAAGTGGAAAGAGAACTGGGCGCAGTGGTGTCTGTCGAGCACGTTATCGGTGCGCGCTTGCGGAAGATAAGGAGGGAAGCAGGCTTGACACAACAGGATGTCGCTCACGCCCTGGGTCTGTCATTTCAGCAGGTGCAGAAATATGAAAGGGGGGTGAACCGCATATCGGCGGGTAAGATTTATCAAATCGCGCAATTCCTGAAAGTGGATATAACAGAATTCTTTGTGGACTTGACCGATACCGATCATATGATCGTCGAACGTTCAACATCTGATGATGTGAGGATGCTGCTGACGCATTGGGCGCGGCTGCCGCTCGCGGCAAAGCGTCAGCTTCTGGAGATGGTGGCCCTCGTGGCTGAGTACGATGAGGCGGCGCGTAACCCCGAGAGAGGTCGTGCCGGGTGATGGATGCTACGAAGCGGGCCGACCTGAAGCGCAGACTCAAGAATGCCAAGGCGAGACTTGCACGGGCTGAAGCAGATGTTCGGGACCTGGAGGGGGAACTGGAGGGGCTGGACCACCAGGAGACTCTTGCCACAATCCAGGGATGGCGTGGTGTACCCAACTGGTCATTGCTGCTTGACTCTGAATGGGGCGGCATGGCCCGGCATATGCTGTGTGGCTTTATGTTGGACCGCATGGGGTTGTGTCATGGCGGAAGTTGGTCGGACACCATGCAAGACGTGATCGCCATCGGCGTCTACGCCGACAGCGATCCAGCTAGGGCTGCCGAATATGTGGCTCGGCTGCGTGCATCCATCGAAGCTGTGGCGCCCTTCGTCTTGCCCCACGAGGACGGGATGCTCTGGTTTGCGATCGATGGTGAGGGCATGGACGGCTTCGCGCTCACCATGCGCACCTCACCCGATCTGGGGATAGTCCGGATCGACCAGATGCGCCATGGGCACGTCGATGGGAGCGAGCATCTCGCTACCCTCGGAGAGGCCCTGTTCCACCTTCAGGTAGCTCATCCCATCGGATGGAATCGTTTCGAGGATCACCGGCATCCGAATGAAGCGCCCGGAGAGTCTGGGGATGCGTTACGCGAGGCGCTGATCGCCTTCATGGAGGGATGCAGAACCGCTGGAACTCCCATTGAGCTGTCGAATGTCGGCACGATGGCCGACACAGACGGTTCCCCGGAATAGACTTGACCTGGGGCGACGGCCCTGCGGAAGTGCCGGGCCTGGCTCACCGGAAGGTGGCAGACAGGCGCCGCGCCTATGGCCAACCATGCCATTACCAGGACCAACCAGCCTTATGATCAGCGGTCGGATGCGGTGCTGGCGCAGCCACGGGTGAAGCGTCTGCTGTCCAGCGACCACTTCTCGGTCGATGGCACGCTGATCCAGGCCTGGGCCAGCCTGATGAGCTGCAAGGCGAAGGATGGTGCTGAGCTACCGTCGGATGACGACGATCGTGGTGCCGGCGGCGGGCGCAATGCCGAAGTCGACTTCAAGGGCCAGAAGCGCTCGAACGAGATGCATGCCTCGACGACCGATCCCGATGCATTGCTGTACCGCAAGCGGCCGGGGATGGAGGCGCGGCTGTGCTACATCGGCCACGGCCTGATGGAGAACCGTTCGTGCCTGATCGTCGACACCAGGCTCACGAAGGTATCCGGCCAAGCCGAGCGGCTGGCGGCGCTGGAGATGATCGAGCCGTGGGGAGAGCGCTCGCGCGCGATCACGCTCGGCGCCGACAAGGGTTATGACGCCCGCGACTTCGTGATGGAACTGCGTGAGCTAAACGTGCTCCCGCACCTGGCGCAGAACACCAGCGACCGTCGCTCGGCCTCACTGCCGGGCTGGAGCCTTAAGTAGCAGGGGAACTGATCGGGCTGTTCTTGATCGTCCCCGAGATCTGGCTGGTGAAATACGGGCCTGTTGCGCTGGGCTCGATCAGCGGGGAAGCGAGCTTTGAAAAGTTTGGTGGGGAATTGCGATCCCCCACCAAACCCAGGTTGCACCGGAGGTGAACTGTTACCTATGTCTCAGGTTTAGACCGTTACCCCTCTTTCCTGTTACTCATGATCTGGACATCTAAACTAGCGAGGAGTAGCCGGTGTTGGATCGATCGCAGATGAAATGATTTTAATATGCCCAGAATGAATGCGACTGAAGAAAAAAATGCAAATATACCCATGCCCCAATCGGAATACTGAATAGTGTCAAATCCATCATCCTCTATTAAAACAACCAAAGAAGTTTCTTCCTTTTTATGGGATCTAATGTGAGAAACGATCTTTGAGTCTGGCGAAAAGCCGGATGATGGCGTAGGGATACGTTCAATCACGTCGTCAGTAATAGGCAGATGATTTTTTCCTTCTTCTGCGGATATTTGAGCGAGCAAATATAATGATTCCGGTGTATTGTTGTAGCCATTTTCATCTAAAATTTCGACGACTCGGTCAAAATCTCGATTTTTAACTGCCCGCAAGAAGTCATCACCAGGCGCAATAAGAGACGGGGCTATTGCGATCATCATGATGAATATGGACAGCACTGATAGCATAAATTCGCTACGCTTACTTATTAAGCCTATTGACCTATAAATTATGCTAGCACCCATGAAGCCGATCATAGAAGCAAATAATAACGGGAACATGCCATGAAAAATGTCAGTGATCATATATATTGACATAATAGCATTATTTGGCAACAGATCTTGACCAATTATGTCAGGCACATAGATGGGAATTTTTCTTGGTCTGGATATGGCATTAATAAAAGAGACTACGAAGAAAAACATAGTAGATACGGAAAAATACATAATCGCGCAATTCTTGGTACGATCAAAATCCTTCTCAATTTGAAGGATATCACTTCCATTCTTCGTAAGAGTCATTGTCGTTTCCTTTTCTCAAGGTGAGATGAGTGTTGGATTTTGAACAGAAATAATGTTAGGTACCTCTAAGTGAGAGGGCGACAATCTGATTATACATGATAGGGACTCCTTGAACCTATAGGGTGGTCTGTTTTTTTGCACAAAGTGTACAGAGAGGGTATTCGCCAGACAGTCTAGCCTCGCTGGCCTCGACCGCTCGCATATTCCGGCGAAGCCACCGCAAAAAAGCCGTAATTGGTTGCGCCGATCGCATAAATCAGCGGAAGTTTCGGCGGCGGTGGCTGGCTACGATCAGGGCCAGGACCACCCCGCCGGAGCCGGCCAATGTCTCGTACCTTCTTCCAACGCCAGCTGATGGCGGTTCTCGCCGCCATCAGCTTGATTCAGCTGCACGCCGGCGAGGCGATTGCGCAGACCCAGGCCCAAAGGATGTCGGACGCCGCGGCCGCGGCGAAGATCTTCGGCGAATCGCAGAAGCTGGAGAACCTGGACAGCCTGTTCAAGATCGACCAGGGCACCGGCGACATCACATTCAATCCGGGCCAGCGAGAGAGCAAGTTCGGCATTGGCGAGCTGTTCCCAGGCGCGACCGTGGACAGTTCGGCCGACCTCCAGTCGCTCTACGGTAACGACGCGGCGCTCACCCGTGCCGGCGAGGCCGCACAGAAGCGGCTGGAGACGGAGCCTTCTGTGTCGGGTGAAGCCTATCGGATGATCACCGATTCGAAGGCCAGGATGCGGCCGGACCTGCGGAACGATCCGATCTTCTGGCAGGTCGACGAGCTGAACGCAGATCCGGGCCGGCTCTCGACCGTGTTTGGCGCCTGCAAGACCCAGCATTCCTATCGGGATTCCGCGCGCCAGGTGCATATGCCGGATTACCGGACCTGCGAGCGGGTGAAAGACGTCAGCGGGTCGGCCGTGCTCCGCCATGACTATTCCGCCGGCGTTGTTCGGCATGTCGACGGGCCGATGAACCTGGCGAGCTGCGGCGACGGCTGCATGGAGCTGTGGATCGGCCGGGTTGGCGACAACTACTGGTCCGGCAGCTGCGCTGTGTTCGAGCAGGAGACCGTCGTCGAGGTGATCAACCCGGACGCCGTGCTGTCGGCGACGCTCGATTACGTGAAATATGACGACTACATGCAGGTCTGGCTGGGCGAGGACAAGATCTGGAGCGGACCGCACGGCGATGCGTTCCCGCCGGAGACGGCTGGCAGCTGCGAGCTGGGGACGAGCTGGCAGCAGAACCCGGGCCTCGATGTCAGCACGCACTTCAAGACCAGCCAGGTTCTGTCGTTCAAGATCCGTGTGTCGGTGACGGGCGGCGGCGAGGGCTATGGGCGCATCCGGATTCTCTATGACCCCCAGCGGGCCGTGCTGCGCGACGAGTGGTATCCGCCGAGTGCAGTGACGGCGGCCCGCGCTGCCGGCGACGGCTTCTGCGCGGCCACCACAACCTGCACCAGGATGCCGGACCTGGTTGACTACGGCCCCGATGCCGATGGCGATGGGCAGCCCGACGGCCCTGTCTGTGCGGAGATCGCGGGCGTGCGTGTCTGCGAGTACCAGTTGTCGATATCGCCGGCGCCTGGCCTGTCGGCCATGTGCATGGAAGCCAGCGTCGAGTCGAGCTGTGGCTTCTGGCGCGGGCCGATGGAATGCTGGACCGACCCGCAGGGCGTCGAACACTGCCCGGTGATCGACGGGGAGCCGGTCAGCAGCTGTGCTGAACTGGAGGCGAATCCGAGCTGCGGCATCATCTCCAGCGAGTGCGTATCTGGTGCGGAGGGCGCCTCGGGCACCTGCTATGTCCAGACCGAGACCTGGGATTGTGGGTACGAGCGCGAGATCCCGACGATCGAGACCGAGACGGGATACTCGTGCGCCGGCAGCATGGTGATGTGCGGCGACAAGCCCTGCGTCACGACGACCTATGAGCAGTCGCCGGCGTTCGAAGAAGCCGCCGCTGCGCTCTATGCCGCACGCTTCATGGCTATGGATGGCCAGTGCACGCCGTCAGACGGCCTGAACAACGTGACCTGCGACATCTTCAACGGCGACCCGCTCGAATGCAAGAAGGCGGTCGGCGGCGTTGTGGACTGCTGCGTCAGGCCAGATGGGGTGAGCATCGCGGACTATCTGACCATGCTGTTTCAGATGGGGAAGCTCGCGAACGCGACCGGTGTGCTGGACGCTTCGGAGGGCATCCGCGGTGCATGGGAGACGCTGACCAAGCCGATCGACACCGCCTGGACCGAGCTGCAGAAGCCCTTCGTGCAGGCCTGGCAGAGCGTCACTGGTGGCACGGAAGCAGCTGCATCGGAGGCGGCCAGTAAGGGTATTCTTACGACGGTTCAGCAGGAGTTGATGAAGGAAACGGCCAAATTCATAGCGCAAGCGTTCGGTGATGCGGCGGCGAACTCCCTGTTTTCGGTTGTTGGGAGAGATGGTGTTACATCGGCGTTTGAGAACGGCAACCTTGCTGGTGGCGAGATTCAACTGGGCGGCGGCGAGGCATTCGTTGGAACAGCGCTTTCCTGGGTGATGACGGCCTATACGATTTACACGGTCACGATGCTTCTGATTCAGATCATCTGGGCATGTGAGCAATCCGAATTCGAGCTGGGAGCCAAGCGTCAGCTGAAGAGCTGCCACTATGTCGGCAGCTACTGCAAAACGAAAGTTCTGGGCCAGTGCATCGAGAAGCGGGAAGCGCACTGCTGCTTCGCGTCGCCGCTATCGCGGATCATCCAGGAGCAGATCCGCCCGCAGCTGGGGATGTCGTGGGGCACCGGCGAAAACCCTCAGTGCGGTGGCATTCCTGCCGAGCGCCTTGAAGAGGTCGACTGGTCGAAGGTCGATCTGTCTGAATGGATGGGGATTCTGTCCGAGACGGGGCACCTGCCCACAGCGGATGCGATGACCGCTGATCGGTTGACGGGATCTGGCTCGTACCTGTCGACAGGGGATCGGTTGAACACGCTCGATCGGTTGCAGGAGCGCTGGACTGAGATGGACGCGGATGCCGTTAGACGCCAGATTGAAAGTGAGCTGAGGTGAAAGATAAAGGGGCGCCAAGTGGCGCCCCTCCTTGCGTCATTGATGTTTAACGAATAGTAGGGTTGATCCATTATGAAGAATGATCGGATATTTCAAATAAACCATCCGTCCTGAGTCTTCCATATATGCCAAGGTCTGGCTAGGAAAGTAAATATAAATCCATTCTGGTAGACGTGACGAAAAGTCGCGCAAAATTTCGTAGTCAGGGAATTTTGCCATTCCATCTATGCCCCACCTGTCAGGGACATAGCTATAATCAGGAAAGCCGGAGGTAGAAAGGATCCCAGGAGGTGTTTGCTCGGTGGATGGAGGCGACATTATCGCCAGGTCTTTTGGGGGGGCGATGTTCAGTTGATAACCGCAGCGCTTTGCACCATCACAGATGGGCGACGAGAACTTATAATCCACACGATATCCTGCCTTCGTTTTGCCCGTCCGTTCGACCTCACGCTCAACGACAACACTAGGTGCGAATCTACTGACGGACTCAGAGATATCCGCCGTCTCGATCGCCTCGACGATCGCCTCGACAGCGTCTGTTGCAGTGGTCGCCTTCTCAGGTGGCACCCATGCGATCAGCACGGGCCAGGTCGGTGCTTTTGGTCCGCTTGCACCTGCCAGAAAGCCTAATGCACCGCTTGTGAGCGATGTGAAACCCGCCGCAGGGGAGAGTGCACCGACAACGCCGCCGACAATACTGCTGTCGAAGATGCCGGTGGAGGGGATGTTGGTGCCCTCGGGGAGCGACACGTCTCGAATACCCTGGATGCCGGCCGCCCGCGCTATCCGGTAAGCGCGACTGTCACTGGGCAGTCCCTCGTAGCCGCTCCGGGGGCCGCTTGAGGCGCAGGCCTGCAGGATGAGCGCAAGGGCGGCTGTAACGGCGAATGACGTCTTCTTCAAGGCGCTGGCTCCCTAGTGGTGGTGTCCCAGCATACAACATTGGTGCGGTCGAACGAGGGGCCTACGAGGGGCTTCCAGAGCGTCGTCGCAAGCGGCATCGTTCTACTCAATCAGTGCGATTCGTGACGGTATCGTCGATCAGTTTCGCTAACCAGAGCGCGTCGATGCCGGCCATTTCAGCTTTGCCGATGCTAATCTCGGCAATGGCCACCAAACAGCCATCCGGTCCCAGGCCGTGGACGACGTACCGGACCGGAAGATTGGCGATGTAGACTGTCTCAAGCATAAAAGAGGTTCCGTTAGCGGTGGAACGATCGAGTTCTGCGCTTCTTTCTTCTGCGCCGCCGCCGTCGAGGGTGATATGTGGAACCATCTACCATACCGACAAAGGCAAAGGCCGTGACGAAGCCTGCGAATATGGCGATGATGGGGATTATTGGAATGGTGTCCGCCAAGAGCATCGCCCCTTGGTTTTGGTGGCGTCGCGGTCGTGGGGTACTTTTGCTGGAAGAGCAGGTGCCGCACGTGACATGAAGGGCGGCTTGCTGGGCCGCCCTTCTTCTATTCTGCGCCTACTCAGCCGCCTGTACTTCGTCGGCCTCGGTATCATCGTCGGGGACGGCATCCGAGGTGTCGTCAGTGGCGTCGCCGAGTTCACTTTCCACTGCCCGCGCCTGGTCTTCCTTGTCTGCCCGTTTGGCCGCTTCCAGAGCGCGGGTCCGGAGGTTGCCGGTATAGAGCATGAGCTGAAAGACAGTGTCGCGGATGCGGTCGATCGCGGCGTTACGCTCACCCGTCTGGATGGCTCCGAGGAGCCAGAGCGCGTCGATCTGAGTGACGAGATCATCCGTGGCTTTGGCGATGTTGATCACCCGCCGGCTGAGAGGCGTCGTAATCGGGATCTGAACCGTCACTGCATCAGCGACGGTGACAGCCGTGAGATCGACACCGGCCTCGTCAGCCACGGCCTGAATCCGGTCGCGTTCTGTCTGGATGTCGGCTTCGATCGTGCTGATGTGATCAGCACAGATCGCGAGGAGCTTCTCGCGAGCTTCGTCCGTGCCGATGAACGAGGCGACGGCGTCCAGAAAATACAAGTTGGCATCGATGGACGCGAGGATGGGGCGGCGGCCGCGGCTCTGCGCCTGCGACAGGATGGTGTCAGATCGGAATGTGACGTCGATGAGCAGCTGCGAGCGGGGACGAATCTGGCGGGGGCGTCTCTGTGGTGCGCGGGCCATGGGTTGTTCCTCATGAGGTGGAGTGGATCCACCCTCATGGTAGCGATGCTCGGCGGCGCAAACTTCCGCTCGTATTGCTGATCGGCGAAGGGTCCAGCAGGTTTTTGGGGCGTTTTGCCCTAAAAAATGGTGGATGACAGAGTGGGGGGCTTGTGATATCCGATGAGGTATTGATGCGGTGCTGCTTTAGCGCTGCTCCTCTCCTGCCTTAGCGGAGAGCTTGTGTGTCAGTGCCCTGCGCAGCGGGGCTGTGATGTGTCGACCAAGGCGTCAGCCTTGATGAGCGCCCGCAAGGGCGATGGTGTTTTGTAGAGGCTTAGGCCTTAGTACAGGGCTCAAGTTCGCTTGGCCTTGGCACCGAAGACGCAGAGACCGGCCCCGCAGAGAGTGGTGGCCGATTGGCTGCTGTGTCCCCAGAAAAATCTGTCGTTGGTCCGCGACCTGTTGATTCGTAATCAGCGGGAATCGCCGTTGTTGCACGTGAGAAATCGCCGCCCGCAAGGCTGCGCGTGCTCATTTCGTGTGCTCAAAGAGAGGAGGTGCGGCGTGAAATTTCACGACGCGTTTACGCATGACGTCAGCGCTGACAAGGCCTTGGCCGCACTGCGCGCTCATGACTATGAGACAAGGATCGACAACATGGAGATCCAGGCTTTTGTGGAAGGGGTTTGGGTCACCGTCGCAGAGATCGATGAGGATGGCCTCGTCGATCCGCTGGTGGTCGTCGAGTTCCTTGATTACTAGGAATTTCTAGGAGGAGACGATGGCGAAGCATATCAGACCGGAGTTCCCGGTCTGTACGATAAGGGCACAGGTCTATGTGCCTGGCCAGAGCGTGCCGGTAGACGAGTTCGTCTATCGGACGCACATCGACAATGAGCGCCGGGATGCCGGCCGGAAGATTGCGGAGGCGTTCGCCCGCGGCTATGGCGTTGTCGCCTGGCCGCTGTTGGGCGAGCAGTGAAACAGGAGAGAATACAATGAACCGAGTGTCTCTGGTTGGTCGCGTCGGACGTGACCCTGAATACCGCATGACCCAGAACGGGAAGGAAGTCCTGAACTTCTCCGTCGCGACGGAGGAGCGGTGGAAAGACGGTGACGAATGGCGGAAGGCCACCACGTGGCATCGTGTGGTGGTTTTTAACGAGTATGTTATCAACAACGTCAGGAGTGCGCTGGTTAAGGGCTGCCTCGTTGCGGTCGAGGGGGCCGTCCAGTACCGCTCGTACGAGAACAAGGACGGTCATACCGTGAACATCACGGAAATCGTGGTGTCGCGTGGAGGACATGTCCTCCCGGTTACCCCGGGTTCGCGCACTGAGGCTGGGGAAGATCTGGACGACGAATCTGATGCGCGACCGGTCTCCCGCGCGTCCTCCCGTGAGCAGATGCAGCCCAGGCAGCCCGCGCCGCAGCCCGCAGCACAGAATCGTGCTCAGGCGGGGCGTGTTCCTGGCCGCGCTGGGCGGCTTCCCGGGAGCTTCAACCAGGCTCCTCGTGGTGGGCGGCCGGGTCGGCAGGCCGTTGCTGACACTTTTGACGACGGTCCTTTTTGAGGTAGCCGTCGTCATATAACTGACGACCGGCTTAAACGTAAATGTTCCCTTGGGGCATGCATGCCCCAATGGGGTGGCATGCCCCTTCTGGAGGTGTGCCATGAACGAGAATTTCACGGATCCTGATCCGCAGGAGAACAAGAAGTGTCCTGATCCTGATCCGCAGGAACTTGAAAAATACGGGTTTGATATTGACAAGTGGCGCCTTCTCAAGCGCCAGGTATTTCCCAGCGCTACTGATCCAGAGGTAGTGCTCTTCGCTTTGGCGAGGTGCAAGAACGAGCAGCTGAATCCGTTCACGAAACCTTTTGCCATCATTCCGATATACGACAAGAGTCTAAAACGGTATGTGGATATTCTGTGTGACACGATCGGCTATTACCGCATCCGTGCCCACCGCACAGGTGTCTATGTGGGGAAATCGGAGGCCCAGTTCGGGCCGATTGTGGATCTCGGCAATGAGAAGGAACCAATCCGAGGGCCCGAATGGGCAATGGTGACGGTCCGTCGTTCGGTTGGTAGTGTGGTCGGTGAGTGGAGTGAAAAGCTCTATCTCGCTGAAACAAGAGCTAAGAATAAGATGTGGAGAGAGCGGCCGCATTTCATGCTCGCCAAATGTGCAGAAGCGAGTGCGTTACGGGCGGCGTTTCCCGAACTTGATCTTCGGTACATCGAAGAAGAAATGATGGGTCAAAACCTGGCTGGCAGTGCCACTTTTGAACCAAGTCCGAAGTTGTCGGCATTCGTCGATAGAGTGATTTCCCGGTGCTCAGGTACCGGGAATTGGGAAGGTGGTAAACAGATCCTCCATGACCGTCTCGAAGACGACCAGCTGGCCTGGGCAATGGAGCAGCTGCGTGCAGCATCGATGACCCTTGAGCACGTGGCCGCCTGACAGGGGGCCTTCGATGATAATCGTAGATGTGAGGCAAGGCTCCCTGGACTGGCTCGAATGGCGCAGACAGGGGATCAGCGCCTCAGAGGTCGGCGCGGCCATGGGGCTGTCGGCTTACAAGAGCCGCTGGCAGCTATGGGCCGAATTGACCGGAAAGACTGAACCAGAGGATCTTTCGCAGATCCCTCATGTACGAGAAGGGATGCGGCGAGAGAAGCTGGCACGTGCTTGGTATTCAGAGGAATACCAGACCCTTCTTGTCCCGACCTGCGCTGAGTGCGCAAGCTTCCGGCCGTTGCGAGCATCTTTTGATGGTCTCGACGATACCGGGGCACCGGTGGAGATCAAGTGCCCGACTGAAGCTGTTTGGGCAGAAGTTGAAGCACTGGGCTCTGACAGCGAGCTGTTCCAGCGGACGTACCCGCAGGTGCAGGCCCAAATCGCCATTGCACGTAAGCCGGCCCGGCTCCTCGTCTGGATGGACGAGAAGCGGTGGAGGGTCTTCGACGTTCAGCCGAATCGCGATTTCCTTCTTCGATTGAAGAAAGACGTTGTTGATTTTGTTGATCATGTGAAGCGCCTTGTGCCGCCGGATCTTGATCCGTCGTTGGACTACTACCGTCCAGAAGCGGATGTGACAGGACGCTGGGCGCGGTTGGCTTCGGCCCTTAAGAAGGTCGTCGCTGAACGTGTTGAAATTGAAAAGGAGCTGCAGGAAATCGGAAAGCGGGAAGAAGACCTTCTCGCTGAAATGGTGAAAGCAATGTCGCCCCACGCTGTGGGACGGGGATCTGGCGTCGAAATCCGCCGGACTCTGCGGCAGGGCCGGATTGATTACAAAAAAGTCGTCGCTGAACATCTACCGAACCTATCTAAAGAGGTTCTTGAGACCTACAGGCAGCCGTCTTCGTTGTCGATGAGTGCAAAGCTGATCGATGATGATGCGACGGTATCAGCGCGGAGTGTGGATGGATGGATGTGATGGACATCTCGTTCGACCACATCGGCAAGTGGGTCGCAATGGCGATCGTGTGCGGCTTTGCCGCTATCATTTGCCTGGAGGTCTGTGCGGTCGTCTGGGTCGTGGCAACAGCGTTGTTGCGGCTTGCCAGAACCTTGGGCGTGCCGCGTGGGTGGTTGCCGATAAAGAAAGACAAAGAAACCGATCTAACGGTGAAGTGTCAGTCCCCGTCGAGCCATGCGATTGCTCCAGCACCCGCATGGGATGATTGTACTGATGCACCGACCCTGCCCACACGTGCATCAAACGGTGGGGAGGTAAGGATGTTAGTGGAAGGCCGCTCAGGTACCCACTTCGTCGCACCGTTCTGATCTGACGCATTCGATCAAGACTTGAACCCAATCGGGGGATCGCTCCCGATTGGGAGGTGATCCCCCTCTTCGCGAGGAAATCACCATGAAAATGACCTATAGGGAGGCCTTTGGGGCCGCGTTTCCGGAGGATGAACTTCGTTTTGAACCCTCTGAGGGGTACGACGAATTCGTTCCTCGTGGGAGCCAGGACTTTGTGTTCAATGTGGATTTGACGCGTGACCTGGTGATGGTCTTGCTGTCAGGCAGCTCAGATGGCCTCTTTATTTTTGGGCCAACCGGCTGTGGAAAATCCTCCCATATCCGGGAAGTGTTCGCCCGCCTCAAAATGCCGATGATCGGCATGACGTGCACAGAAGCCACTACTTCTGCCGATTTTATCGGCAGTTGGGTGCTGGTTGGAGACGATGGAATGAGGTGGTTGGATGGCCCCCTCACCATTGCGGTTCGCGAAGGGCTTCCGCTGGTCCTCGACGAAATGGACCAGATGAGACCCGAAGAACTAGTCATTTTAAACGGCATACTCGACGGGTCGCCGCTCGTCATTCCGCAGCTCGGCGGCGAGGTAATCGCCATCCACCCGCGGTTCCGTTTGATCGCAACAGGAAATAGCAATGGAACCTGGGACGGTTCCAATGCCTATGTTGGGGTCAAACGCCAGAACATGGCGTTCATGGATCGGATGATAGTTGCGCGAGCAGCTTACATGGATCCTGAAGTTGAGAGGATGCTCCTTGAGAAGGCTTTTCTCGGGACTACGATAACCAGTGATATCATCAAGAAGGCGATCGAACTGGCTAATGATATCCGCGCCCAGTTCCTTGCCGGTAGGATCGGCATGACGTTTTCCACCCGATCTCTCAAAAGGTGGATGCGTCTTACAATTGCCTATCATCGCCAAGACCATCCATTGCGTATGGCGCTGCTGAAGGCGCTGGTAAACCGGGCTGAACCGGTGGATCAAGAAGTGATCTTCCGTGCAGCCGCAGCACTCTTCGGCAATGCATTCGGCAGTGGCGACACGCTTTCTTGATCTGCGCCGGACACGTACTTTTCGTGCGCGATCTCTGAGCAAATGATGTGTCCCGAACGGGTAAGTTGCCCGTGAGGGGCGGCTTACCCCTTAATGAGGGTTAAGCATGAAGACCAAGGTGAACAAGAAAGCGGCACAGTTCGACGAACTGAGCAAAAAACTTCACGACCTCAGCATCGTGATGCTGCAGGTCAGAAAGTGGTCAGGGGCGAAGCGTTTGCGCCCGGAAGACTTTCCGGATCAGGATAATCTTCCGCCCATGGAGGCCATTTCGTTAGGGTCGAAGAGGCTCATTGCAAATGAGCACCTGGCGCCCTTCACGCGCCTGCGACAGCAGGCGATCACGGCCTGCCACGAAGTCGGCGTGAAATTCTGGGGAGGATCGGTCTTCGCCGTTCCGAACCGGAAAATGGCCACCTTGAAACGTCAACTGGATCGGATATCAGAGGAATTTGCGGCGGAAAAGCGCAAGTTCCTCATGTCCTATGATGAAAGGTTCGAGCGCTGGGTGACGGGGTTCCCTGACTTTGAAGGTGTACTCCGTGATAGTAAAGTTACGAAGGAGTACATTGATAATGCAATGTCATGTTCGTTCGCGGTGTGCCACATCACACCGTCGAAAGACCCTGGCGAAGTTCACAAAACGTTAGCGGGTTTGACCGGAGAGCTTCTTGGCGACATCGCGGATGTCGCTACGAAACTTTTCGAAAGTTTCCCAACGACCAGATCTATCAACCAGCGCCAGATCCGCGTCTTGAAGCGGCTTGCTGATAAAGTGGCGGGCTTGGAGTTTCTCGACAGCGGGATCTATCCGGTGCGGGCGATGATTGAGGAGTTCGTGGGGTCCGTCCCGACGGACACCGCCCTCGATCCTGGTCAGACGGGTCGGTACCTGGCCCTGTTGCAGACGCTCGCCTCTCCGGAGGCGGTGCAGAAGATAATGTCTGCAGCTCACGACGAAGGGAGGCCGCAGGAGGATGTTGATCAACATCCTCCGTCTACGACCGCCGGCACGACCGTTGGGCAGGGCAACCTGTTCTCGATGCCGTTCTGAGTGCTGACAAACGTGGCCCGGAGGGGAGTTCTGCCCCTCTTGGGCAGTAACTCCCCCTTGGCTATGAGGGGGATGTGATGTCCAAAGAAGCTGGTGTGCTCAGTCAATCTCTGCCAGTGGTGGCCGCGATTATTGGGCAGAAAATAGACGTACCTGTCGCTGTCCACGGCGACAAGGCCTACACGGACGGGACACGGGTGGTGATCCCGTGTTTCCAACCAGAGGAAGCGGACATGAGAGATGACGCATACGCGTTCATCTTCCATGAGGCAAGTCACATACGCTGGACGGACTTCAGCGTACCAATGAATCAGGACCTGGCAGGTCGACTGACCAACATATTTGAGGATGCCAGGTGCGAATGCTTGGTGATCTCGCACTATGCCGGGGCCGAGCGGCTGCTGGGGAACCTGTCTCGGCGGGTGCTCACGAAACCCCGGCCCACCAAGCGAGCGGAGGAAGCTCTGCTACTGCTGGCATTGTCTGGGGCTCGCTCGAACATTCCCGGTCAAGCCTTTTTCGGCCAGCTGGCGGAAGAAGCGCTTACCCACTTCGCAATGCTTTCGAGCGCTGCGCGGCAGGTGTTTGATCTGATTCAACAGCGTGTTCCGCTGCTCAGTTCAACGTCGGATGCGCGTGCGTTGGCCGAGGAGGTGATTAGTCTGGCTAAACTGAATAGTCCGACTAATCCGAAGAACGATCCCGGCTCTGATGATCATCAGGGGCGGCCAAGCGAAGAGGCAGGCCCTGGTGATGATGATCAGGGTCAGCTTAAGGAAGGCACCGGCTCGGTTGGCGACAACCAGGCTCAAGCCCAACAGGGGGAGGGGGCCGGGCCCGACAATGGTATTGAGACGGATGTGGGGGTGGCAGCCGCGAAGAGGCTGCATGCCGCTGCGAGGGCTCAGCCAGACGAAGAGCGCCCGGTGGCGTTGCCAAGCGCTGTTGCACCGGCGAACAATGGGAATGGTCAAGGCCGGTTACGGCGAGTGGTGCCGACAGCGAGGCTGATGGCAGCTCAATTCGAGTGTCTTGCGCAAGCGGAAGCTCGTGTCGAGATTCGACATCGCTCGACGGGTCGGACTCTGGATCCGCGGCGTCTGTACCGGGTGGCGTTGGGGGATCCCAATGTCTTTCGTGATGTTCGCCGTGCGGAGACCATCTCCGCAGCGTTCCACATACTTGTGGACAAGTCCCAGAGTATGAGGTGCTGCATTTCTGATGCGTTGGATGCCGCCTTGGCCGTCTCATTGGCGGTTCAGGGGCGTCGAGGCATCAGTCTGGAGGCGTCGGCGTTCCCAGGTCCATCGAAGACGGAGGTGTACACCCTGGGTGAGGGTCAGGTAGTTCCTGGCGCACTCGATGGCCTCCGGGCTGATGGGACGACCCCGATGGCCGAGGCCATGCATTACGCGGCTTCACGGCTCGCGATGGCGCCCGGCCTCCGAAAGGTCATGATTGTGGTGGCCGACGGCGGCCCTGACAATTTCGCGTCGGCGACGCGGATTGCACAGCAGATCGGCAAATCAGGCTACTTGATCATCGGCATTGCCATTGGCGAAGTGGCCCACGCTGCATTGTCGAGATTCACGCATTCGTGCGTGAAAATCGAGAATGTGAATGAACTCGCTGCCGCTCTTTCGGGGGTGGTGAAACACAGCGTCTACGGTCGACGCTGAACCGACGATCCCTTGCGGGGCTCTGCTCCGTAAGAGGGGGGCTCCGCTTCTGCAAAAGTGGGCCCATATGATAAGAAGATCCCACGCGCACAGGGCGCTTCGGCACCTGAGGCGCTACTGGGCGAAGCGTGGAGCAGACGATTTGAACAAGATCGCGCTCTTCTGTGTTACCGGCGGTTTGGCAGGGTTGGTCATACAGCCGGATAAGGTACATTGGACAACGTCGGTCAGTCTGATCGCCGCCGGTCTTATCTGCTGGGCCCTGGGGGTCGCCAGCTGGGAGGACAAAGAATGAGGATGAAGAAGGGCCGCAAGGCCTACATGGCCCAGTCTTTTGCCACCCTTCTGCAGGGGGCGGCTGTGGTCTTCGTGATCGGCGGTATCGCCGATATCGTCCAAGGGGCGCCTGGCTGGATGCCCTTGGCAAAGGTCGCCGGTGGCATCGCCGCCTATCTGGCACTGCTGGCAGCGAAGGTGCTCGTGTTCGACTGGGAGGAGCGGGTGCTTCGGCATCAGCACCGGTCGTAACGCAGATCACAGGTTAAGGAGTTCCCAGGTGGGGAGAGATGCCCCCACCGGGCGGTCTCTCCCCTTATTTCGAGGAGAGACTGATGGATGCCTTCACCGGCCGGTTTGGCCAGGAAGACGCGCGGTTGCGGCGCGAAGGGCGTTGCTTCGTCGTTGTGGACGACGGCGCTAAGTTTGTCGCGACGATGGTGGACTGTGATGATCAGCTGCCATCGGCCGGCATTTGTATCCTCGCTGACAGCGAGGAGGGTGCGATCGCGGCTTATGCGGCCGCCATGCGTCAGAGGGAGGCCCGTGACAACGGGTTCCCACACTGGCGGCTGGCCGCCGCAATGGACGTGAGGGAACTTGCTCATTACGAGCGGGTCCAGAACGAGGTGCAGGCACAGCCCATGCCAGTTGCCCCGCCAATCGAGGGTGATGCTTGGCAAGTCTTCGCCTTCGTTGCCGCGGTCCGGGCGGAATCGCTGCGTATGCGCGTGCATCTCGATGCTACCGCATACCAGCCGGATGCCATTGCGAATGCGCTGGCATCTGGCCGGTCGCCGCGAGCCTATATTGAAACATGGTTGGCCCGGTACCGTCGTCGCAAGCTTCACATTCTTCCTCGGTGGAGGAGGGGATGATGTGGCGGGCTGCAATGGTCTATACCGACGCGGCTTATGACGAGGCCGGCAGATTATGCGGCTGGGCTGCGTGGTCGCGGTCCGATGGGAAGGATTTCCGCAAAAGCGGCATCGTTCTCAATATCGACCGGAGCACAACGGCCGAGGCAATTGCTCTCAGCCGCGGACTCCAGTTTGCCGCACAAAGAACCGGTCTTGCGAACAGTCACGTGCTGTTCGGCGTCTCAGATTGTTTCCGCGCGGTATCGATCGCCAATGGACAATGGCGGTCGATACTCGCTGAAGAGGACGAACTGTCTGAAACAGTCCTGACACTCCGACGCAGAGGCATCGTTGTGCGGTGCTTCCACGTGAAGGGGCATAGCGGTCAGACGCTGGGCGAGCAGGTCAACAAATGGTGTGACCTGACGGCCAAGGCGGCCATGACCCAGGCACGTGTGGCAGCGGTGCTCTAACCAGCATCGCTGCATCTCAGTAATCATTCCCCGCCGGGGCCTTCCCGGTAGGGGCGGGCGTCCGGCTTAGGAGGCCCGATGATGACCAATGACCAGATTTCGCTCGAGTTTGATGCTGTCGGCTTCATGCCGCGGTATCCGCTTTTATCCGCATCGTGCGAGCGCGTGGCGAAGCCACCGACGACAACCACTCGATCCGCGGCCGCTGGCCGTTCGACCTGGACGGAGTCCGAGATCCGCCAGCTTTGCTGGCTGATCCTCGAAGAAAGCCTGGTCAAGCTGACCAGCGGACGAAACCGGGCAGTTCGGGACGAGGAGATGGAGTGGATCCTCTCCGATGACTCGGAAGGCTTTGCCTTCCGAACCTGTGCCGAAGCCTGCGGCATGGACCCTGACGAACTCAGGGTCGCCATCTTGCGCGTTCTCAACGATTAGGAGGCGACGATGACAAATTCGACATCACCAACACGTCGCCGGCGTCCTCTCGACGCTGAGACAGTGTGGGCGGCGGCCGAAGGTCGCTGGCTCGGGATCTTCAAGGCGCTCGCGCCTGAAGAACTCGGTCTGGCGATTGACCACCTTGGGCGGCACGTCCCGTGTCCCGTTCATGGTGGGACCGATGGCTTCAGGCTGTTTGACGACGCCGCGAAGACCGGCGGCGGGGTGTGCAACAGCTGCGGGGTCAAACCCCGTGGCTGGGTGCTTCTCCAATGGCTCAAAGGCTGGGGATATGCCGACGTGATCGCACAGGTTGGTAGTGTGCTTGGCATGTGCGATGCCGGGCCTGCACCAGCTCCTACGATCCCGCTGGTCGCTCCTCCGACCAAGTTCACGCCGGAGAAGGTCCGGCAGGTCAGGAATGATCTCAACAAAGTCTGGAGGGAGGCGGTGCCTCTCTCCCATCCGCGGGCGGCGCCCGCTGTAGAGTATCTGCGTCTTCGGGGCATACAGCCCGACCGCAGTCTGCTCGAGAACAGCTACCTTCGGTATCATCCCCGTCTCCCGCTCTTTCGGGAACGCGAGAACGGGGCGGGTACCGCATACAGCGGTTCCTGGGGGGCTGTCCTCAACATGGTAGTGGACGTCACCGGTCGCCCGGTGACGCTGAACCGTACGTGGCTGGGCCCTGATGCCCGGCGCCTCATGCTGAATGGGGTGAAAGTCAAACGGAGGATGATGGCATACGACCAGACATCGGTCGATGCCAGTGGGTCTGCGACGCGGCTTGATCCGCCAGGCCCAATCCTCTCCGTGGGAGAGGCCCTGGAGGAAGCGATGGCCATCCGACAGGCCGTGCGTACCCCATCATGGGGGGCGACCGGTTGGGCAACTCTGCGTGCGATGCAGTTCCCACCCGAAGTGCGGGTGGTGCATATCTTCGCAAACCGCGACCCAAGCGGTATCGGCCAGGAAAGCGGCAGTGCCCTGGCAGTGCGCTGCCAGGAGGAAGGCCGTGAGGCCTATGTCCACATCCCGCCAATCGAAGCGGGTGAGAAAGCGGACTGGAACGACGTGCTCAAGAAGTTTGGTGCTGCGGCTTTTCCCATCATTCGGGAGATGTCATGGCTTCCCAACCGCGAGCCGGTGAATCTCGCAGCGTATGCGCTCTGATCAGCGGATGCGATACACTGACGGGGAGCGGGATCCATGGTGGATTCCGCTCCCACCTCTCTCGGATCGCATGTCTCATCAAACAACACCTGAAGAGGCTCTTGCTGGCCTCGATCTCGATAGGTCGACCCTGCTGCAGATTCCCGTGCCACCGGCTTGGGTGCTTGGCACCGTACCGCCGGGTGGGGATCTCCGGTGCCTCGGCCTGTCCGATGTTACCGGTGATGACCGATGGTTGCCGATCGTGGCTGCCCACCATCGCCAGATAGTGGGCGTGTGGTGGGATGAGCGTCGTCAGCTCTATTGGGCTGGAGCGTTCCATGGCACGAGCCGGATCTCATGGTGGCTTGAGAGGTGCGTTGGCCTTGAGGGGCTCTTGCAGTGGTTCAGACGACACTGCAACGAATAATCTAAAATTGTATTGAAAAACGTGCTGTCCTGGCTTGTGTCGCCATAAGAACAAAACACGAACAAAATGCTGGGCTGTGGAACCGCAAAACCTCGGCTAACGCGACCACATCTATAGATGCAGAAGAAGCCAGTGGTATAGATGCACATGTGCCGATATCTATAGAAGCACGAGGGCTATAGCTGGACGTTTATGGCTGATGCGGAGTCGCTTATGCCCGCCCCCCAGCCAGTAGATGCGCGCGGTCTCGCGCTTCTATAAGTAGAATATAGATGCATGAGGTGTAGATGGACTTCGAAAGGTGGTTGGACGAGGTGGCGACCGAGCGCGCACGCCTGAACCGTGATGTGAAAGCGCTGGTGGATGGCCACTGGCAGACACTGCTGCAGGTGAATGCGGCGGCGCGGGAAGCCCGCCAAAAATGGCGGTACCAGCCCCGAATGGTACTGAACCGTTCTGGGGCCTTTTCCGTTGTCTGGGAGGAGCCGCATTTTGGGCCCCATCCAGAGCAGCCGCTAAGATCGGCTGTGGTGGCCAAGTCGTATGTGCGGCGCCCCAAAACCGGGATGACCAGTGCGCAATTCCCGAAAGCCGGCGAAGGCGAGTGGCCGGCAATAGCGGCGCTGGAGGCGGCTCTAGAGATCCACGTGGAGCGTCGGGAGGCGCTGGCAGTCATTTCGCGGAACGTGATTGGCGCGACGCGCAAATGGCGGGCGCTGGAGGGTCGTCGAGAATGAAGAGCGTGGCCGCCCGTCATCGTGGTGCCTGATCGCTCATCGTGGCGCTTGGAGGCTCAGAGCAGCGCCGCAGGCGTCAGCCGCTCTGGCCTGCTTCTGGGCAGACATGCCCGGCAACGCCTGCGGGGTTCACATGGGCGTCTGAACGTTGGTGCTGATCCGATGTCCTGTCGACCGCGCGATGGTGATTGGCGAGTGGCGCAATGGAAGGAGGCCGGTTCTTGCGTCGACGGAGGTGATCCGCCCGTGGACCGGTCTCGGCATGTTGGCCAATGGTCAAACTGGGAGCCCCGCTGCTGGCGTGGTTCCGGCCATGCCGCGACGCACGAATCGACGGCTATATCGATGAGCCCGCCCGATCGGCCAGCAGTGGTGGAACAGGCGCCCGGAAGCTACCGAGCGATTGCGGGGGGCGTTGAAATCGTGCGCCGTCGGGGTATGAGGAGACATCCCGATCTGGAGCCGCCCAGTGCTCAGCAGGAGGAGTGGGCGGAGACGCCTGATTTGGATCACATTCGGGTGAGGAGTATTCTGTCTGAGTGTCTCCAGCGGTAGGAGGGCGTGCCATGATGTTTTGGTCGACCTGGACCATGATGCGTCAGATCGCATCCATGGATCGCTGGAATGGGTGTGATGTGGCTGTCGATCTCACGACAGCGCAGCCGTTGACCCGACGGCACCACGCGTCATGGCGCCTGAATGTCGATGGTAGTGCGGAGGCGGGTCCCTGGTGGGAGCATCTCGGGGACCTGGTAGTGGAGACGCCGGACACGACCGCGGTGGTCGCGTTGGTCGTGGACAGCTTCAGGACTGGAGCACCCGACCGATGGGTGGACCGGCTCATAGGACGTGTCCATGACCTGAGGCGGAGTGACGCATGGCGCGGAACCCGTGCTGTGGCGTCTTACGCCTGGCTCGTCGAGCGGTCGACAGAGCGCGTGGTCTTGGTTCCCATCGAAGCAGCGAGGCTGTGACCCGGACCAGCGTTCCGCAGAAATCGAAGCGAGAATAAAGACTGGCTCGGGTCTGGCTTGGGCTTGGCTCGGCAATGGTTTAGGAGTGGTGCAAGCCGGTTCAGGTGGTCGGTCGTCGCCCGAGCCCCTGACGTTTAGCAATGGTGGCGCGGCGACGACTGTATTGCCGTGCTGTCAGCGCTTGTCGTTTCGACAGCTTCCACTTTCGCTTATATTCTTTCGCTGTCATCCCGTGAGCAGAGATGAGGTGGCGGCCGAGAGTCCGGAACGGCCGTCCACACTCCAGGCAAATGATGAAATTTTCAGAAATTGGTGCGGATGGCACATCGACATGTGCGTAATGTGAGGCTTTATTATTATGAACGGAGCCGTCTCGCGCATTGCCTACGATCTCACCGATTTCCCTGATGAGATCTGGAAGACGGTGCCCATCAATGGGATGTGACTCTAATATCTGACAAAGTATGTCAACCGTATGCTTGCGAATGTGGCGAGAAGCGTCAGACATCCGTGCCTCCTTGAGTCGTGTTTTTGGATGGAACGGAATTCAACACTGGACGTCAATGATTTTACGAATAGATCAACTTCTAGATATTCGTCCGCGAGGATACCGAGGGGCTGCGGCAGCGTCACAACAAGCCGTGGATTGATTAATATTCTATTAATTCAGTAATGAGGAGAATGTCATTGGTCGATCTTGCTCAGAGATATTCAACGAAGTGCGAGTACAATTATGATGTCTCATGAGAGATTGAATTGTAACTATGAGATTTCAGATCTCTATGCGGATGATGCTGGCTTGGGGTACTGACGGTTTTTGGCGTCCACAACTTTTGATAAAGAGGCACTCGTCTTACGGTCGCAGATGAAACAGTTTCCCGTTATGATGTCACTGGCCCTATGAGTACGGTGTGCAGATGGGGTGGGACGTGTTCCTTTCATTTGATGCGTTGGTCCGGCGGTTTCCTGAGACGGTCGATTTTGATCCTGCAGTTCTGTTTCCGGAGCTTGGTCCGATCTGCATTCCGCATTTTCAGCCCGCGCACTTATCGACAGGGATCGGCCCTGCGGAAGCGTCGGGTCAGTGTGCCGGGCCTGACGCTCCGAAAGGTGGCGGACGGGCGCGGCGATTTCCTGCGCCAGGCCTCCCACCTGCTGACAGCCAAGGCGGGCGTGATCGGTCTAGAGGAGTTGAGCGTGAAGGCCATGCACCAGTACCGCCCACTGGCGAAGTCTGTTAGTGACGCGGGCATGGCAGAGCTGGTCCGGCAGGGCAGCTACAAGACGCTTTGGTGGGGTCGGACCTTCGTACAGATCGACCGTTGGAAGCGCAGCACCTGCAACGGCCGCGGAGCGCTCCATGACGGCGACAGGGCCACGGCCAGGGTCATTCGGCTGCACGAAAAGGCATTCCGGAACCGGCCTCTGTCACCAGGCGAAAGCCTGGGGAGAGTGGGCCTCCGCGCCGCAGGCCTTGCCTCCAGCCCTTATGGCTGCTGAGTGAAGGAATCGTGCCGTCTTATCCCACGGGCACGGTGACCCGCACCCGCAGCCCCTGCGGGGTGTTGTCGGCCAGGTCCAGGCTGCCGCGATGGGCCTGGACGATTTCGGCGACGATGGCGAGGCCCAGGCCGAAGCCGGTGCCGCCGTCCTGGCGGGCGGTGTCGAGCTTGAAGAAGGGATCGAGCACCCGGGCGCGCTGGTCCTCCGGGATGCCGGGGCCGTTATCCGCCACTTCGATCACGAAAACCCGGTCGCCGGCGGTGAGGGTGAGGTCGGTCCGGCTGGCGAAACGGGTGGCGTTTTCGCAGAGATTGGCCACCGCCCTGCCAAGCGCCAGCGGCCGGCAGCGGGCGACCAGGCGGTTGGGGCCGTGGAAGCGGATGTCGTGGCCGATATCGGCGAAATCGCTGCAGATGGTCTGGAGCGTGCTGGCGACATCGGTGCGCTCCACCGCCTCGCGGGCATGGTCGTCGCGCAGATAGGCCAGGCTTTCATCCAGCAGCGCCTCCAGCCGCCGGACATCGCCGAGCAAAGCGGCGCGCAGATCCGGGTCGGCGACGCGGTCGGCGCGCAGGCGGATGCGGGTCAAGGGCGTGCGCAGATCGTGGCTGATGCCGCGCAGCATGCGGGTGCGGCTCTCGACCATGGTCACGATCCGCCGACGCATGCGGTTCAGCGCCCGGGCCAGCGTGACGATCTCGGTGCTGCCGCGTTCCTCGAAAATCTCGGCCTCGCCAGACAGATCCGCTTCGGCCGCGGCGGTGGCGATGCGCCGCAGCGGCCGGGTGATCACCCGGCCCGAGAACACCGCGAACAGCAGGCACAGAATGACCAGGGCCAGAAGATAATTCGGCAGAGGCCCCGTCACCTCGCGCAGTTGCATCTGCGGCGAGGCGAAATCCGCGATCAGCAGCGTGCGGTCGTCGACCTCCACCGCCATCACCCGCCGGCCGTCGAGAAAGGTCCGCCAGCCGCCCACCGGCGCCAGGACGTCGTCCGGCACCAGCAGGCGGGCGCCGAGGCGATCGAGCATTCCGTCATCGGGCGCACCGGCCGCAAGATCTGCGGCACGCGCGCGCGCCGCCAGATCGAGCCGCCATCCCGCCCGCCCGGCCATCTCCAGCACCGCCGCCCGCCCCTCCGGCGGCGCATGCCCGACCAGATCGGCCAGGGTCCGCACCCGCTCGACGGCCTGCTTCAGGTCGGGCCGCACAGCGGACTGGCCGACCCAGCGATCCAGAGCCGGTTCCAGCGTGTCAAAAAGGAACAACCCGGCCAGAACGACGGCGATGATCTGAACCTGAAGGGTGGGCCGGGGGATGGTGAGGCGCTTCATCTCGGCTCCGGGGGTGGATGGTGGAGGCGGCGCGGCCATCTTCGCATGGCGCGGGCCGCAGCTGCGTCTGGCGGTGCGGGAGCTGTCCTCATGAAAACCGACGACCGCCTTCGCACGCAGCTTCATCGCGCGTGCATGAAGGGAA
>NZ_NYWI01000003.1:0-149609 GCF_002684955.1 Tistrella sp. | reverse complement strand
CTTCGCCGAAGCCAAGGGCAACGGCTTCGACACCAAGGTGATGCGCCAGGTGCTCAAGCTCCGCAAGATGGAGCCGCACGACGTGGCGGAGCAGGACGAGCTGGTCGAACTGTACAAGCGCGCCCTGGGCATGCGGACCAGCTGAGTCACGCCGGATGCCGCATGGCGACAATGTGGCATCCGCAAACTCCCACATCATCGTGCGAGAGCAGAGAACCGTGACCCTGCAGCTTCCTCTTCCGCAGCTCTCTCTTCCGCTGAAATCAACCCATGATGACCCGCTTATCGTGGACATTTTTGCCGGATTCGGTGGTGCGTCCCTCGGCATAGCTTGGGCGCTCGGCCGTGAACCGGACATCGCGATCAATCACGATCCGATCGCGATCGGCGTTCATGCCGCGAATCATCCAAGGACCATCCATTATCATTCGGATGTCTGGGAGGTTTGTCCTTACGAGGTGTGTGGCACAAGGCCGGTCGGTCTGCTCTGGGCAAGTCCGGACTGTCGCCATCACAGCCCGGCCAAGGGCGGCAGACCGACGAGCAAGCGCGTGAGGTCCCTGTCTTGGGTTGTCCTGCGCTGGGCCGGCACGGTCCGCCCAACGGTCATTCACCTCGAGAATGTGCCCGAGATCGCCAATTGGGGCCCGCTCTCAGCGCGGCGCGCTGCCAATGGTCGCGTGCAACGCCTTGATGGATCAGTCGCTGCGCCGGGGACGGTGACGTCGCTGTCGGATCAGCATCTTCATGCCGATAAGCGCAGGCGTGGTATCACGTGGCGGCGCTTCGTGCGCGCCCTGCGGGATCTGGGATACGAGGTCGAGTGGCGCGTTCGGCGGGCCTGTGATGTCGGCACCCCGACGATCCGAACACGCCTCTATCTGGTGGCCAGGTGTGACGGAAACCCGATCGTATGGCCGGATCCGACCCACGGCGACCCAGGGTCCGAGGACGTCCAATCGGGCCGGCTCCAGCCATGGCGCACCGCGGCAGACATCATCGACTGGTCACTGCCGTGTCCGTCGATATTCCTCTCGCCTGAAGAGGCCCGAGCTGAAGGATGTCGACGACCACTCAAGCCAGCGACCCTGGAGCGACTCGCAACCGGCCTGTGGCGCTATGTCATCTCGGCCGAGCACCCGTATATCGTTCAGATGGGCCGCCGACGCCGGTCAGCGCCGATTGTGATGCCGATGACCCACTCGGGCAAACGGCGATCGCGACGGATCGATGAGCCCATGCCGACCGACACCACCGCGAATCGTGGTGAACAGGCGCTGGTGGCTGCTTTCATAGCTCAGCACAATCGTGGAGCTGTGGGACAGAATCTGCGCGTCCCAGCGAGCACTGTAACCACACGCGGCACCCAGCAGTATCTGACGGCAGCCTATCTGTCGCACCAGCGCGGCAGTGGTACCGGTAGTGGGCGCCTCGATCGGCCCACAACTGCGGTCACGGCGGGCGGCCAGCATCACGCGCTCGTTCGTGTCGACACGTCGAGCAATGTCGATCGGTCGCATCAGGTGGCAGCCTTCCTCGCCACGTATTATGGCACAGCGATTGGCCAGGAGCTTCGCGCGCCCGTCCAGACCGTCACCACCAAGCCGCGCCAGGCATTGGTCGTGGTCAAGGGACAACCGATCGTCGACATCGGCATGAGGATGCTCACCCCGAGGGAGCGGGCCAGGGCGCAGGGCTTCCCCGACAGCTATATCCTCGATCGGACGGTCGAAGGGAGGCCCGTCAGTCTGACCGACCAGGGACGCCTGATTGGAAACTCGGTCTGTCCGCAGGAGGCAGCGGCGCTCGTGGCCGCGAATTGCGGCCATCTCGCCCGCGGCCGCGGCCGTGGCCAAGTGAATGTCGGGAGGGTCGCATGATCACCATTCACACCGGCGATGCTCTCGACCAGCTACGGGCGATGCCCGACAATTCGGTCCACTGCGTCGTGACAAGTCCGCCCTACTACGGGCTGCGCGACTATGGCGTGGAGGGCCAGATGGGCCTTGAAGCGACGCCGGCCGAATTCGTTGAGCGGTTGGTGACGGTCTTCCGTGAGGTGCGCCGCGTGTTGGCGATCGACGGCACGTTATGGCTCAACATGGGCGACAGCTACGCCACCGGGCGCTCTGGTGCACGCGATGCGAGCCGCTGGCCAAGGCAGTCCCGAAATGACCACAAGCCATTGCTCACTATGAGCTACGATGGCTTGAAACCGAAAGATTTGATAGGCATGCCCTGGCGGGTCGCATTCGCCATGCAGAATGATGGCTGGTGGCTACGGCAGGACATTATTTGGCATAAACCGAACCCAATGCCGGAAAGCGTTAGAGACCGGTGCGCGAAAGCGCATGAGTACATTTTTCTTCTATCGAAATCAGATCGATATTTCTTCGATGCGGATGCAATTCGTGAGCGGGCGACAAGTGACAGACCAGCTGGGAACAAGAAGCATAAATATGTCCACGCGGCGCCAGAGAGTGCGCCAGAGAGTGTCGATCACAGAACGAAGTCAGGGCTACTCGCCTTGTCTGGTACAGCTTGGGCGGAACGCCACCGTCGTAGCGTGTGGACGGTGGCGAGCCAGCCCTTTCATGGTGCGCACTTTGCCGCGTTCCCTCCTCGACTGATCGAGCCATGCATCCAGGCCGGCACGAGCGAGCGCGGGCACTGTCCAGCCTGCGGTGCACGGTGGGTTCGCGAAATGACGAGAACCAACCAGGTGAACCCCTCGGCGCGCGGATCAAAGTTCGACAGCGGCAAAACCTCGAGCAGGAATGGCGGAGACCGCACGCAGGCCGGAGAACGGTTCTTGTCAGCGGCGACGGGGCGCTGGCTACCAACATGCACACACGACCTGGCTCCGGTACCGGATGTCGTGCTGGACCCGTTCGCCGGCGCGGGCACGACGTTGATGGTCGCCGCACAGCATTTCCGGGATGGCGTTGGCATCGAGATTAACCCGGCCTATGCGGAGATGGCTCGTCAGCGGGTGCGGGATGAAGGCGGGCTGGGTCAGTTTTTGGAGGGAGGGAGATGAGCGAGTGCGCGGTGATTTTTGCCGGGCCGCTGGCGTTGGTGCTGACCAGCATAGTCGGTGGAGGCATGATCTATGGGGCCATCGACATTCTGTTGAGCGTCTCGCGGACCAGCTGCAGGTCAGTGTCTGCGGCGGTCAGCAAGGCGTGCCTGACTGGCGGCTTTGCCATCAGTCTTGCGGTGATCGGTGGAGAGATTATCCTGGCCGTAGGCAAGATGGCGGTGGATTTGTCATCCAAAATATAAAGGTCGGGTGATGCAGAATGAGGAAGAAAGACCAGGCCGCATTGGCATTCATGAACGCATGGAAGCCACGGTCCGATTGAAAGACGATGAGGATATTGCAACGATAGAAGCTGAAATATTTCTCAAGAATATTGATAACCAAGAAATATTGAGCTTCTCGTATTTCCCCGTGACGTTCGGATTCACGCATCACAGGTTCGGAATACGAACCTATATGTTCGAAGCCGAATGCAATGTCGAACAATATCATGTGCTGCGGTTCGCCAGCATCGCGAGCTACAGAATCAACCTGGTAGATATCACCAGGAGGGAACGGATGGCCATGAAAGTGGGATCCATAAATGTTGAACGATATAGAGACCTAAAGGCAGGAGAAGACACGCCAGAAATATTCGAGTCTGGCAGAACTGATGTTCTGCTCATTAAACAGCATGGCTGGAAGGATGGGCACGTCGGTAAGCTACCGCCGGTGCCCTGGCTCGCCTGACGCGATGAAAAGAGCCCCGCTGATCGGCGGGGCTCTTTCATTTATGAGAATCCCTAAAACCTAGAACAACGGCATCTGCATCTGCATGGTGTGATGTCCTGCGGTAACCTGCGGAGCATCATTGTCTGGTTTGCGAATTTTTGCCACCACATCGCATGGGGTGGTTGTCTCTTGAGTCTGTTGGCGGCGACGAAGCCGCTGGCGGAACAGCCCTGTGATGTAAGCAGGGGTGTACCACCGCTCATAAACTTCCTGCGATAGGCTGTTGCCAATGACGACAGACGCAGGAATATGCAAGAGAGACAGCTGCACGTATGCCATGTGTGCGGCCAGGCGATCAATATCCCAGGCTTCGACGTAGAAATGCTGCTGATAATTGACACCAGCGCTCTTTATGGCATCAGCCAAGGCGATAATCATGGCGCCGGAGCCACAGGCCGGTTCCTGCGCTGTGAAAAGACCATGCTCGTCGATGTGCGAACGGAGATCTTTTCCTTCGATACAAAATTGGGCAGCCGCGCGGCAGACATGATATGGCGTGAAGAACTGGCCGATAATGGATTTGTGAAGCTCTAGCTCGTGGAAGGTCTCACCCAGGACGTCCCGCGGTGTGTCTTCCAAAGCGATTATCAGTTCCGCCAGGATGCGTGGGAATGCTTCGACGACCTCGGGCGGATAGCGTCGGATGATCTGGAGGTATCGAGATTCCCGCTTATCTCGGTAGTGGACATCGACAGCATTGCTAATGGCGATAGCGGCCAGCTCACAGAAGTCGGCGAAAAGATCTTGTCGCGAGAATCTGTACTGGTTCTCTCGTATCAGCGCGAAGAGTTTCGGAAGATGTGTCATTGGTCAAGCCCAGCCACGACCTGCCCGCGCAGCGAGCCGCTGCGAGCGGTCTATGCTCGATAGGGAAAGGGGGAGGGCGACCATTCACTCGGTCGCCCTAACGGCATCAGCGGCGCGTTGCTTCGCTGCCGGAGCGGAGAAGCGCAGGCACCCAACCTGTGCCGGCGAGGCGCCGTTCGGCCTCCATAGCGAGGTCAGCCTTCTTCATGCCCGACAGGGTGGCGCGGTCGTCTTCGCTGCTGATCTGCCCTGCTTCGCTCAGCGCTTCGAGAACACGCTGTTTCGGGATGCGCCCGAGATAGGTATCAACCGTGGGCGTGAAATGTTCTGCCATCGACAGGCGCAACGTGGCGAGAAGTTGACCTGTCAAACCCGTCCCGGTCACAGCCAGGCTGACGGAGCGTGCAATGGCATGCCCTATGATGCTGTCGAGCGCGAGAGCTGACATGTTTGTCAGATCCGACCACAAAGCGTCATCACCGGTCGGAAGGCTGGCAACGATCGTTGCACAGGCGTCATTGAACCGGGTTGCACGAGCTATCCCGGCTTCGTCAATGATCGGATGCCCTGTGCGTGTGCCGGAACCGGTGTTCTCTGACACTCGGAGATCCGTCGGTGTATTGGTTGACCCAAGACTGGCCGCAGTGTCGGCACGAAGCTGCTTCACCGCCCAGCACGCCAGCAAGACCTTGGCGACATCCGGGTTTTCAGCTAGCGCAACCTGTGCTGCCAGATTGCGATGCCCGAGAAGCGATCGCCGAAGCGCATCGCTCATGTCGGATTTTCGGCCCGAAGTTTGAGTTTCTCGACCACCAATGATCGCATGGCCGTTGCCTGTGGCGTCGGCAATAGCGCGGCGGTCGGCGGGCTTCACCATCCCGCGCTCGACACGCAACTGACCGGCCTCGTGGGCAAGAACGACGCCAGCCATGGCTTTGATATTTGACGGATAACCACGGTTGGCCGTCTCGATGTCGTGAATTTCGGCCTCGATTGCGGCGCACCGGCCCTCGATCAGCACAACTCGGTGCCGTTCGTCCTCCGTGAGGTCGCGAGCATCTGCCTCCGCCGCGTCATGCAGGCCGTCATGCTCAGTCATCAGTGCCTCGGCCTCAGCCTGTAGGAGGCCGATCTGCATGCGTGCATCCTCTGACAGGCACGGTGTGGTTCCGACCCGCCCCAAGCGATAAAAGGCGGTGTAGTCCCAGGTCGGCCAGATTTCGACCCACCCCCAACCCTCCGCGCGCAATTCCGAAGCGGCGCTCTCCAGCTTCTCCGTCACGAGCCGGTCGAGCAACGCTGGATCGGTCAGGATCGCGCTGTTCCCCGTATCGCTGAACAGGTCGCGGCGCACCTGGCCGCCCGCCGCAATATAGGAGGCGGTACCTCCGATGAAAGCGACACGGCAATCCTGGTCAGCATCAATCTCTTGCTCGAGCACTGCGCGCCGCAGTTCAGCAGGACGTGCAGCCCATGAGTGTCCACTACCGAAACGGTCCCAGATTGCAACCTGTTGCGCATGATCGTCAGTGCTGCACAAGGCGATCAGCTGATCGGTCGTCAACTGATCGTTTCGGAACCGCTCAAGGAGTTCCGGCGCGGCTTTCGCGAGCCGCAACCGTCGCTCGACTACAACCGGTGTCACACCGAAAGCATCGGCAATACGATCAATCGTCCATCCCTGACGTGTCAGTCTGAGGAACGCCTCAAATTCGTCAGCCGGATGCATGGGTTCACGCAACGTGTTTTCCGCCAGACTCGCAGCACTGCGGTTGGCGTGGTCAACACAGGTGCATGGCACCAGATACTCAGCCGACAGCTGTCCACGCTTGTGCAGGAGCTGGAGAGCGGCGTATCGCCGCGCACCGCCATCGACTGCATACGTACCGTCCTCGCGCGGATGCACCACGAGGTTCTGGAGAAGGCCCTGCGCGGCAATAGATGAGGCCAGGGCCTCTATGCCCTCCAGGTATCGGGTGGTGGTCCGGCCAGTCTGGCGCACATTGTGGTCAGAAGACACAAGAGCGGACAGAGGAATTTCGGTAATCATCGAATTCATAACGGATAGTCCTCCGTTGAGGGTGGGCGATGCCCGTTTGACAGAGGGTAGAATTATTTAAAAAAGGCAATAATGCAACAACAATCTCAGAATTATTAATGAATAATCAGGAAGAACGGGATCATTTTCATTAAAATGTGATCGTGGAGTCAATTAATATAAGAAGTTCCCAGAGCTGTGGGATGCAAATAGAGTTTCATCCGTACAAATAAAGTATCATCCTTACAAATAAAGTTTCATCCTAAGCCTGTATCCGCTATGTTGAGGTCATCGACACGGTGGATGCAGGCTTTTTGCCTCGGGACGAGCACTGGAAGCGCCTGTTGAAGCGACTCTGGAAGTACCAGTGGCTACGAAATGCGGCGCCGCTGGACGATGAGTTGGAATCGACCATGTACGACCTCACACAAGGGGTCATGGACATCGTCATCAAGTTGTTCGCGCTGGCGCAGATCAGGGCAATAGTGACAGGCGTCGAGTGCATCAAGCCGCTGTTGCTGCGCAGGGTTTTCGAGGACGAGTTCAAACCGGTCCACCCGATGCTGGCGGCTTTGCGAAGTGGCAGGCCCGAACTGATCGCTAAATATGACGATCTGCTGATGCCGGAGATCGAGGGACGTTTGCTGACCCTGAGTCGCTCTCTGGATAACCTCCCCCAACCGAAAGCGCCGGCACTTCCGGCAGACGACAAGGCCAAGCGGCTGGCTTCACTGCTCGAAGAGATGGAAATCCCGAGGGATATTGCCATTCCCATAGCCGATGAATTGGTGGTTGAGTATCCGGATATCCCCCTGGCGGCCCTGATTCATAAGGCCACAGCTTACCTCGCACAGGACGTTCCCAAGAGGCCCAGCGTTTCCCGAGTTAAGCGGACGGAGTGGCGATGTCTAGTCGGCGCCATCCTCACCGGCGTGTTCTGCGTGCCGGAGCTGGGCGGCTACGTCGAAGGCAGAGAGATCATTCCGCAAGTCTGGGCACAGCTAAAGAGCGTGCTGTTCACCTTCGTCTACTGCTTCGCCGTCAGTTGGGTGCTGCTCAAGCTGGTCGACAAGCTGGTCGGTCTGCGCGTCGACGAACAGGCCGAGGACATAGGCCTGGACCTCGCCGAGCACAACGAGACGGCCTACAACCACTAGGGGGTACGCAACGCCGGGTTCTGCCCGGCGTTGCGCTTTGGCGGTTTCGTAGCCCATGGACGGAGCCGCTGCGGAGTGAAGCGCGCACGGCGCGGGTTTCCGCCACGATCAGTACCAGGCGCGGCGCAACGGTAGCCCGGTCGCCGACGAGACGGCTCCAATCGCAGGCGGAGGCTGGGAGCCGCGAGGCGCGAACAAAAAAGGGGGGCGCCGATTCGGCGCCCCCCTTTTTCTACCGCAGTCCCGCTTACAGGGTCTTGGAAACCGAGACCACTAAGGTCGCGTCGCAGTAGTCGTCCTTGCCGACGAAGCCTGCGCATTCGCTGCCGCTCAGGCTGGTGTCGCTGTAGGTCAGGCCGAAGTCGAGGCCGACCAGCGTCTTGCTCAGGCCGATGGACCAGTCGTTGTAGGAATCGTCGTTGCCGAAGGTGGCGTCCTTGAAATCGTACTTGCCGTACTGCAGGGCCAGGCCGACGTCGTAGGGCAGGGCGTACTCATAGGAGACGTAGGAGTAGAGGGTGGTGTCGCTGCCGCCGAAGTCATCGGAATAGGCCGCACCGACCGTGAGGCCGTAGGCGCTCAGGCTGCCGTAGTACTCGCTGAAGTTCAGCGCGCTCTCGCCTGGGTAGTCGTACTTGATCCAGCCCAGGTCGTAGGAAATGTTCTCGGTGATGTCGTTGCCAAAGCCCAGGTAGTAGTCGAACTCCACCGAAGCGTCACCGCCGAAGTCGACGTTGGAAGCCCAGGTGCCAATGTACAGGCCATTTTCATGGGCCACGTCCAGACCGCCCTGGATCGCGCCGTTGCCCTGGGTCTGCGAAATGCCACGGAAGATGTAGTCCGAGGTCAGGCCGACGTTCATGCTGACGTCGAAGTCGCCAACAGGGCTGGAGAGGGTTTCGGCGACGGCGAAGCTGCTGGCGGTCACGGCGATGGCGGCAGCGGTGGCGAGAGTCAGTTTCTTGAGCATGGTGGTATTCCCTAATGGTGGCGCCGGAAATTCAGTAGCCCGGCGGGTAAGTCGGCAACAGCTCGGAAGCAAGCTGAACGGGCTTTGCATATCCCGTGCCACTTCGAGAAATGCGTCTGTTTTCAGCGGCTTAGCTAATTTTTTCAGGGCTTGGAGCCAGCCTCCGTGGCACGCCTGGCATGGTCCTGCACTTTTCTGGAGCGCACTGGCGCGAAGGGTGATGCCAAAGGGCGCACAGGACATCGGCCGTGCCTCGTGACGGTGCGGGCTGCGCGGCGTGGCGGGCGCCATATGGGCAGGCGAGGAGTGCCCCCTTCACCAATCTATCCGAACGCAAGCTGATGGATTGTCTGAATCGCCTCGGCTACGACATCGAAATCAAGGTACGGCCAGCAGCCGAGCCGATCGGGCATCTAACGCTCGCAACCGCTTAATCGGAGCCCTCCTGATGGCAGCCCGCATCACCGACGACGAATGGGACGAACTGACTCCCGAGAATTTCGATACCACGGCACTGCTGCGTGCAGTCGATGCCGTGGACGTGCTGCGCGGCGATTTGAATGACAGCGCAGACGGCGCACCTCCGCAACTGCGCACCGACCTGTTGAAGCTGCATCAACTGGCAATGGCCGCGTTCAACGAGGGATCACGCAGCCGAGTGGCTGAGCTATTTGATCTCGCCGTGGATCTTCAGGATCAGGTTGATCATCTGATGACCTCGCTGGAACAAGTGCAAGAAACCCTGTCCCGGTTGACGGCGCTCTACCCAGAAAGCCTGTCCTGAATGTTCTTGGAGACAACCACATCATGAGCCGCAGCCGCCGCAAAACGCCCAGGCGTCGCTGCGCATGGAGCAAGCGCTGTGGCCGGAAGAATATGCGCGGATGACCCGCGAGGTCGAGGAAGCTCTCCGAGAGGCCGACGACCCCAACGCCAAGTCGTACACCCACGAAGAAGTCATGCGGGCGATGCAGGAACTCATCGACCAAGCGCGAGACAAGCCATGTTGATCGGCTGACGGAAATTTCTGGGTTTCCGGCTTACAACCCCTCAACGAAGGATTTCGCATGATCCGTTTTTTTTTTGGCGATCACGCTCGGCCTGATGGTTGGCTGCTCGTCGAGTTCAAGTGCGATCTGATCAGTGAGCGGTAGCGCAAGTGGATCGCCTCACGCCAAGCNGCGTTGTTGCCGGCGNCCGGAAGAAAGCCTTGAACTAGTAGCGGAAAGGATGAAACTTTATTTTTACGATTCTCAGCATTTTCCAAGGTTGAGCGAAAATTAGGATGATACTTTAATGATTCCGGCCTCCATCCCCACAAAACGCTTGCAGATGGCAGAATTGAAATAAGTCATTGTTTTAAATGGATTTTTGCAGGAATTGCTACGTTGCAGGGTCCTGTAGTTAGGATGACACTTTATTTTCCTCCCACAAGAGCCGCCGAGTTTTAATATTGATTTCCTGTGCCTCTGAATCGGCACTGCCTGGGATCGAATAGCTCCGCTACACGATTGACAGGGCTGCCTAGGGTGTGAACATAAGAAGAACAAAAAGAGAGGCCTTCATATGCCACTGCCCGATCTCGCTCACTATCGACGACATAACGCAGACTTCATCGCACATTGCATCCAGTGCGGTCACAAAGCCGTCCTGAACCGCGAGAGGCTCATTGATCGTCTTGGACCCAAATTTGTAGTCAGGAACCTTTCAACCAGACTGCGATGCAGCAAGTGTGGAGCGAGGAGCATCGAGGCGCAGGTTCTGTGGCCCGACCTGGTTGCGCGCCGCTATTTTCTCACGCGTGAGGGCATCGACGACGCCTGAGCGAGAAGGTTACAAATTTGGGGTGAACACGGAAAAAAGCGCTGATCACCCGGGCGGGATGTTTGTTTGGCCGCCCGGGCGTGATATTCTTTAAGAAACGACAACTTCAACGCCCGATAGCAGGTGGCCAATGTCGCTCAAGGAAATCACCCAGTCGCGCAAAGACCTTCTCTATATTGACCCCACAAAAATCAATATCAAACCGGGCTGGAACGTTCGGGCAGACACGGAGGATCTGCGCGACCATATTGAAAAGCTCGCAGAGAGCATTCGTGAGGTCGGCGTACGGGTGCCGCTCACCATCGCGATGGAAGACGGCAAGGCGTACATTACTGACGGGCACTGCCGCTATGCGGCATGCATGTTGTTGATCCAGCGCGGGTTCGAAGATCTGAAGGCGGTACCGGTCATCGTCGAAGACCGGTACGCTTCGGAAGGCGACCGAGTCGCCTCCATGATAGTCCGCAACAGCGGAAAGCCCCTCACGCCGATCGAGAAGGCGGAGGTCTATAAAAGGCTGCACAATCTGGGATGGGAGCCCGTGCAGATCGCGGCGAAGTGCACTGTGAGCCTCTCGCACGTCCTTCAGCTCCTCGAGTTGTCGGCTGCCCCCGAGGCGGTCAAGCAGCTCGTGACTGCCAAACAAGTCTCGGCCACCGAGGCAGTCAAGGCCGTGAAGGCCTATGGTAGCGGAGCCACAGAGGAACTCCAGAAGGCGATCGCTGCCGAGGAACCGGCCAGCGTCGGTGAGCAGGCCGACCAGGCCTCACAGAAGAAGAGGACGGTTCGGAAAGGGATCACGATCGATCCCGTCAAACGAAAGCAAAAAGCGGCGGTCGAATTATATGAAGCCCTTTCGGCTGCGCTGGATGAATGGGAAACCACCAATCCGGAGGTGGTCGCCGATGAGGCGCCGCGCTGGGTGAACCTGGCCCGAGAAGCGCTCCATAAAGTTGATGGCGGCCACTCGAACAAGCAGATGCACTGAGTAGTCGGGCCGGGATTAAACCCGGCCTTCTTTTTTGCGGGTGTCGCATGAAGGACGAAATCGACGCGTTCATTTCTGAATATGTCATGACGAAAACATCCATCGAAATGAAGTTATTCGAGAATGCTAAATATGCGGTGGTGAGGCGTCTATTATTTCATTGGACAATTGTTTACGGTCAGTTGTTCGATGAGGTCGGTTACGACCAGCGGTGGTGCTATGAAACGGAACAAGGAGCGCTCGCCGCACTTAGAGCCCGTCCGGAAGGTTATTGAATCCGGTGAATCCGTTGTGATTCTATGCCGCGCCAGAGGAAATGGGAGCGGACAGAATGTGGACGACGGAACCCCGCCGGATTTATGAACGGCCGGGCCTGAGATATCCGAGCGACCTGACGGATGAAGAATGGGCGCTGGTCGAACCGCTGATCCCGCCCGCGAAGCGCGGCGGCCGACAGCGCACGGTCGATGTCCGCGAGGTTCTGAACGGCGTGTTCTATGTGCTGATGACTGGCTGCCAATGGCGGGCTCTGCCCAAGGATCTGCCGCCGCGGAGCACGGTGCATGAATATCTGGGTCTGTGGGAATGGGATGGCACGCTGGCGCGGATCCACCATGCCCTGTTCGTGGATGTTCGCGAGCTGGCCGGGAAAGAGGCCGGACCGAGCGCCGCAATCATCGACAGCCAGAGCGTCAAAAGCGCGGAAAAAGGGGGGCGCGGATCGATCCGTCGGGCTATGACGCGGGCAAAAAGGTCAAAGGNAAGAAGCGGCANATCGTCGTCGACACGCTCGGCATGATGCTGGAAGCGCAGATCCAGCCTGCCGACATCCAGGATCGGGACGGNGCGTTGCCGGTGCTGAAAGAGGTCCGCCGCCTGTTNCCGTTCATCGAGCGCATCTTCGCCGATGGTGGCTACCAGGGGGCCGCCACGGCTGCCGCCGTGCGTGAACTCGGNGTCTGGCACCTGGANATCGTCAAGCGTTCNGATACCGCNAAGGGCTTCCAGGTTCTGCCCAAACGCTGGATCGTCGAACGGACCTTCGGATGGCTNGGCCGCTGCCGCAGGCTGGCCAAAGACTTCGAGAACCTCTCACGGATGGCTTTGGCATTCCTCCGCCTCGCNATGATCCGGATCATGATGCGNAGAATCGCAAGGAGCCGGAAATCATAGATAACTTCTCGGACGGACTCTNAGAAGCATGACCATGAAAATGGTCATGCGATCCGCCCCGAGCACCGGCAGAAGCAGCGACAGCACCACCCAGATGATCGGAACATGAAGAATGTAGAGTGAATAGGAGGCCGCCCCCACGGCCGCGGCGGCCGGCAGCGACAGTACGGCCTCAACACGGCGTGCAAACGATTCGCCGCCCATGCCTTCCGGCCATGTTATGGCAGCAAGAAAAGCGACCCCGATGACGACGGCCGGGGACATCAGCAGGCCGGCGCAGACCGCGCCGACGGCCAGCATGATGCGGAACATCCGTGGCGAGGCTCGCCCCCCTGCCAGCGGCTGGAAATAAAACAGATACGCGCCGATCCCCAGAATGAAATGCGGCAGACGCTGGAGGATAAAGGACGGCTTCCCGAAGTCGAGACCAGACGCGACGATCAACCAGAAAGCCCCGTAGGCCAAAAGAAAAGCCACAACGAATGCCCGAAAACCACGAATTCGCGCAATGACAAAGGGGGCAATCAGGTAGAACTGCCATTCCAGCGAAATGCTCCACGCCGGGCTCAACAATGCAAGCGACGACCCCGGAAGTACGGCGTCGGGCAAGGCCCCATGGAGCAGTGTCAGATGGACCAGAACATGGGTGAGGAGAGCGTCATCGACCTCGCCCTGCCGGAGCTGCTGAGACTGCATGAACGGCGCAAGCGGACTGTCGAAAATGATGTGACGATAGATGTCCATCAATCCGATGGCCGCAACGAGCGCAACCAGATAGATCGGATAGAGCCGCATGAAGCGCCTGAAAATGAACGCTCCATAAGGCTCTCGCTTTGATGCGACGAGGTGGGCGATCACAAAGCCGCTGATGAGGATAAAAACGTCGACAGGCACGGCAGGACGAAGCTGATTGGCGAAGGGCATGCCGGCAAACGCCGCAATATGGAAGAACATGACCCAGCAGGCCATGACCCCGCGCAACCCTTCGAATGCAACGATGCGTCCTATAGCCCGGCCCCTCCGGTTCAGAGCAATCCCGATCAGGCAGGACCCCCTGATCTGATCGAGGCGCTCACAACCTGGTGGTTCGACGAGTTTTTTTCAGGCCCAAGCAGACGATGCTCTGCGTCGGCCCCGTGCCGACGGCAATCTTCCGCAAGATTACCCGGTCAACCGGCCACGGACTTCACCGGCTGAAATGCGTCCGAGATGCCCGAAGCCGCTGTCCATCACTTTTGATCCGTGGATCATGTCTCCCACCCGGGAGCGGGAGACATGTCCCATGCGGGTACCAGACCGGTCAGGCAGCCTTGCCCACCTTAAAATCACGCGCCGGCCGGAGGGGGTTGATGCCCCAGCCGGCTTCCGTCACGATCCTCTCAATATCGGCAGGCAGCTGATAGGTCCCGGCACTGTTCTGCTGGTTCTGCCGATCGACGGTGATCGCAACATGCTCTTCGGTGAAGCGGTTGGGCCGCCCCAGCGTAAAGAACATCGACAGCTTGTCGGGACGGCCATTGATCTTACGCAGGGCCCCGAAAACCTTCGAGCGCAACACCTGAGACGGAATCGCCTCGCGGAGTACTTTCGCAGGCTTGCTCATATCTTCACCCTTATGGGTGATTCGGCAATCGAACATCACGGCGTCACCGACCTTCGGAGAAAAGGCCTTTATCTCGCCCTCATGGCGCGGGATCAGATGCGACCCGCGGCGAATGTAGAACGCCGGATTGTCTTCTGCATGATCCTGCATATAAAAAGCGATCTTGTAGACCCCATAGGTTTCACCGTCCGGGTCACGGGCGAAATCATCATGCCCGCATGCATCCTTATGCCAGCCAGTGAATTTGTTGAAATGGATATCCGAGTGATGGCAATAGACGAGCGGCTCTCCGACAAGATAGCGGAATGCCTCGACGATCCGGGGATGATCAAGCACCCACCGCAATTCAGGAACGCGCGTGAAGGCATCCGGCTGCGTCATCCCGCAGTCATAATACACACGCTGACGCTCAAAGTATTCAAAGGTGGCCTTCCGCATCCGCTCCACATCGGCCTGCGGCAACAGACCCGGCAGATGAACGCATCCGTCTTCGTGAAGCGTGCGACGCATCTCTTCCGTCAACACCATGACGACTTATCCTTTTCTCCAGAGAGATCTATCGACAGACTCACACGTCTCTCGACCACCCTGCACATCAGTCCCGGTTCCGACGGGTATAGATCTGTCGCCCCTGGATCGGCGTGATCGATAATTATCAAGCTGCGCAACCAGCATTCGTGACATCCGACACCCGTCAAACACGGCAACGCCGCGTCCTCTTCAGGGTGCCGCACGTCGGAGCGTCTTGCGCGCCATCATACAGACTCTCGCTGCGGCGCAAAAGGGCTCTGCCCGGGGTGCATCAACTCCCCTTGGCTCCCCCCCCCGTTCTGAGGATTCGCGCCATCAGCAGATTGCCCGCGACGGCCTGCAGCAGAGCGCCGACGGCGGCACCGACCATCAGGCCAAGATCACCATATTCACGCGCCAGGAGCCAGCTCGCAAACAGCGTGACGATCGCAGCCAGTACCATGACTGTGGCCAGTGTCTTGGTTCGTTTGTGGCTGGTTGCCAGCCAGAATGCCCGCAGAAACACGATCTGAAGGAGCGAAAACGCCGCCGCAGCCAGCACGAGGCCCGTATCGATGTGATAGCCGGGCGGCAGCAGGCCGTCCTGGACGCGCTGCAGCCCGAAGACCGCCATGTAGACAAGCAGAACCAGAGCGAACGAGACGAACACGGTCCTGTCGATCAACCGGCGTGACCGGTCCTCCGCGCCATCGACATGGCTCTTCATGATGTCGATCCGCATTGTCTCGAACAGCACCATCGCAACCAGATTGGCCGCCATGGCGACGTAACTCATGAGAGTGTAGCCCGCCAGAGCAGCCACCGGCATCGTCAGGGTACCGATCCAACGCCCCGATTGCCCGTTTACCCAGGTCACGACGTTCTGGACCATTGTTCCCGAGCCATAGGATACGGCCGGCCGCCATGCGGCAACTTCCCATATGCCTCCTTTCAGATAAGGCCGAGCCGCGATGCTCGCAACCACGACAGTGGCCAAGTTCGTGGCCAGATAGGCCACAACTGCTGCAACTAACTTGTCATCGAAGGCAGGTGAGATCGCAGCATAGGAAGCCAGCAATCCGAAGCCGAGCATTGTCGACACCGTCGCAAACAGGGCAGGTCGGTCCACGAGCCGAAAGAGCAGCCCGTAGAACTGCACCACGACCGCCGACGCAATGGAAGCACCGAGCAGAGCGATCAACAGGGGCTGCCCGAGTGTCAGCGGATCGGCAGGCCCGACCAGCCACAGAGCGGCACCAAGAACCAGGACTCCCCCAACAACAAACGCCATCCCCCAGAACAGCAGGCTGATCATCAGAGATGCCCGGCCTGTCTGATCATTACGATCAAAGAACAGCCGACCTCCCGCCATGTGAACATTAAGACTAAGCAGCGGAACAAGAATAAAATTTGCTGCTGTAAACAGACCATAACGCGCGAATTCGTCTGCCGACATTGATCCGATCAACAGAGGGAGCAACAGAAATTGCCCCCCTTTCTGAAGCAGAGTGCCGACAGTATAAAAAATAAACCGCTGCAGGCGTGCGCGTCGGCCGCTCATCGCATCGCTCCTTCAGGCTGGCCGATTGAAACGATCTCCACACCGGCCCCAGACAGGAGATGCTCCACACTGTGGTCGCCATGATAGGCCGCCTCACAATAAAAATCGGCCCCCACATCTACGCAATGAAGATCCGGGCGCAAGAGTTTCAATGTTACGAGCGCTGTACAGCATGTTCCAGCCACAGTGGCCGCAGGAATTTCAGGTGCAAGCTCCTCCATACTGACATTTATATTCCATGTCTCATGAGGCGGAAGCATATCCTCCAATGCTCCCGGAGCAACATGTGGATGATGCTTTACAATAATGCGCGTAAATTTCTGTTGTTCAACCCATCGAACAAAAGCTCGGGCTACGTGAAGATAGGCCTCGTGATCCATCCACTGCCAAAGGCCGGTATGGACAATGATGAGGGTTTGCGGATCGGGAGCCACTGAGGGCGAGACTGGCTGCCACGCGATCAGATCAATTTTTTCCGCGGGAGCCTTCAAGCCGATATCGGTAAACGAAACCACTCGCCGAATACCTGGCTCGAAGGCTCCCGACAAATGTTCCACCGGTGCACGCCATTGGAGGCCGAGCAACCGCGCGAGCACCGGCTTGGCAAGCCAGCGCCAGCGGGCGCGATTCCGGCGCGTGATCTCCTGGAAATTAAAAATTCCCTCTACCACAAGAACCACTTCAATATCACGACGAGTACTCGCCATGAGTAGAAGATGATTCGTGAGAAGGTTTTCAATGTTCACAAGATAAATTCGCTCCAGCTTGGGCGCCCGGACCGCATTCTTTATTAGTCGAGCTGCAGATCTGTAAAAGGATATAAATGGCCATTGCCCCAGCAACGTTTGTCTGGGCTTGGCCGGATAGGGAAGATGCTGCTGAAAACAATCGAGCCAAGGATCATCCAGTTTTCTAGCCGAAATCACCAGCACGTCTTCGGGTTTAAGTCCGTCCTTCTCCAGGGCGCAGGCCAGCATGCGAACCGATATCGCATTGTTGACAACGGCGAGCGCTTTAAAGGCGCCCTCACGTTCCACTCGGCTCATCCCCGTGCTCCACAACTCGCACTGCCGCAATACCAGATGACTGGCGCGTTATCCCATCCGTTCGCACCACTTTAAGGAGGTCAAGCAGGTTCACTTTACTCCTTTGTGCCCAGGACACACTATACATGATAATAACAGCCCACATTATGAAATAAAATGGCTCATTGATGGTTGTATAGAACATTGAACTCAGGAATATTCCTGCGACAAATCCAGCGGTATGAATATTCAAATAGAATATCGCGCTGAGAAATATATAAAACACGAACATCATGATCATAGAGAAGAAAAAGATATTCATTTCAATGAATATTGTAGCCCAGACCGAGTGAACAGGTAGGTAAGAACCGGTCGCGTGAGAAAAGTTGCCCTTGTAGCGAGTAAGGTACTGCAGCAGGCCGTTATCCCTGATCTCGATCTGGAAATTTCCCAGGCCAACCCCCCAGATAAAATTCGAGATGCTTTCGAACTTGGAGGTCAAGGCAAGCTTGATGAGTAGGATGTGGGATTCAAAGGCCGCATCCGCGCCGTTCTCCGCCAAGCGCGTGATGCGTCGCACAGTCGCATTTTCAATCACCATCGGAATAATGATAAACGCGATAAAAACTGCCAGACAGAAATAGACCATGAAAGAAATACGGCCCGTCAATATTCGTCGCCGGGGCCCCCGAATTTTAACACTGACAGCAGCATCTATCATGAAATAAAAAACAAAAACCACGAGCGGAAGAAAAAACACAATCAAGCGCGAGAACGTTGAGCTCGACAGAATAAGAGTGATGACAAGTGCGAAGAGCATATGGATCGAATGTAATACAACGCGCCCCCCTCCCGCACGGCCGCCGACAACATCATGTCTCAAATTGTCCGCAAAGAGTGCGGTCATGTATATATAAAACCCAAGAAAAATGGTGTAGTGTGACTTATCGTCAAAAAAGAAAGAATATCCAAAACCACCGTAAGACTTCACTCCACCGGGAAGGTAGATCAGAACATAATAGACAAGGGATGAATACATAACAAAATTGACAGCAGCATAGACCGACACAATCAGGCTGCGCATAGGATATGTCGAACTGAGCGCCATCCTGACGACCACCGCCAAAAACAGCACGGCGGAAAAATAATAAAAATTAAATACGGCCGAGTACATGCCGGACATCATAATCGCCGACACAATAAATGACACCAATGACATCCCCAAAAAGAGACGACACGGCAATTTCGCGTAAGAGTTATAATAGAAAAACACCATGAGAGGGCCAACAATACAAAACAAGCCGACAGTTACCGGTGCTTTGGTCGTAATCGCACCGGAGAAGGCGTTAATCACGATAACTGACGTGAAAATTACCATAAAAAGGTAATGAAAAAACTTTTCTGCGCAAGTGTTTCTTGGGAGTGGCGAGACGGTAAACATGGCGTTTTCCCTTCATTCTCGATGGCGAGAAAAGCGGAGAATACCATAAGCCATGACAATCAAGAGTGTACCGATGCTGGCGAGAAAAATCGAGAAAAGAACCATTACAACAGGGCTCGTATTACTCGGATTATCCTTCGTATATAGCTCATCAAGAATCTCCACTCCGTAGAAATTATCCGCAGCAAGCATGGCGCGCTGCTTCAACAACAGAGAAATCTGCGTGCTGATAGACAAATTGACAGAGTTAACCTGGTAGTTTTGGAGCTCACTGGAAAGCTGCTCAATCTGTCCCTCTAGCAGAGAGGTTTCATATGATCTTCGATCATCGCGATAATAAGCGAGAACTTTTTCCAGGATCAGACCAGAAATCTTCGGTTCCGCTGAATATGCCCTCAGCTTCAAAATACCCGAATCGTGAAGGACCTCTATATTTAGGGACTTATTAAGAAAACCACGCATCATCTCGACGTTCACATCAGCCTGAGTGCGCGGCTCGAACCTCAGCGGCTGGCTGTTCGCCCAGACGAGCGCTTCTCTCGCAATCTCAGGAATTTCGAGCAGATTACGGGCCACAGAGGCTCCATAAACCACCTGAGAAAACTCAGCGACACGTTTACCCTGATCGCTGAACAGCGAAAAGCCTCCCCTGTCCTGGCTCATCTCACTATAAGGCCGATCAACGTTGACGACCGTCGTCGCCTCATAGACGGGATAGTTAAAAATGACAAACTTCGCCCCAAACCAAACAAGAGCGGCAAGAAATATAAAGATGGGCAGGATATATCGCTTCTTCACGGGCTCATGCTCCATCCATAGATTGGCGATCTTCGGCCATTTTTGTCATGTACCTGACATTCAATTTTGCTGCCTGAGCCAGGTCTTTCGCTTGCTGTCCGACCCGGTTTCGGACGGCTTCCCCTCCGGTGAGGAAGCCGTCCACGGAAGCGACAATTTCGTGGAGATGCTCTGCCAGATCCTTCGCGGCAATTCCAGAGTAAGGGAGATCCAAAATCTCGGCCAATCCGCGCATTTTATGGCTGTTTCCCGAGAACATCACCGAGGGCGTGCCACCCGTACTGGCAAGAATGGAGGGATGCCAGCGCCCAGAAACAAAGACCGCAGCATTTGCGAGCAGATCCAAGCCAATGGGTGTTGGCGTGCAGGCCGGAATAAAGGGAAGCCCCAATTTACGAGCAACCGGCGCCAGAAGGATTTCATCGGTCGTATCCGGCGCCACGACAACAACCTGTGCCATCTTCATCAACCGCTTGCAAAGCTCAATGAAAACGCCTCGAGGGGGCTCTCCCGGATCATCTGGTCTCAAAAGGGCCGAGCTTCCCGTCACACAGATATACGGCTTCCTGAGGTCAAATCCCTTCATCGACCAAGGCCATATATCAAAAGCCCCTGGACGATCATATCGCTCAACAAATGCCTCTTTTACAGCCGGTCGCCACCGGAACGCGGCATCCGCCGCCAAATGAGACTCGCTGTAGGGCGCGATCTTCTGCCCCTCTCTGAGAGACGCAGGCTCCCGGAAAATGACATCGTCCATCAGCGGATATACCAGTTGGGCCAGATCAAACATCTCTGGATGATCCAACTGAAGTGTATGATTAACAATCACTGTCGGCTTTTTTAGTCTTGTTTTGGAGAAATAAGCCCAAAAAAGACTGTAGAATCCCTTCCTCTGATCATTGTAGATGCTGCCCTCACCATTGATCATGACAAGATCTGCCAATCGCATGGCATCCAATTCTGTCCTGAACATGGTTCCCCGCTCTATACGATCGGCTAGAGCGTCAAAATCTTTGCGCGTACGGGGCGTTGTATTCTGCCCCCCAGCCAGACGCTTCCCAGCGTCATAAGCCGTTCGTATGCGAGCACGCATCGCAGGATATCGCAGGAGCCATTGCTTAGCGACATCACGCACACCTGGCTCCAGCGGTGTACTGCGCCGCCCCTCAAGGCTTGCGAGCTTCAGGGTATCAAATATATGGCCCCCCTCAGCCTTTACAAGAGCATGCATGGCATGCGTAGTCGCCCTACACCCCCAGTTGTTTTGACTAAGGCTATCATTAATCAGATAGACGCGGACAGGTTGGCGAACATCGCCATTGAAATGGTACATCCTGGCATACCTTGGACAAGTGGCTCCGATATCATCAGTACTCCCCGAAGTCCTGCCTCAGGTTCGCCCAAACTCGTCAGCGATGCGCACAATATCATCCTCACCAAGATATCCCCCGGACTGAACCTCAATCAGGTGAAGAGGGATTTTCCCAGGATTCCCAAGACGGTGCACTGCTCCCTGTGAGATATAAGTGGATTGGTTTTCGTGCAGAAGGAACGTCTTGTCGCCACAGGTAACCTCTGCGGTTCCGCTGACCACTATCCAGTGCTCAGCCCGATGATGATGCATCTGAAGCGATAGCTTACGTCCTGGTTTGACCACGATACGCTTCACCTGAAAGCGATCACCGAGATCAATACACTGATAACTGCCCCAGGGTCGATAGGTCAGGGCCCCCGTTTCGGCCTCCGGCCGGCGCGCGACGCGCAGGCGTTCAACAATGGTCTTCACCGCCTGGGCCTCATGCTTGGGGGCGACCAGCACGGCATCATTGGTCGCAACCACGATCAGGTCGCGGACACCGACAGCCGCGACCAGCGGTCCTTCGCTGCGCAGATAGCTGTCGGCGACGTTTTCGGCGACGACATCGCCGATCGTCACCACGCCGGCCGCATCCCGCTCGCCGATCGCCCACAGCGCATCCCAGGCCCCGACATCCGACCAGCCGAGATCGGCCGGCACCACGGCACCATGGGCGGTCTTTTCCATCACGCCGACATCGATCGACAGATCCGGTGCACTGGCGAAGATCTCCTTCGGCAGCCGGACGAAATCGAGATCGGACGACCGGCAGGCATAGGCGGCGGCCACAGCCTCGGCCACGGCCGGAGCCGAAGATTCGAGTTCAGCCAGCACCACCCGGGCGGGGAACAGGAACATGCCGCTGTTCCAGAAGAACCGGCCGTCGGCCAGATAGCGCTCGGCCGTCTCGCGCGCCGGCTTTTCATGGAAACGGCTGATGCGGAAGGCCCGCTCGTCAAGCGCGGTCCCGGTCTCGATATAGCCGTAGCCGGTTTCGGGCCGGGTGGGCTTCACGCCGAAGGTAACGAGATCGCCGCTCACCGCACGGCGGGCGGCCGCAGCCACCGCCTCGCGGAAGGCAGGCGTGTCGCCGATCACATGATCCGACGGTAGCACCAGCATCAGCGCTTCGGGATCATGAGCAAGGGCCGCATGCGCCGCCGCTGCAACGGCCGGCGCGGTGTTCCGCCCCACCGGTTCCAGCAGAATGGCCGCCGGTTCGATGCCGGCGGCACGCGCCTGCTCGGCCACCAGGAAACGATGGTCTTCGTTGCACACCAGGATGGGCGCCCCAAACCCCGCTTCGGGCGAGACCCGCTTCAGGGTCGCCTGCAGCATGGTGTCGCTGCCCGCCAGCGCCAGAAACTGCTTGGGCAGCGCCTTGCGCGAGAGCGGCCAGAGGCGGGTTCCGCCGCCGCCACACAGGATCACGGGCGTGATGATGCTGGAGCTCATGAATTCGGTCTCGTTTCGCTGTCGGCTGAGCGGCTGTCAGGATTGCGGTGTGGCGAAGGATCACGTTCTCCGGAGAGAGACGCGCGACGTCCGCGGTCTCAGGCCGCGAACGCCTTCTCCAGACGCTCCAGAGCGATCCAGAAGCCCTCGCCGTCGTTCTTGTGGCCCTGCCAGATTTCGGGGATGAAGCTCGCGCCGGGCTGGGTCCGGTCGATCACATGCCCGAAGGCGCGGAAATCGATGTCGCCGTCACCGACCTGAAGGCCTTCGCCGTCGACCCCCTTGCTGTCCGCCAGATGCATATGCGCCGTGACCGGAGCCACCGCCTCGCAGAAGGCTTCGAACGACCACTTGTAGTGGTTGCAGGCCAGCTTGGAATGCGAGATGTCGAGGCAGATCCGCATCTTCTCGGCCTCGCAGAACGACCGGATCGTCTCGGCGTCGACGAACAGGTTGTGGAAGCTCTGCCCGCCGAAATGCCAGGGGAAGGGCGGCATCGTCTGCGGGATCACCTCGACCCCGTCGCGGCTGAGCAGCCGGAGCGTCTCGGACAGCCGCTCGTAGAGAGCGGTGCACTCGGCCGGATGCAGATGGCGATCGGTGGTGAAACCGCCCACATTGGTCACGATGAGCGGATCGGTCGGCTGATCGAAATACTCGCGCAGCCGCCGGGTCACGTCGATCACCCGCTGCATCTCCTTCACCGAATGCGCCCGATACTCGGCATCGTCGGAGACGAGGTTCAGCGTATGGTCGTGGGCGAACAGCTCGGGTGCGTGCACCACATAGCCGATCGGATAGCGACCGCTCAGATATTTCGACAGCTCGATCTCCAGATCCTTGTAGCTGAGGTGGAATTCCACCAGCGACAGGTTGGTCTTGTCGAGCAGGCGCTGGAAGTCGTGATAGCGCACCGGCACGCCCCAGGGCCGCGAGAAGGCATAGGGCCGCGGCTCGATGACGCCGTCCGCCAGATCCGAAGGGTAGAAGAAGTCGCCGGCCTTGACCTCGCGGCGCATCGTGCGCCCGACCAGCTCGGCCAGACGGTTGGGCTGAATGCCCTTGCCCGGGCTCTTGACGTCGACCATGTCGGCGGTGACCACGGTGCCGATGGCAAGCGTGGTCTTCGCGACCAGGCTCTTGGCCAGGGTTTCGCGGTTCATCAGCTCACCCTGGGAGAGCTGGCGCGAGCCGCCCTCGCCCATGGCTTCCTCCACCTGGCGGATGCCGTCGACCATGCGACGGAATTCCTCGGGCAGCAGGCTGACCTTGTGGTCATTGCCTTCCAGGCCCTTGTCGATGGTGAAGTGCTTCTCGATGACCTTGGCGCCCAGCGCCACCGCGGCGACCGAGACGTTGATGTCGCGCTCGTGACCCGAATAGCCGACGACGCAGTCGCCGATCTCGGCCAGGCGCTTCATATAGCGCAGGTTGACGTCCTTGAAGGGCGCCGGATAGGTCGAGTTGCAGTGCAGCAGGACGAAGGGTGCGCCCAGGCGGTGCAGCACGCCGGCCGACTGCTTGATCTCGGCGTCGGTCGACATGCCGGTCGACACGATCAGCGGCTTGCCGGTCGCCGCCATCGCCGACAGCAGATCCAGATTGGTCATGTCGGCCGAGGCGACCTTGAAGCCCTCGAGCCCGTAATCGTCGAGCAGCCGCACGCTCTCGTGGTCCCAGGGCGTGCAGAGCGGGGTCATGCCGCGGGCGCGCACATGATCGAACGCCCGGAACAGGTCGTCATTCGACAGCGAGAAGCGTGCCAGCAGGTCCAGCGTATACTGCGACCCCAGATCCTCGCTGGCATCGTTGTTGTCGCCGGCATTGCGATAGAGCCGGTCGAGCTGCCGCATCTGGAACTTGGCGCATTCGGCCCCGGACTCCGCGGCCAGATCAATCAGCCGCTTCGCCAGATCCAGATCGCCCTGATGATTGTTGCCGATCTCGGCAATGACATAGGCCGGATGATCCGGACCGATCTCGCGGTCGCCGATCCGGACCACCGCCGCCCCGATCCGGGCAACCGACACCACCCGGCCCTGCTCGTCGAGCAGCGGCAGGGCGGTGATCCGCTCGGAAAGTTCGGCAGCGATCCGATCAGGGGCGGCATCGCGCGGCAGGGCACGGAAGCTGCGGTTCATCGCCTCCGAGACCGGCCGGTCCAGATCGATGGTCGGTTGCTCCACAACCCAGCGCCGGAAGTCGCCGTCGGTCAGCACACCTTCAAGCCGGCCGGCCTCCGACACGGCGAAGACGATGCCGTGCTTGTTCTCGCTGATCTTGCGAAGCGCGGTCGCGATCGTCTCCTCGACGAAGGTGAGGTAGGGAACGATCCTGGTTTCGATGATCATCGGCGTCCGATCGGCTCTAGCTGGGGGTCGGCGGTCTGGAAATGGCGCGCCGCCGGACCCGATCGTCAAACTCGCAAGGGCTCGCCCGGCCCATAGATCCTGATGGTAGCGCGACTTACCGCGAATGCGTAAGCAGCGTCTCGATCACGACCATATCGACTTCGCTGTCGATCTCATAGGCCGTCTCTTCCGCCATCTCGTGCAGCGCGATCCGGCCGCCGAGGCGGTTGTTCCGGGTTCGCAGCATCTCGGGCGGGAACAGGTAGATCGAGCCGTTCTCCACATATTGCGGCGTCATGTCCTGACGCCGCGGGCGGCTGGCCGGGTCGTAGTTGATCGCCTGGGCCCCGTCGGCCCCCCGCCGCCACAGAAAGCGGTGCGAGGCGACGACCGACAGAAGCGTATCGGCCCCTTCGGCTTCCAGGGTGGCGATGGCGCGATCGATGTCGTCGGCGGCACGGATGGGAGAGGTGCACTGCAGGAACACCACCAGATCCACCTTCCCCTCGCGGGCCTCGATCTCGTCGACGGCATGCCTGAGCGCGGCCTCGGAACTTGCCGTGTCCGAGGCGAGATCAGCCGGACGCCGCACGATCTTCGCGCCGTATTGCGCAGAGACGGCCGCGATCTCGTCGTCATCGGTCGAGACCCACACGCTGTCGACCCGGGCCGAATTCAGCGCCTGCTCGATCGAATGTGCAATCAGCGGCTTGCCCGCCACTGGACGCACATTCTTGCGTGGAATGCCTTTCGATCCCCCGCGCGCGGGGATGATCGCAATCGTCGAACCCATTTCCGTCTCCGCAATCGGCGCGGCCTTGCCGCCCCTGCGTCACTCTCGTCCGCCCGCGTCACTCTGCCCGGGGCAGAGTCAGCCGGCAACCCGCCCGCCGGAGCTGCCCCATTCGCGCCCTTCGCGCAGCTCGAAGGCTTCGCTGGTCCAGTAGAAATCCTGGCCACTCACCTTCGGGATCCAGTGCCGCGGCAGCCTGGTGGCGTTGTAGCCGAGCTTGTAGCCGACATATTTCGCACCCGTCTGCACCACGGCATAGGGAATGAGGTGCGGCCGTTCGCGCAGCAGGCGCGCCATCAGCGCCTTCACATAGCTGCCGCCGCGCTTTTCGTCACCACCACTGTCCAGCAGCAGCTCCTTCTGGCGCCGCCGCTCGTAGCCCACGTCGAACATGCGCCGGAATTCCTGTTCCAGCGTGTAGGTATGGGAATGATGTACCACCGCTTCGGCGACATAGGCGATGCGATGCCCGCGCCGCAGCAGTTTAGCGGTGTTGATCGCATCTTCCATGGTCAGGGTCGGACCGATGCCGCCGATCGCCTCCAGCGCCGGATTCGACCAGGCCGCACAGCTGTCGGAGCAGAAATAGAGGAAGCTGCCCCATTTCGCCCGCTCGTCGTAAGACCGGACATGGCTCTGCGGCGGGTAGTTGAACTCGCGGGCGAAGCTCTCGAAAAAGCCGGCGCCGGTATGCGGGATCTGCCGCGCATAGGTGACCGCCGCCGTGCCGTCGACGATCGGCGCCACCAGATGACCGATCATGTCGGCAGAGGTCGCATAAGCGTCGGGCGTGATCATCACCACGATGTCGGTGCCGAGCGCCTGACGCGCCCGTTCCCGGGTCATGCCGTGATTGAACGAGCGGCGGGGCACGACCAGCGTTTCGGCCCCCATCTCTTCGGCCAGTTCCACCGTGCCGTCATTCGACGACGAGTTGACCACCAGCACCCGCGGCTTCAGCGGCGAGGCAAGCAGCGGCGGCAGGCAGTGCGGCAGCATCTTCTTTGCGGTGTAGGTGATCACCGCGACGCCGATGGTGGGCTCGCGTCCCTCGGCGATCCACGGAGCCGCTTCGCTGACGACGCTGGCAGGTGCGGGGGTCATGGCTTTCAGGCTCCCTCTCCGGCAGAAGGGTCTCCGGCAGCCTCGCGCAGAGGCAGGTTAAGGCGATCGGCATAGAAGCGGGCAATACCGTCCCAGGCGGCCGCCTCGTTCCAGCCCAGACGATCCGCATCCACCCGATCCGTGTTGATCCGGATCGGCGGCTCGGCGAAGACCGTCTGATGGGCCAGCTCCAGCGGGCAGTCCAGCACCAGCCGCGCCGCCATCTCGCGGGCGAACCGCCGGGCGAAATCCCCCTGGCTCTCAACGTACCCGCTGGGGCGGCAGACGTGGAAGCCCCCATCCGAGGGCATGGCTGCGACAAAACCGGCATAGGCTGCCGCCAGCAGCGAAACCTGAATGTTGTCGCGGATATAGGCGGGGGGTCCGACGGTGGGGCAGCGTCCCTCGGCCCAGCTCTTCATCAGATAGGCGGTGAAGCGCGGCTCTTCGAAAGCACCGAAGGGGTTCGGGATGACCACCTTGCCCAGGGCCACGCCTTCGCGTGGGGCATAAAAAGCATAGAGATCGGCAGTCAGGCCTTTAGACAGACCATAGGGGCTGAAAGCGACGGCCGGTTGCGTGCCCGCCCCTTCCCGCTGCTCGAAGACCGATCCGGTCAGCACCAGCCGGTCACAGCCGGCGCCACGCATCACCCGCAGCGTCTCCACCAGACCGAAGGCGTTGTCCGCCAGGGCCTTCACCGGATCGAAGTCGGGGCTCTTATAGTCCCGCACATCGGCCGCGTGATGGCACAGCACATCGAACCGCTCGTCACCGGCAAACAGCGCCTGAAAACGCTCCGAGCCGAAAGTGACCGCCTCGACAAGTCGCAGACGCGGGGCCAGCGCCTCGAGCCGCCGGACACGCAGCTCCCGCAACGGATCGGCGGCATAATCGCCACGATGACGATAGAGGGTCGCGACCACATCATGGCCGGCCGCGACCAGCGCCTCGGCATACCACATGCCGGTGAAGGAACTCGCGCCCGTGAGGAGGATGCGCATGATCAGCCCCTCACCGCAGATGCAGATCGGGATCGAAATCCGGATGGGCCTGATCGCGCGCCGAGATCACGGTAGGTTCAATGGGCCAGCCCACCTGAAAACGGGGATCGTTCCAGCGCACCCCGCGCTCCCGTGACTTGTCGTAGAAGTCCGACACCATGTAGACCAGCTCGGTGTCGTCGACCAGCGTGATGAAACCGTGTGCAAAGCCGCGCGGCACATACATCGCCCGCCGGTTCTCGGCGGTGATCTCAGCACCGAACCACTGCCCGAAGGTCGGCTGATCCTCGCGAAGATCCAGGATCACGTCCCAGGCCGCACCGCGGATGCACCGCACGACCTTCACCTCGGCCGACGGCGCCAGCTGATAGTGCAGACCGCGCAATGTGCCGCGGGTGGCGCTATAGCTGTCGTTCATCTGCACGAAACGGGTTTCGAGGCCGGCTGCCCCGAATTCCTTTTCGCAGAACATCCGACTGAAGAAGCCGCGCTCGTCCCCGATCGGTTCAAGCTCAATGACGAAGCCGCCCGGAATGGGGGCAGGGATGAACTTCATACGGCCTCCGGCGCATTGGCTGCGCAAAACGCGCGTTCATAAGCGGCGATCTGGTCCATCGTGATGTCCCAGACCGGCCTGCCTTCAGACCAGGCTTTGTACCAACCGACGGTCTCGCGCATCGTGTCTTCGAAGCGCCAGGCCGGCCACCAGCCCAGAATATTGTTGGACTTGTCGCAATTGAGCCGCAGCAGATGGGCTTCGTGCTTCGCATCGGTCGCCGGCGCCACCTCGACCGATCCCTTGCCCCAATGCGCCACGACCGCCTCTGCAAGCCGGATCACCGGCTGACAGTCACGTGCCGAGGGGCCGAAATTCCAGCCCTCGCCGGTCTCGATCCCGCGGGTGCCGACCATCAGCTTCGAGGCGACCATCATATAGCCGCCCAGCGGCTCCAGCACATGCTGCCAGGGACGCACGGCGGTGGGGTTGCGCAGGAAGACCGGCTCGCCCCGCTCGATCGCGCGGATGCAGTCCGGGATGATGCGGTCTGCGGCCCAGTCGCCGCCACCGACCACATTGCCGGCTCGCACGGAGGCCGACAGGATCCCTGCCGGGTTCAAGAAAGACTGGGCATAGGCGTGGAACACCAGCTCCGCCGCCCCCTTGGAGGCGCTGTAAGGATCGCGGCCGCCCATCGGGTCGTTCTCGCGATACCCCCAGATCCATTCCTTGTTGTCGTAGGCCTTGTCGGAGGTGATGTTGATCACGACCTTCACGCCGCCCACGCGCTGCACGGCATCCAGCACATGAACCGTGCCCATGACATTGGTGTCGAAGGTCTCGACCGGCTCGTCATAGGAATAGCGGACCAGAGCCTGGGCAGCCATGTGGAACACGATCTCGGGCTTCGCCGCCTCGACCGCGGCCATCACGGCCGCGGGGTCGCGCAGATCACCGACGATGTGCCGCATCCGCCCTTCCAGCCCCAGAAGGTCGAAATGGCAGGGGCTGGTCGCCGGTGGCAGCGCAAAGCCGGTGACGTCGGCCCCCAGCTTCAGCAGCCAGGCACACAGCCAGCTTCCCTTGAAGCCGGTATGGCCGGTCACCAGCACGCGGCGCCCGGCAAACACGTTCTCGAACGGCAGATCGGTCATCTCGCTTCCATCACCTGCAGTCGGAGACGGATGTCGCAGATCCGCCCCGTCCGATGCACCGCATGACGCGGCCGGCGCCCTGGGGCTCCGGCCGCATCCCGGGTCAATCCTTATAGGCCCAGGGCGCCTTGCCCTGTTCCCACAATGCGGTCAGATGCTCGCGGTCACGCTGCGTATCCATGCACTGCCAGAAGCCCGGGTGCTTGTAGACATGCAGGCCACCATCAGCGGCCAGCCGCGACAGGGGTGCCTGTTCCAGCACCAGCGAGGGATCGGTCGACAGATAGTTGCGGAAGTCGCGATTGAAGAAGAAGAACCCGCCATTGATCCAGGCATGGGTGATCTCGGGCTTCTCCGCGAACGAGAGCAGACGATCGCCTTCCATGTTGAACTCGCCGAAGCGGGAGGGCGGGTTCACGCCCAGCACGGTGCCGGTCTTGCCATGCGCCTGATGGAAGGCCAGCTCCGCCGCCAGATCGACATCGGTCACGCCGTCGCCATAGGTCACGGCGAAGGTCTTGGCATCGCCGATATACCGATCGAAAGCCATGGCGATGCGCGCGCCGGTCATCGTCTTCTCGCCGGTATAGGCCAGCGTCACTTCCCAATCACAATCGTGATTGATCTGATGATAAGACACACTGTTGTCGACGAGATTGACCGTCGCGTCGCTGTTCATGGAATAAAAGTTCAGGAAGTAATTCCGGATCACTTCCGACTTATAACCCATGCACAGCACGAATTTCCGAAAGCCGAAATGCGAATAGGTCCGCATGATGTGCCAGATGATCGGCTTGTCGCCCACCGGAACCATCGGTTTCGGCCGGAATTCGGTTTCTTCCTTGATGCGCGTGCCGAGCCCGCCACAGAGGATGAAAACAGGAACTGAAGAAGGAGTCATGATAGCGGTCTTGTCGCCTCTATGAAGCCGCATATGCGCGTATCTCGCCCGGCAGGCACCGGACGCATCGGCATTGGCGGTCGTTCGCTCCGATCGTGCCTGTTCCGTATACCATGCCGACGGCGCTGTCACAAGCCGCGCGCATGACAACGCAGTTGCGGGATCCCTTTGATATTTCAGAATGTTTACGGCCGGAGATCAACAGACTTCGATCTCCGGCCGTGGCAAATTACGGGCACAGCTGCAATGTATGCTTAACAGACGGGGCACTACAGGCCCAAGATACTGCGGAGTCAGTCCATCAGGCCAGGCCAGTACCGGGAGGTGTTCGCCGCGTCATACCCCCCGACCCGGCCGATGAGAGCGCTGGAACGGTTGAGCTGGGCACCGCCGTCGCGGGTGACCGGACGATAGGTCAGACCGAACCGTGTTTTGGTCGGCCGGGTCGAATAGATGTCCAACGGGATGCTCAGGAAGAATCCCTTGTCAAAGCTACCTTCGCCAAATTCCGCGGCTGATACGTCAGTGAGGGTCGCAAAAACGCCGGCACGGATGCCACTGTCGAATTCACGCGACAGCTCGAAGGTAGCCCCCCAATCCTTCGCCAGATAGCGCCCAGCCCGCACTGATCCGTTCAGGTCCCAGAACGGCAGCTCGTAGTAAACCCCGACATGCCCCGTGACTGTACTATAGTCCAGGAAGCTGAACATCCCGTCATAGGCACGCTGCTTGACCCAGTTAACATCAATGCCGTAAGCCCACGGCGAACCAACCGTCTTGTAAAGCACCTCTCCACCAACGCCACCGAACATTTCTTCCAGCAAACCGGCATAGGCTGTCGCATAAAGTCCAGGTGCCAGGGATGTATAATAGGCCCCCTGCAAGCGGCCAATCCAGGCCTCACCTTCTTTGAGGTAATCCTTGATGCTACTACGCACATGTGGCAGCTGACTATCAGATTCAAGTGTCAGGTCGTCATAGTTATTAGTGATATTCAGGCCCGCATACCCATCGATTTCGGTATTGGGAGAGGGGCGGATGGACGCCTGGGCACGCATATAGAGCTGGTAGATCAGGAAGGCATCCGGCCCGCCGATCTGCTGCCTTGTTCTGGGGGCAATCGACCAGTCGAATTCCGGATACTGCGACTGATTCAGAACAGCATCATCCCGTGGCGGCACCGCCTGTGCGACGGTGCTCTGATGCCAGATTTCTTCAGGAGTCGCCTCATCTTCCGAAAGCCGCTCAATGTGAGTCCGCAGGACAGTGAGTTCCAGAACCGGCAAGCCGTCGTCGCCGAGAACCATGGCCAGACGTTCCACTCGCGGCGGCATAACCTGGGTTGCCACACGAGCAGCCCGACCGGCTGATGTCACAAAATTTCGGAAAGGCATGTTTCCTACAAAGAGGCGAACAGTGTCCCCCTGGAGCTCCATCCGATCGATTACGACATCATTCTCCTCGGCAGCCGCAAACAGGCGTCGGGCCAACGCTTCGGTTTCCACAGGCTCTTGCTTCGGGGTTGCGGCGGTGCGCGGCGGGTCGACCGGCGGGGCATCAGCTTGTACAGCCCCGTTCTGGAGAAGCTCAGAACGCGAAGCCGTCCACGTGACCAGAGGGCGCCCGGCCGCCGAGAGAAGCCGCACCTCCACCGTCACAACATCCGTCGGCACAGCGCGCGCTGCCACCGCCGCGACATCCAGCGCATCGGCCATATCATGCCCGGGAAGCCCTCCCGTGAGATCAACCAATGCCCGATCATTCACGACGTCAAAACGCTGCACGACCATCTGCCGATCGGCGGCAGCCGCCCTGACACTCGCTTCCGCAAGCTCCGGAAGCCAGACAGCAGCCATAGGCACGGGATCGATCGGCCTGTCCGCAGGAATCCCCTCAGGTCCCAGGCGTCCCCGGCGGGCAACCTCCGGCGGGACCCCTTTGTCGAGGAGCGGGTTAAAGCCGTTATGAAAATCAGCGAATAGCGAAACACGCGCCATCGCTGTGGTTCCACGTTCGAAACCTGCCGCAAACTGGACCCAACTCGCGGGCTGCCAAGTGATTCCAAAGTTGAGCGGCAATTTAGGATCAAGATCCGACGTAGCCGGATCGTTGACATAATTGTTCGGATCGTATTCGACGATAAAGCGCAAATCATCGCCGAGCAGGGGAACATCCTGCCAGAGATAGCTTACACTGCCAAACAGGGCAATCGGACCGGTGAAGAAAGCAGTACCGACCCCACCTGGGGCATCCGCTCCGCCAACCCTGTTGTCGAAGCGATCAAAGAACACACCCAGCGGATTGTCCAGATGCGCCCGTGTGCCCATGGCTCCAAATCCCAAACCACCGCTGATGTCAAAATCACCTACACGCTTGGACGCCACAAAATATTCGGCGCCGAACAGGCCAGTACCACCAAGGTCGCGAAATCCAACAGCGATCTCCGGCCAAGCCTCATCTTCTCTTGAGAGCCTCACCTTCAGATCAACACTTCGGTCCTTATAATCTTGTCCGTCCGCGAACCCATCAACCGGGCTGTAGGCTCGGTCCGTAATGCGCGTATATCGGAAAGTTCCCTCCAGCCAAGGCAGGGCCTGCAGGTTGATGAAATAGCGGTGGTACGGAGAAACGATCGAGATGCCAGCCAGAAACTGGCCATCCTTACCGAAGCGGGCGGTCGGCGTCTGCACCGCGCCGATGCCACCATAGTCAGACACGTTCGGCAGAACGATCTTCTCCCATGGCTTCGGCTGCTCGCCAGCTTGCTGCGCGGCAGCCGGTTCCACGCTGACATTCATAAGGATGGCGACCAACAGGACGTTGGCCGCCATCACGTATGCCTTTTGGCTCCTCACCGCCGTGCGGCCTCAATCCTGGATGGCGTTCAGAGAGGCTGCCGTCAAAGCCAGGCCGCTCAGGATACGCGTGACATCCGTGGTTACAGCCAGGAAGTCGAAAGGCGCCAGATCACGAGGAATCACAATCATAGAGCCTGGAGGAACATTAGCCTCGGTGGTTGCCCACGAGTCCAAATCGACCGGCTGTGCCGCGCCATTCGGCAAGACGATGAACGCGCGCCCCTCGTCAGAGTCAAGTGAGTATCCCCCCGCCAGATTCACGTACTCACTCGCGCGCTGTCCACTACGGAACTGCTGGGCACCCGGATTGAGCACCTCACCAACGACGAGCACATAGTTGGGGCGCTTGGGAATGTTGATGGCGTCTCCTCCCTCCAGAACCGTATCCAGCTCAGGGCGAGCAGCAAGTACCGCCGGATCAGCCTCGACGACGACGCGGCCATAGGGCTCGACAGTGGCCAGATCTTTGACCAGCTCCCTCATCACACCCATCGCATCTGCTATGCCGGAGCTTGAGCCGGAGCGCTGCGACTGACGTGCAAGAAGGGAGACGATGCCCTTCTGAAGCTCATCAGCGGTGCGTCGATTGGCTTGCCTTTCGAGATCCCGAACCCGATCACGTGTGAAAACCGCGCCGAAGGGATAGGCCTCGGAGGTCAATCCACCGGCGCGAGCCAGAAGCTCGGACAGGCGCTCGCCACGGCTGATGTCATATGCGCCCGGGCGAAGAACTTCTCCCCGGACGGAAACCAGCCCTTGTTCTCGCGTGGTGATCCGCGTCGCGACCCGCACGGTATCGCCGGGCCGAACCATGACAGAATCAAGGCTCACCTGAGTCAGATCGAGGAGTTCGCGGCGAATCTGGGTCGTCGTCGCCGCTACATCCGCGTCGTAGCGGCTGATTTCCACCTGGGAGATATCGGCCGACCGCCCCAGTCCGCCCGCAGCATTGAGCATCAGACGAAGCGTGACGGGCTGAGCGATCGGATACAGCCCTGGCCTGCGCACATCGCCTGTAACCGCCGTCACATTCTCCAACAACAGCGGCAACAGAGACGGATACTGATCAAAAACGGGCGGACAGTTAACCGACCCAGGCGCGTTCGTGGACGTTCCACCCTGAACCAGAAATTGCCGCGCACTGAGGAAACTGTCTGCACGGGTCTTGCGAACCAGACTGGACAGGGACGCCAGAGCGGGGCATGCACCGCCAGAGTTGGCAAGTGCTTCCGCGACCGCCGGCGTCGAAAGGAACGCGATATCACCGGCACCCAGAACAATAAAGCGATCGCCGGAGGCAAGCGTCATATCCTGGTTGCCATTGATGACATTGACGAGATCAACTGGCGTGAACAGAGGCAGAAGAGTACTTGGATCACGCGTACGAATAACCGCAAAAGGCAAATAGGGTGATCCACTCAGCAGGTCGAGGTTCGACAGGAGGGACTTCAGGCTCCCCCTGCTGTCAAGCGCCCTGGGTCCAGGTGTGGAAACACTGCCCTCGACCACGACCGTTCCGCCCACGACGTTACGATCAATAAAGACCTGCAGAATTTCACCGCGCTGCAATGTGCCGGATCGCGCATCCGCGCTCGTCGCGGACTGGACGCCCTCACTGTCAAACGCAATGCGCATAAAGCGGTTGCCAGCGGGGCGCAGCGGCCCACCGGCCAACTTCATTGCTTCACTGACCGACATTGTCGAGCGACCGGGCGCAGTCTCGAAAATCGCCGGACGAGCCACATCGCCATCGACGGCCACCGTCGGACCAAGCAGAGGCACGACGATCCGGTCACCATCCTGAAGGGGCAGTGTAGCGCCGCCACCAGCCCCGATCAGATAATCGTACAGATCAACCGGGATGCGTTCGCCATTCGCCCGAACCAGTTCGATGCGACGAAGGGATCCGGAACGCAGTACGCCGCCCGCGGCACCAATTGCATCGACCACGGTCCCGAAGCTGTTCACCGGCCGCAGTCCCGGGCGGAACACTTCGCCAAGCACGGAAATGCTGATCAGACGTACGCTGCCGACAGTGACGAAGACCCGACTGCCCACCATGCTTTCGCCAGTCACCTGCTGCAGCCGGTTGCGAAGATCCGCCACGGTCGAGCCGACGGCCTTGATCGGTGGCGTTTCGGGAAGAACGATGTCGCCATCGCGATTCACCTGAACGCTGACTGTCCGTGAAATCTGGCCGCGATAGGTGACAATGAGTTCGTCGCCAATACCCAGAACATAGTCGGGGCTGATCTCTCCGGAGGTGATCGGAGCCCGCTGCGACTGACGAAACACGCGGTATCCATACTGGCTGATCGCGCGCCCGGTGCGAAGCGCATAGTCCCGTTCGATAGATGACGGGTTACCCGCAAGACCCAGACGTTGATCGTCCGCCTCTTCATCAGTGGCATTTCGCCGCTTGGTCTCTTCGTCGGCCTCTTCTGACCGATCTCCGGCTTCCGGATCGAGGGAAGTGTCAGCCGTCCCGTCTTTGGGATCGATATTTGAGGCACCGCCGTTCTGCAGCGCCTGCGTCGCTGATTCGATCTGACTTTGCAGATCCAGCAGCGTTTGTGCACCAGAATGCCCCGGAGCAAGGAGCGTCAAGGCTCCAACGGCCACCATAGCCACCGCGTTAGCAAGGTGCCGGACGGCGTGGCCAGATCTCACACGAAGGATTTCGCGAAGCGAAGCGGAGTCGAGGATCATGCTGCGTCCCGTGGCAGATTCGATGCTATGTTATGGATCTCTTAGCTCAAATCGTGAGGGGAAGTCCGTCGACGCTGCCGGGGCACCCTCGAACGTGACACCTCGCCGGCTGCACGTGAGCGCTGACACCCTAGCACATGCTGGCAGATCAGCAACGTGGTAAAAGCTCACTATTGTGCGGCGCAGTAGGAGTTCGGCGATAGGCTTTGCTCTCCTACAGGCTCCAATAGTTGACAGACGGATCACGCTGAGCCGTTCGGTAGAACCCTTTGGGATCCGCCATCATTCCTCCGGGTGAAACCAGGCGGAAGATCACTTCTGGCGATCGATCAAGAAAATCCCGATGCCCCACCGCCATTACTACAAGATCAAATGTCTCCTCTGGCCAGCCTATCGCCTCAACGTCCTGTCTAGACGCCAGCTCCTGAGGCGCGAACCACGGATCGTGCACCTTGACATCAAAGCCATGGCGGGACAGCCGATGGACAAGCTGGGGAATCCGTGAATTCCGCAGGTCCGGGACATCCTCCTTAAAAGTAGCCCCCAAAATCAGAACTCTCGGACGAAGTATTGGCTGGACGACCTCGCGGAAGCGAAAGGCGATACGGTCGGCCATCTCATCTGCCATGTGATCATTAATTCGACGGCCAGCGAGTATAACCTCGGGTTCATGACCTATCATTTGTGACAGATGGCTAAGATAATAGGGATCGACACCAATGCAGTGCCCCCCGACCAGACCTGGCTTAAAATCGAGGAAGTTCCACTTCGTACGCGCAATATCGAGCACATCATGGACCGATAAACCGATCCGCTCGCAGATCAGCGCCACCTCGTTCACGAAAGCAATGTTGATGTCACGCTGAGCATTCTCAATCGCTTTTGCCGCTTCCGCCGCCCGGATTGACGGAGCAACGTGGATCAACCCACCATTGAGCAGCCCATACAAACGGCCGAGCGCCTCGGTAAGCGCCCTCCCTTGCCCGGACACCACTTTCACGATTGTATCGATGCGATGCGCCCGATCTCCGGGATTGATCCGCTCCGGGGAGTAGCCGAGCATCACGTCACGGCCCAGCACCAGTCCCGAAGCCGCAGCCAGAGCGGGGCCGCATATATCTTCAGTCACACCGGGATAGACCGTGCTCTCGAATACGACCACGCTTCCAGCATGCAATCTCGGCCCAAGAATCGCGCATGCCGCGAGCAACGGGCCGAGATCAGGCCGCCTGTCCGAGGTGATCGGAGTCGGGACGCACACCATGATAATCCGTGCCTCCGAAAGACGATCCGGATCAGCCGTCGGCATCAGCCCGCGTGCCAATGCCCGCTGCAGGTCGGCTGGCGAAACTTCGCCGGTGTCATCCATCCCGGACCGGATGCGGGCAACCCGGCGAGCGTCCAGGTCATATCCGATGACGCGCCGACCGTGCGAAGCAAACGCCACGGCCAGAGGCAGCCCGACATAACCAAGGCCGATCACCCCCAGAACTGCCGTTTCGGGGTCCGCCTGTTCGAAAATCGGGAGCAGGAACGGATCGTCCGTCATCGACTTGTCGACATCCATATCAATCAGATCTCGTGATAGGCCCGAAACCAAGCAACGAAGCGGGGGATACCTTCGTCAATCGGAGTGCGGGGCTCAAAGTCCAAAAGACTACGCGCCCGGTCGATATCGGCATAGGTGGCCGACACATCGCCGGGCTGCATCGGCTCCATGATCTTCACCGCCTCCCGCCCGGTCGCCGCCTCGATCGCCCGGATGAAGTCGCCGAGTGCCACCGGCGCATTGTTGCCCAGGTTGAAAACGCGATGCGGCACCCTGCCGTCCCCGGCGTCGGAAGCCACGGAGGTCGGAGGAGTGTCCAGCGCCGCCAACACTCCACGGGCGATGTCGTCGACATAGGTGAAATCGCGCTGCATACGCCCTTCATTGAAAACCCGGATCGGCCGGCCGTTCAGAATGGCGTCGGTAAACAGCCAGGCCGACATGTCCGGGCGCCCCCAGGGACCATAGACCGTGAAGAACCGCAGACCGGTCAACGGCAGACCGTAAAGATGGGCATAGGTATGGGCCATCAGCTCCCCCGCCCGCTTGGTGGCGGCATAGAGCGACAGCGGGGTATCGACCCGATCCGCCTCGGAAAAGGGCAGCTGCCGGTTGGCGCCGTACACCGACGACGAGGAGGCATAGACCATGTGCACCAGGCCGGGCAGATGGCGGGCAAGCTCCAGAAGGCAGAGATGCCCCTCGACATTCGCCCGCGTGTAGCTGTGCGGCGCCTCGATCGAATAGCGCACCCCGGCCTGGGCGGCCAGATGGACGATGCGGTCGATCCGGGGCAGATGATCGCGCAGGGCCTCGATCGCGGCACGATCCGCAATGTCCAGCCGCCGGAAGGCAAAGCCGGCGCGCCCCTCCAGCCGGGCCAGCCGGGCCCGTTTCAGGGCCGGATCGTAATAGTCGTTCAGGTCGTCGATGCCGAGAACCTCTTCCCCGCGATCGAGCAGCAGGGACGCCACGTGCGAGCCGATGAAGCCGGCGGCACCGGTGATGAGGACGGTCATGGCATGCGGCTCCGGCAATGGAGATCATCGCGAGGCAAGGTAGCGATGCGGACCCCGGATGTGAAGCATGTCGGCAAATCAAAAAAGCCTGCGCCGGTCATCCGGCACAGGCTTTTGAAAGTCGTCGGGCGTTCCGGAAGAAGACGGCGAGCGTCCGGCAACGGCAGGCGGGCGCTCCCGTCGCGGCAGATGGCCGCCGGACATCCGGTCCGGGTGCGGCTCAGTAGGCGCCGCTATTGGGCGAGAACACCACACGCACGGTCTGGAACAGCAGCTTGAGGTCGAGAAGCGGCGTCCAGCTTTCCAGATAGGTGCGGTTGAAGGCGATACGCGAGTCGTACTCGCTGTCGGTCCGGCCATTGATCTGCCAGAGACCGGTGATCCCCGGACGCAGCGAGGTGTATTCAACCAAGCTCGCCCCCCAGCGGGAGGTCTCGTGCAGCGCCATCGGGCGCGGGCCCACAAGGCTCATATCGCCGCAGAGCACATTCCACAGCTGCGGCAGCTCGTCCAGGCTGGTCTTGCGCAGGATGCGGCCGATGCCGGTGATGCGCGGATCCTTGCGCAGCTTTTCGAACTGCTCCCACTCGGCGCGCGCCTCGGCGTCACGGGCGAGCAGATCCTTCAGCAGCTTGTCCGCATTCGGAACCATCGAGCGGAATTTGTAGCACTTGAACCGGTTGCCGCGATAACCGAGCCGCTCGTGGCCGTAGAAGATCGGCCCCTTCGTGGTCGCGACACAGAGCCCGAGGATCATGAAAATCGGCGACAGCAGCAGCAGCAGCGTCGTGGCGCCGACGATATCGAATGCACGCTTAAAGATACGAGCTCCGGTCGTAGTCGCCGGAACCACGCCGCGATCAAGGCTTGCCTCGAACACGTGGCTGGTGTTGACATCCGTCATGATGCTTGCCCGCTTGACGTTATTATGCACACCCGACTGCCGGACCGTACAACGCCTTCCATCGACGTCGCCCTTGAAGCGAAGACAGTCCATGATCCCGGTCGGGGCGGTTGTTTCCGGGGGCCTCATCCATCATCGGATGCACCACCCGGCCCGCACTGCATCGATTGCTTAACTTATACCGCGCATGTCCCTCATAGCCAACCCGGATTCCGCAGCGCACAAATCCCCTGAACGGGGGATCCGCGGAAGCCTGATCGACGGCCAGGGCCATCACGTCGGCGACGGTAGCAGATTGTTAACCATACGCCTAGACGACCTCGGCGCGATGATCACGCAAAAAACGAACGGCGTACGGCATGGCTGCCATGCATTCTCCCACCTTGATGGCGGATTTCCCGTTGGAGAGGACCGCCCCGGGTGTTAATCATTGGGCCGGTTCGACCATCCGCATTTTCAGGGCCTGGAGCAACGACTTCGCATGCGCATTCTCGTCTTCGGCGGCGGAAGCCTGCTTGCCCGCGCCTTCACCGGGACAGCCACACCCGGCGGATCGGTCCGGATCGCCCGGCATGACGACATCGATGCCCCCGACCTGATGGACGGGATCGACGTCGTGGTGAATTTCGCCCGCCATCCCGATGACATGCGTCTGGCCCACGACCCGGAACGGGACGTCGATCTCCGCTTGGCCCGGCGCGTGGCCGGGACGCAGGCGCGCTATGTGATGCTCAGTTCCCGCAAGGTCTATGCCGCCGACGCACAGCAGAATGCGACCGAAGACGCCCCGCTGTCCGGGCTCGACGTCTATGGTCGCAACAAGGTTGCAGCAGAAGCGGCCTTGCGGGACCTGCTGCCCGGGAATCGGCTCACGGTGTTGCGCATCGGCAACGTCATCGGCCCGGAGCGCATTCCCGGACGTCGCAGCTTCATGGGGTTCATGCTGAACACGCTTGCCGACACGGGTGAAATCGTGTTCGACATGAGCCCGTTCGTCTCGCGCGACTTCGTGACGGTGGAGCATTTCGCGGCCCAGCTCGGCAGGATCGTCGAACTGGGCCTGACCGGCACGTACAATCTGTCCTCGGGAACCGGCATCATGTGTGGCGAGCTCGCCCTCGCCGTGATCCGCGGACATGGCAGGGGGCAACTGCGGATCATCGATCCGCGTCATGCCGACGCCTTCCGCCTGGACGTCTCGCGCCTCGTTCGTGAAACCGGCCTCAGACAGACGGCCGACGAGATCATCAGCTACTGCTACAATCTGGGAAGGGCTCTTGGATAATGCCGAAGATCGTCATCACCGGCGGCGCAGGCTTCATTGGGTCGCATATCACCGACCACATCTGCGAGCAGTTCCCAGATCATGACGTGGTCGTCTTCGACAAGATGACCTATGCGGCAGATTTCCGGAACATCCAGGAGCTGGCGACCAGCGAGCGCATCGAGCTTGTGGTCGGCGACATCTGCGATTTCGATCTGGCCTGCCGGGTGGTCGACGGCGCGGATTACGTGATCCATGCCGCAGCCGAAAGCCATGTCGACAATTCCTTCGGCAACTCGCTGCTCTTCACCATGACCAACGTCTACGGCACCCATGCGATGATGGAAGCCTGCCGGCGGATGGGCGTGAAGCGCATCGTTCACGTCTCCACCGACGAGGTCTATGGCGAGGTGCTGGACGGGGCCGCCGACGAGAGCACCGTACTGAACCCGACCAACCCCTATTCGGCATCGAAGGCCGGCGCCGAGATGATCATCTCGGGCTATCTGCATTCGTACAAAATGCCGATCGTCACCGTGCGCGGGAACAACATCTACGGCATCCGTCAGTACCCCGAGAAGATCATCCCGCGCTTCTCGCTGCTGCTGGAATGTGGCAAGAAGCTGACGATCCACGGCACGGGCAACAACCGCCGGCACTTCCTGGCCGCGCAGGATTTCGCCGCCGCCATCGCCCTGCTGATGCGCAAGGGCGAGATCGGCGAGATCTACAATATCGGCTCGGAAGACGAGTTCGAGAACATCGTCGTCGCGCGCATGATTGCCGAGACCTTCGGCTACAAGCTGGACGACGTGGTCGATTTCGTGCCGGACCGGCCGTTCAACGACCGGCGCTATGCGATCAACAGCACCAAGATCCGCGAACTCGGCTGGGCGCCCAGGCGCAACCTGCTCGACGATCTGCCCACGGTGGTGCGGTGGTATCGCGACAATGCCCCCCGCTTCCGCCGGCTGATGACCACCTTCGAAAGCCATAGCGCCGATATCGACATCGATCTGCGCGCCATCACCCACGGCGCCTGATCCGGTACCGATCCGGGCCGTATGACGCCCGCCGGCATCCGGCGGGCGTTCTTTCGCCACCTTAATTACATATTTATTTTGTTTAATAATTGTTTATTACATTTCTAACAAAAAGAATCATCTTGATTCCACAGTTGTGCTGCCGCTTCATAGCAGCTGCACGCCAGGTGCCCGTACCGCGGACGGGATCCGGCCGATCTCTCAGATCCCATCCAGGCCGGGATGATCCTCCCGGCTGCACCGGAGCCGAACCCATGTCCCGAGGCCATGACACCCGGCCTGTATCCCGCCTGATGCGGTTTGCCGGCCTGCCGCTGATTGCGGCCCTCATCGCGGCGGCATCGCCGGTCGACGGGGTGCGCGCCGCCGATATCGAGCTGCTCAACGTCTCCTACGACCCCACGCGGGAGCTGTACAAAGAGGTCAACCGGGCCTTTGCCGCAAAATGGCGGGCGGAAACCGGCGACACCCTCACCATCCGCCAGAGCCATGGCGGATCGGGCAAACAGGCGCGCAGCGTGATCGACGGGTTGGAAGCGGATGTCGTGACCCTGGCACTGGCCTATGACATCGATGCCATCGCCGACAATGGCGGCGCCCTTCGCCAGGACTGGCAGAGGGCCCTGCCCGACAATTCATCCCCCTACACCTCGACCATCGTGCTCCTGGTCCGCAAGGGCAATCCCAAGGGGATCAAGGACTGGGACGATCTGGTAAAGCCCGGCATCAAGGTCATCACCCCCAACCCCAAGACCTCGGGCGGGGCGCGCTGGAACTATCTCGCGGCCTGGGGCTATGCGCTCGATCAGGGCCGGGACGCGGCCGGCGCCCGCGACTTCGTGAAGGCGCTGTTCGCCAATGTGCCGGTGCTGGACAGCGGTGCCCGCGGGGCCACCACCACCTTCGTTCAGCGCGGCATCGGCGACGTTCTGCTGGCCTGGGAGAACGAGGCCCTGCTGGCGGTGAACGAGCTGGGCCCCGATGCCTTCGACATCGTCGTGCCCTCGCTCTCGATCCTGGCGGAACCGCCGGTGGCGGTGGTCGATCGCGTCGTCGACGCCCATGGCACCCGCAAGGTCGCCGAGGCCTATCTCAACTTCCTGTACACGCCCGAAGGACAGGAGCTGGCGGCACGGCATTTCTACCGCCCGCGCGATCCCGAGGTGGCGGCCCGCCATGCCGCCACTTTCCCCGAGGTGAGGCTGTTCACCATCGACGAGGTCTTCGGCGGCTGGCGCAAGGCCCAGGCCGAACATTTCGCCGATGGCGGCATCTTCGACCAGATCGTGGCGAAGAACTAGGCGTCATGCGTGCCGTCGCTGGCCGCAGCGTCCGCGCCGGTGCCGGGCCCCTGCCGGGGTTCGGGCCGGCGCTTGGCCTGACGCTGACCTGGTTGTCGCTGATCGTGCTGATCCCGCTTGCCGCCGTATTCGTCCGCGCCTCGGGTCTGGGGGTGGACGAGATCCTGGCCAAGGCCTTCTCGGACCGTGCCCTCGCCGCCTATCGGCTGAGCTTCGGCGGCGCGCTGATCGCGGCCGCCCTCTCCAGCATCGCCGGGCTGCTGATCGCCTGGGTGCTGGTGCGTTACAGCTTTCCCGGGCGGCGGCTGGCCGATGCGATGGTCGACCTGCCCTTCGCCCTGCCGACGGCGGTTGCCGGCATCGCGCTGACCGCGCTGACGGCGCTCAACGGGCTGATCGGCGCGCCGCTTGCGGCCTTTGGGATCCGGATCGCCTTTACGCCCACAGGCGTGATCCTGGCCATGGTGTTCATCGGCCTGCCCTTCGTGGTCCGCACCGTACAGCCGGTGCTGGAGGATCTGGATCGCGAGGTCGAAGAGGCCGCCGCCTCGCTCGGCGCCGGCCGCCGCCAGATCCTGTGGCGGGTGATCCTGCCTGCCCTGGCGCCCGGCCTCTCCGCCGGTTTCGCCCTCGCCTTCGCGCGGGCGGTGGGGGAATACGGCTCGGTCATCTTCATCGCCGGCAACATGCCCGGGGTCAGCGAAATCGCGCCGCTGCTGATCGTGACCAGTCTGGAGCAGTACGACTATGCCGGCGCCTCGGCGATCGCCGCCGTGATGCTGATCGCCTCGTTCATCCTGCTGCTGATCGTCAACGGCCTGGATGCCCGCCGCCGCCGGGCCATGGAGGGGTGAACCGATGACCGATCGTCCCGCCCCTCTCCGCCCCGCGCCGCCGCTCCTCTCGCCGCCGCTCCCCTCCGTGCCGCTGACCGAGAGCCGCCCCGTCCGCATCCTGGCGGTGGCGGCAGCCTTCCTGATCCTCGCGGTCTTTCTGGTTCTGCCGCTTTGCAGCGTTTTCGCCCAGGCGTTCGCCAAGGGCACCGACGCCTTCCTGGAGGCGATCCGGGAGCCCGATGCCCTGGCGGCGATCCGGCTGACCCTGCTGGTTGCGGCGATCGCCGTGCCCGCCAATCTGATCTTCGGCATCGCCGCGGCCTGGGCGATCACCCGCTTCGACTTCCGCGGCCGCAACCTGCTGATCTCGCTGATCGACCTGCCCTTTTCGGTCTCGCCGGTGATTTCGGGCCTGGTCTGGGTGCTGCTGTTCGGCGCCCATGGCTGGTTCGGGCCCTGGCTTGCGGCGCACGGGATCAAGATCGTGTTCGCGGTGCCGGGGCTGGTGCTGGCGACGATCTTCGTCACCTTCCCTTTCGTCGCCCGCGAGCTGATCCCGCTGATGCTGGCCCAGGGGCGCGACGAGGAAGAGGCGGCGCTGACGCTCGGCGCCGGCTGGTTCACCATCATGCGCCGGGTGACCCTGCCCAATGTCCGCAACGGCCTGCTGGCCGGCATCCTGCTGTGCAATGCCCGGGCAATGGGTGAATTCGGCGCGGTCTCGGTGGTTTCGGGCCATATCCGCGGCCTGACCAACACCATGCCCCTGCATATCGAGATCCTCTACAACGAATACGACTATGTGGGCGCCTTCGCCGTGGCGTCGCTGCTGGCCCTGCTGGCGCTGGTCACGCTGGTGGTGAAGACCCTGCTGGAACGCGGCCATCGGCGGACCGGCGCCCACTGACCGCGGGGGGCCCTGCCCAACCCGATATTCCATGCCCCCGCCGGCCCGTCCGGCGGGGGTTTTCCATGCCTGCCCGGGCTGTCGTTCCCCGGCATATCCGCGACAATTTATGTTGCTAGATGATAATTAGCTTAATATCTTTCTCCGATCCGAAGCGCGGATAACCATCTGACGTGACGGCTTAAAAAAAATGAGGGAGGAAACAGATGAAACGTCTTGCCGGGCCGTTTCTGGCAGCAGCCTGCACGCTTGCGGCGGCTCTGCCCGCCGAAGCCGAGACCCGTCTGATCCATGCCGAACCCGGGCCGAACCGCGGCGTGCGTGCCGAGGCCACCGAATGGTGGATCGGCGAGGCCGCGCGCCGCAGCGGCGGCGAGCTGGCCTTCGACATCCATTGGGGCGGGGCGCTGTTCGGCGCCAATGCCGCGCTGACCTCGATCTCCAACGGGGTGGCGGATAGCGGGCTGATCGTCGGGTCCTATCTCGAATCCGAATTCCCCGAGCTGTATATGGGCGACCTGCCGCTGTCGGAGCGCGACCCCTGGGTCACCATGCATGCGATGAACGAGATCCTATCGTCCTATCCCGCCGTTCAGACGGCGCTGGCGGACAAGAAACTGGCCTATCTCGGCATCTATGCGACCTCGCCGCTGCAGATCGGCTGCCGCAACGACGCGCTGACCACGGTCGACGACGTCAAGGGCATGAAGATGCGCTATGGCGGCGTCTATGGGCCGGTCTTCTCGGCGCTGGGCGGCAACATGGTCGAGATGTCGATCTACGACACCTTCCAGGGCATGGAGACCGGGCTGATCGACTGCACGCCCACCTATGCCTATTTCGCGGTCGCGACCAAGCTGGACGAAATGCTCGACAGCCTGACCCCGATCAAGCTCAGCCCGGCAAGCAGCGTCGCCACCTTCATGAACCGCGACGTGTTCGAGGATCTGTCGCCCGAGCATCGCAAGGTGCTGGAGGGGCTGCGTGCCGAGGTGATCGACCACTTCGCCGAGCGGCTGAGCAAGGCGGATGCCGAGGCGATCAAGAAGATGACCACCCGCGAAAAGCCGGTGGTCATCCACAATCTCAGCGCCGAAGACGACGCCCGGATCCTGGAGGCCGCCCAGCCGGTGATCACGCAGTGGAAGGCCTCCGCCACCGCCAAAGGCTTCGATGCCGAGGCGCTGCTGGCCGAATACAAGCGGCTGCTCGACAAATGGGCGAAGATCCGCGACACGCAGGGCTACCCCTGGGAGCGCGGCTGAGACCGGCGCCCGGCGCCCCGGGGGAGCATGGCGCTTCCCCGGGCGACGGGCGGCCGGCCCGGCGCGGAGGCCCCACGGATGATGACCCGCATTGAAACCCTGATGAACACGATCGCCACGCTTTCGGTCGTGGCACTCTGTCTGCTGATCACCGCCAATGTCGCCGGCCGGATCTTCTTCGGCGCCGGCGTGCCCGACGCCATGGTGCTGGTGCGCGAGCTGATGGTGCCGGCAATCCTCTTTCCCCTCGCCTCGGCCACCGCCGCCCGCGCCCATGTCGCGATCGAGGTGGTGGCCCGGTTCTTCCCCCCGGCGCTGGCGCGCTGGATGGCGGTGCTGGCAGCACTCGTCGGGCTGGTGATCGTGCTGCCGCTGCTCTGGGCGGGCTGGCGCGAATTCACCGATGCCTTCGGCAGCGGCGCGCTGTTCACCGGCGATCTGGGCCTGCCGAAATGGCCGGGACGGGCGCTGTTCGTGATCGCGCTCGCCATGTTCGCGCTGCGCCTGGTGCATGTGGCGGCGATCGATCTGGCCGCCGCCCTGCGCGGCCGGGACACGCCCCGCACCGACCCGCAGGGGAGCTGAGCCGATGGAGCTTTGGATCTGTGGCATCATCGCCTTCGGCGTGATGCTCTCTCTGCTTGCCCTGCGCGTGCCGATCTCGTTCGCGCTGGGCGGCGTCGCGGTGACCGCGATCTTCCTGCTGTTCGCCTGGCGGACCGGCAGCTTCATGCCTGAACGCGCGATCCGCGCCACCCTGTCGCTGATTTTCGCCAGCACCTACGATCTGGTGCACAGCTACGACCTGTCGATGATCCCGCTGTTCATCGCGCTGGGTCACGTCGCCCACAAGGCGGGGATCACCACCGAAATCTACGAAACCGCCAGGGTCTGGCTGGTGCGCCTGCCGGGCGGTGTCGCCATCGCCTCGGTCGCCGGCTGCGGCGGGTTCTCGGCCATCTCGGGCTCGTCGATCGCCTGCGCCTCGACCATGGGGCGGATCTGCACGCCCGAAATGCTGCGCCTGAACTATGATCCGCGTCTGGCCACCGCCAGCGTGGCGGCGGGCGGCACGCTGGGCTCGCTGATCCCGCCCTCGGTGCTGTTCATCATCTACGGCATCTTCACCGAAACCTCGATCAATCAGCTGTTCCTGGCGGGCATCCTGCCCGGGCTGCTGTCGATGGCGGGCTATGCGGCCGCGATCATGATCTGGGTGCGGCGGGATCCGTCGATCGCCCCGGTACCGGCCGAGACCATCCCGCTTCGCGAGAAGCTGGTGGCCGCCGCCCGATCCTGGCCGGCGGTGGTGATGTTCGCCATCGTGGTCGGCGGCATCTATGGCGGCATCTTCACCGCCACCGAGGCCGCTGCCCTCACCCTGCTCTTCGCCACCCTGGTCGGGTTGGGGCGCGGCCGGATGCGGCTGGCCGACATCGTGCCCACCATGCGCGAGACCGCGAAGACCACCGCCGCGATCTTCTTCATCGCCGCCTGCGCCAAGACCTTCGTCGCCTTCATCTCGCTGACCGGCCTGTCCAACCAGATGGTCACCGCGGTGGGCGCCGCCGAGTTCGGCCCCTGGGCCTTTCTGGCGGCGGTGGTGGTGATCTATCTGGTGCTCGGCATGTTTCTCGACCCCGTGGGCATCATGGTGCTGACCCTGCCGCTGATGATCCCGATGGTCGAAAGCTACGGCATGGATCTGATCTGGTTCGGCGTGGTGATCGTGAAGCTGCTGGAAATCGGCCTGATCACGCCGCCGGTCGGCCTCAACGTCTTCGTGCTCGCGGCCGTGATCGAGGACAAGGTGCAGATCGGGCGGATCTTCGCCGGCATCACCCGCTTCCTGGCCATGGATCTGGTGGTTCTGGCCCTGCTGATCGCCATCCCCTCGATCTCGCTGATCGTCCCGCTGACCATGCGCTGATCCCCCGCAACGAAGAAGGGCCGCTCCCCATGGCCGGGAGCGGCCCTGTTTTTTTGCGCCCTTCGCGGACCCTCAGGCGCCGGGGAACAGCGGCGGCAGCTTGCGGGTGAAGCGGTCCAGCGCCTCCAGATGATAGGCACTGGTCAGGCAGTCGGCCTGGGCCCGGGCCTCGGCCGCAAGCAGGGCCTCGCCGTCCAGATCGAAGGCCCGGCCCGTCACCTGTTTGGTCCAGCGCACCGCAAGCGGCGAGGCGAGCGCCAGGGCCTCGGCCATGGCGATCGCCCGCTCTTCCAGGGCGTCCGGTGCCGTCACCTCCATGACGATGCCCCAGGCTTCGGCCTCGCGCGCGCCGATCTCGCGGCCGGTCAGGAACATCATCCGGGCGCGCTGCACCCCCGCCATCCGTGGCAGGGTGCAGAACAGGTTGAAATCGGGCACGGCACCCAGCTTGCAGAACGAGGCACAGAACCGCGCCTCTTCCGAGGCGAGCACGATGTCGGCAGTCAGCGCCAGGCCGAACCCCGCCCCATAGGCGACGCCGTTCACCGCCGAGATCACCGGCACCGGCAGATCCCTCAGCCGGCGCAGCCAGCCATGCAGCACCTCGAACCGTCCGGCGATGCTCTCGGGGCTCTCGCCCGCACCACCGGCCGCCCGATGACGGGCGAGCATGCCTTTCAGGTCACCGCCGGAGCTGAACGCGGCCCCCGTGCCGGTCAGCACCACCGCCCTCAATTCCGGATCGGCCTCCAGCCCGGCCACCGCATCGGCAAGGGCGGTCTTCATGGCATCGGTCAGGGCGTTGCGGGTGGCCTGATCCTGCATGCGCAGGATCGCGACCGCCCCCCTGCGCTCGATCGCGAGCGGTTCGGTCATGCCTCCTCCTTCAGCGCCAGGGCTCGGGCGCGCAGCAGGGTCTTGTCGATCTTGTTGGTGGGCGACAGCGGCAGCGGCTCGCGGAAGATGTCGATGCTGCGCGGCGACTTGAAGTCGGCGATCTGGCTGCGGCACCAGGCGATCAGCTCCGCCGCATCGGCCTCGGCGCCCTCGTGCAGGGCCACGGCCGCATGCACCCGTTCGCCCCACAGCTCGTCCGGCAGGCCGAAGACGGCGCATTGGGCCACGGCCGGATGGCGCGACAGGCAGTTCTCGGTCTCGATCGGATAGACGTTTTCGCCGCCCGAGATGATCATCTCCTTGGTGCGGCCGGCGAGGAACAGATAGCCGTCTTCATCCAGATAGCCGGCATCGCCGGTGTGGTAGAAACCGTTCCGGATGGCGCGCGCGGTCTCGTCGGGGCGGTTCCAGTAGCCGGTCATGACCTGGGGGCCGCGGATGATGATCTCGCCCACCTCCCCCACCGGCAGCTGCCGGCCATCGGCATCGACGATGCGCAGATCGCCGTAATGGATCGGCCGGCCCACCGAGCCCAGCTTGTCGAAGAAGCGGCTGCCCGGCACATGATCCTTCCAGGTCAACACCGACAGCACCGGCGAGGCCTCGGTCATGCCATAGCCCTGGCAGAAGGTGACGCCCGGCACCTTTTCGATCGCGCGTTCCATCAGCCTGACCGGCATCGGCGCCGCGCCATAGGTGAAGCAGCGGATCGACGAGAAGTCGAACCGGTCGAATTCGGGATGGTCCAGGATCATCCGCAGCATGGTCGGCACCAGGGTGACCGTGCTGACCCGGCAGTCCTGGATCAGCTGCATGGTCTCGTCCACCCGGAAGCGCGGCTGGACGACCATGCCGGCGCCGAAGACCAGGGCGGTAAAGACCCGAGACCCGGTGCCCAGATGGAAGAGGGGCCCTGAGAGCAGCAGCACGTCGTCCGACGAGAACTCGTAAAGCGGCCCGGTGCCGGCGGCATTGGCGAAGAGGTTCAGATGCGACAGCATCACCCCCTTCGGCACGCCGGTGGTGCCCGAGGTGTAATAGAGGATCAGCGTGTCGCCGTCGCAGGAAGCCAGATGGTCGAAACGGTCTTCGGCAACCGGCGGCTCGGCTGCGATCAGCGCGTCATAGCATTGGGTGCCGGGCGGCAGGGCCGGATGGGCACCCTCCCAATCGGCGAAAATCAGCCGGTCGAGCGCCGGACAGGCCGCCATCAGCCGGGCGCCGGTCTCGGCCATATGGCGGTCGACGATCAGGATCTTCGGCGTGCAGTCGGCGATCAGTTCGACCAGTTCGGGGAAACCCAGGCGGTGGTTCAGCGGCACCGGGATGGCACCGATCACCGAGGGGGAGAGATAGGTCTCGACCAGCCAGTGGGAATTCCAGCCCAGAAAGGCGACCCGGTCGCCGGGGCCGACACCGAAGCCGTGCAGCACCGAGGCCATACGGTGCACACGGTCGTTGGTCTGGCTCCAGGTGAAATCGCGCCCCTCGAAATGCAAGGCACGGCGATCAGGAGATGCTGCGGCGTATTTGCGCAGCAGATCGGGGATCCGGATCATTCCGACCTCCCGACCAGGGCGCGGCCGATGATCTCGCGCATGATCTCCCCCGTGCCGCCGGCAATGCGGCCGACGCGGGAATCCGCCCAGGCGCGGGCGATCGGGTATTCCCACATATAGCCGTAGCCCCCATGCATTTGCATGCAGATGTCGAGGCATTGGAACAGGGTTTCTGAGCTGACCATCTTGGCGAGCGCGGCATCGACCGCGTCCAGCTCTCCCTTCAGATGCATCTCAAGGCAGCGGTCGACGAAGACCCGCATCACCACCGCCTGGGCCTTGACCTCGGCCAGCTTGAAGCGGGTGTTCTGGAACTGGGCGATCGGCCGGCCGAAGGCCTTGCGGTCGGTGGTGTGGGCGACCGTCCAGTCGAGCGCCGCCTCCAGCGCCGCCGCGGCCCGGACCGCCTGAAGCAGACGTTCCTGCGGCAGCTGCTCCATCAGTTGAACGAAGCCGCGCCCCTCGCGGCCGAGCAGATTGCCGGCCGGCACGCGCACATCCTCGAAAAACAGCTCGGCCGTGTCCTGGGCCTTCCAGCCGACCTTGTCGAGCAACCGGCCCTTGGTGAAGCCCGGCCGGTCGGCCTCGACCAGGATCAGGCTGACGCCCTTGGCGCCGGCCGCGGGGTCGGTCTTGCAGGCCAGCACGATCAGGTCGCAATTGCCGCCATTGGTGATGAACACCTTCTGGCCGTTGATCACCCAGTCGTCGCCGTCGCGAACCGCCGTGGTGCGGATGCCCTGCAGATCGGATCCGGCGGCAGGCTCGGTCATGCCCACGGCGCCGATCGCCTCGCCCCGTGCCATCAGCGGCAGCCAGTGCCGCTTCAGCGCGTCCGAGCCGTAATGAAGGATGTAGGGGGCGACGATGTCGGAATGCAGCGAGAAACCGGGCCCCATCGCCCCCGCCCGCGCCAGTTCCTCCATCACCACCATCGAGAACAGGAAATCGGCCCCGGCGCCGCCATAGACCTCGGGCATGGCGGCACAGAGCAGACCCGCCTCGCCCGCCTTCCTCCAGGCGTCGCGGTCGACGACACCGGCCTTCTCCCAGGCGGCGTGGTTGGGGGTGATCTCCCGCTCGACGAAACGGCGCACCTGTTCGCGGAAAAGCTCGTGCTCCTCCGTGAAAATCTGTCTGGTGAACATCCCAGACGTCCTCCCTGGCGGTTTTTTCTCCGGCGGTCGTGTCTGCCTGCCGGGCAAGGTCGAGGTTAGGCAGCTTGAAAATCATAATCAAGCATATTATAAACCAGCTAACGGAATGCTGAAAACGGCCGTATTCCGCGGAAAAACCAGACAGTCAGGGAAGAAACGCATGCTCGAAGGTAAATCCGTCGTCGTCACCGGCGCCGGTCGCGGCATCGGCCGCGACATCGCCCTTCTGCTCGCCGCCAAGGGGGCCAGAGTGGTGGTCAACGACCTCGGCGGCTCCGACAAGGGCGATGGGGCGGACGACGCACCGGCGCGCGAGGTGGTGCGCGAGATCGAGGCCGCAGGCGGCGAAGCGGTCGCCGATTTCGGCGACGTCTCGCAGCTGGAAGACGCCGAGGCGATGATCGAGACCGCGGTCCGCCAGTTCGGCCGGATCGACGGCGTGGTCAACAATGCCGGCATCCTGCGCGACATGATCTTCCACAAGATGACCCCCGAGGCCTGGCAGGCGGTCATCTCGGTCCATCTGAACGGATCGTTCAACACCTCCTATGCCGCCGCCCGCCATTTCCGCGAGCAGGGCTCGGGCCGTTTCGTGCACTTCACCTCGACCTCGGGGCTGATCGGCAATTACGGCCAGGCGAACTACGCCGCCGCCAAGCTCGGCATCGTCGGCCTGTCGCGGTCGATCGCGCTCGACATGGCCCGCTTCGGCGTCACCTCGAACTGCATCGCCCCCTTCGCCTGGAGCCGGCTGATCGGCACCATCCCTGTAACCAACGAAGCCGAGATGGCGCGGGTGCAGCGGATCAAGGAAATGACGCCGAACAAGATCGCGCCCCTGGTCGCGGCCCTGCTCTCGGACCAGGCAGCCGACGTCACCGGCCAGATCTTCACCGTGCGCAACAACGAGGTCTTCCTGATGAGCCAGCCGCGCCCGGTGCGCTCGGCCCATCGCTCGGAAGGCTGGACGGCCGAGACGGTGCTCTCGCACGCGCTGCCGGCCATGCGCGCCGGTTTCACCCCGCTCGAACGCTCGGGCGACGTCTTCTCGTGGGATCCGGTCTGAGCCCCGGCCCAATCTGAGCTTCCGCCCCTCCCGATCCAACCCGGTCTGCAACATCGGGGGCCGGTCGCTTGCCGCCCCCGCCGCTGCGCCATAGATTGGGGACCGCTCCTCTCAGAAAGCCCTCTGCCGGAATGACACGCATGTCGAAGGCCCGCGCCAAAGCAGACAAGGACAACCCCGTTTTCCAGGACATCGCACGCTTTCGTGCGCTGATCTTCGACCGGCTGCTGAAGCCGCATGATCTGACCATGTCCCAGGGCTGGGTTCTGGTGCATCTGCTGCGCGAGAACGGGCTCAGCCAGTCGGAGCTGGCCAACCGGCTGGAGATTGCGACCGTCACCACCGGCAAGCTGATCGACCGGCTGGAAGAACGCGGCTTCGTGGAGCGCCGCCCCCATCCTGAGGATCGCCGGGCGAAGCTGGTCTTCGCCACCGACCTCGCCAAACCGGCGGTCAAGTTCCTGACCCGCTGCATCGGCGAGGTCGACAAGATCGCCTTCGCAGGCATGAGCGACGAGGACGTCGCCTTCATGCGCGACCGCCTGGATCTCGTGCGCGAGAACCTGCTGAAGGCGTGCAACCGGGGCTGAACCGGCCCCCTCGCACGGGTATCACACATGACCGAGACTGATCCGGGCGCGCCCCCTCTTGCGGGGCTGCGCGTGGTCGAGTTCGCCGGTATCGGGCCCGGCCCCTTCGCGGGCATGATGCTCGCCGACATGGGGGCCGAAGTGCTCAGGGTCGAGCGGGCGGGCGACATGCGGCCGGGGGCCGCCACCGACGTGCTCGCCCGCGGCCGTCGCTCCGTCGCCCTCGACCTCAAGACCGATGCCGGCCGCGCGGCGGCCCTTGCCCTCATCGACCGTTCGGATGCGGTGATGGAGGGCTACCGCCCCGGGGTGATGGAGCGTCTGGGCCTGGGGCCCGATGTCTGCCGGGCCCGCAATCCCCGGCTGGTCTATGGCCGGATGACCGGCTGGGGCCAGACCGGCCCTGCCGCGGCCGCCGCGGGCCACGATCTCAACTACATCGCGCTCTCGGGCGCGCTCTGGGCGATGGGCGATGCCGACCGGCCGCCGCCGGTGCCGCTGAACATCGTCGGCGATTTCGGCGGCGGCGGCATGCTGCTGGCCTTCGGCATGGTCACGGCTCTGCTGAAAGCCGCCCGCACCGGCCGGGGCGACGTGGTCGATGCGGCGATCTGCGACGGTACGGCGACGCTGATGGCCATGGCTTATTCAATGCGCGCCGCCGGCACCTGGTCGGATCGGCGCGCCGACAACAAACTCGATGGCGGGGCGCCCTGGTACGGCGTCTATCGCTGCGCCGATGACGGCTGGATCACGATCGGCGCGCTGGAACCCAAATTCTGGGCCCTGCTGCTGGACCGGCTGGGCCTCGATCCCGCCGGGCTCGGCGATCGGGACCGGCGCGAGGACTGGCCGCGGATGCGCCGCATCCTGGCCGAAACCTTCGCAGGCCACCCCCGTGCCCATTGGCAGGCGCTGCTTGAGAACACCGATGTCTGCTTCGCGCCGGTGCTCTCGCCCATGGAAGCACCGGACCACCCCCACAACCGTGTCCGCGGCATCTTCGTCACCCGCGACGGCGTGGTCCAGCCCGCGCCGGCCCCGCGCTTCGCCGAGGCCCGCACCCCCCTGCCCGCCCCACCGCCGGTGCCGGGGGCGGATACCGCAACCGCCCTTGCCGACTGGGGCCTGGATCCGACCCTGCTGGCGCGGCTGGGCCTGCCCGACGCCGGCTGATACGGCCAGCGCGCCGCCGGCGGCTTGCGCCGGCATGATGAGCTTGCTCAAATTGAGCCTGATAAGACGGATCAACCGTCCGGGAGGAAACGATGATCGATCACGACCGCCTGCTCGCGCGGGCGTTCCCGCCGGTCGAACAGGTCTATGACCATCGCGACAGCATTCTCTATGCCCTGGGTCTGGGCATCGGCAGCGACCCGCTGGACCCGGCCGCGCTGGGCGTCACCTATGAACGCGCCCCGGATTTCGCCGCCCTGCCGACCATGGTCGTGGTTCTGGGCTCGTCCGGATTCTGGGCGATGGAGCCCGATACCGGCATCACCTGGCAGCAGCTGCTGCACGGCGAACAGGCGATCACCCTGCATGCCACCCTGCCGCCCGCCGGTCGGCTGACCGGCCGCACCCGGATCACCGGCATCGTCGACAAGGGGTCGGGGCGGGGCGCGCTGATCTATTCCGAGCGCCGCCTGACCGATACCGCCACGGGCCGGCTGATCGCCACCATCGAGGTCACGAGCTTCGCCCGTGCCGATGGCGGCTTCGGCGGCCCGGCCGGACCGGTCAGGCCCCCCCAGCCCACGCCGGAGCGGGCGCCCGATGGCGTGCACGACCACGCCACCCTGCCGCAATCGGCCCTGATCTACCGGCTGTCGGGCGATCCCAACCCGCTGCATGCCGACCCGGCCGTGGCACAGGGGGCCGGGTTCGACCGGCCGATCCTGCACGGGCTGTGCAGCTATGGCGTCGCCGGCTGGTCGATCCTGCAGGCGACCGGCGGCGGCGATCCGGCCCGGCTGACCGCGCTGTCGGCCCGGTTCTCATCGCCGGTCTTCCCCGGCGAGACACTCCGCACCGAGATCTGGCGCGAAGGACCGGAAGATTACGCCTTCCGCACCCGCGTGCCCGCCCGCGACGTCACCGTGCTCAGTCATGGCCGCGCCCGCCTTACCGAATCTGTCCCTCTTGCCGAGTCTGGCCGCCCGACCGAAGGATCCACGCGATGAGCCTTGCCGACCGCCCTCTGCCAAAGCCCATGCCCGAAACCCGGCATTACTGGGAGGGCGCCCGCGAAGGCCGGCTGGTCCTTCAGTCCTGCCAGGCCTGCACCACCGCCTATTTCCCGCCGCGGCCCTTCTGCCCGCATTGCGGATCCCGCGAGGTGAAGACCTTCGACGCCAGCGGCCGCGGCCGGCTGTACAGCTTCATCATCAACCACCTGCCGGCCCCCGGCTATGACGGGCCGTTCATCGTGGCGGCGGTGGAGCTGGAGGAAGGGCCGCGGATGATGACCAACATCGTCGACTGCCCGGCCGATCCGGCCGCGCTTACCATCGACATGCCGCTTGAGGTGACCTTCGAACGGCGTACCGACGAGATCACCGTGCCCCAGTTCCGGCCCGTTCGGGGAGACGCCCGATGACCCGCGCCCGTATCGCCATCGTCGGTGCCGCCGAGACCACCCGCCTCGGCAAGATCCCCGAACTCAGCCAGACCGGGCTGCATGCCGATGCCGCGCTCAACGCGCTGGCCGATTGCGGCCTCACCCTCCGCGATGTCGACGGCATCGCCACCGCCGGCCATGACGCGGCCGAAATCGCCCAGTATCTGGGCATCACCCCCACCTGGCTCGACGGTACCTCGGTCGGCGGCTGCAGCTTCATCGCCCATGTCCGCCATGCCGCGGCCGCGATCGAGGCCGGGCTGTGCCGCACCGTGCTGATCACCCATGGTGAAAGCGGTCGCAGCGGCCATCGCGGCCACCGGCCGATCTTCCCGGCCATGCAGCAGCAGGAATTCGAAACCCCCTATGGCGTCACCCTGCCGCCGACCCGCTTCACCCTGCCGGTTGCGCGCAAGATGGCGAAGGACGGGCTGACGGAAGAACAGCTGGCCGCGGTGGCGGTGGCCCAGCGGGACTGGGCCTCGAAACACCCCCGTGCCGGCTTCCGCGACCCGATCACCGTCGACGACGTGCTCGACAGCCGGATGATCGCCTGGCCCTTCCGCCTGCTGATGTGCTGCCTGGTTTCTGACGGCGGCGGCGCGCTGGTGCTGACATCGGCCGAGCGGGCAAAGGATTTTCCGACGAAGCCGGTCTATCTGCGCGGGACAGGCGGTGAAAGCGCCGAGGGGCCGATGGTCTCGCAGATGGAAGATTTCACCTCCTCGCGCGCCTTCCGCACCTCGGGCCGGCTGGCATTCGAAAGCGCCGGCATCACCCATGCCGATGTCGACCATCTGATGATCTACGACGCCTTCGCCCATCTGCCGATCTACGGTCTGGAAGATCTGGGCTTCGTCGGCCGCGGCGAGGGGGGAGCCTTCATCGCCGAGGGCCATACCCGCCCGGGCGGCAGGCTGCCGATGAACACCAATGGCGGCGGGTTGAGCTATGCCCATTCGGGCATGTACGGCATGTTCGCCCTGCAGGAAGGCGTGCGCCAGGTCCGCGGCACCTCGCCCGCCCAGGCCGGCGAGGTGAAGGTCTCGGTCGTCCATGGCGTGGGCGGCATGTTCTCGGCCGCGGCGACCGCCGTGCTGACCTCGGAGGCGCAGTGGTGAGCCAAGATCTGAGATCGCGCGGGGATTTCGGCGGCCGCACGGTGGTGGTCTCAGGGGGAACCAGCGGCATCAATCTGGGCATCGCCCGTCATTTCGCCGCGGAAGGGGCCCGGGTCTTCGTGTTCTCGCGCAGCGCCGACAAAGTCAGCACGGCGGTGGCGGAACTCACCGGCATCGGCGCCGAGGCCCAGGGCATCGCCGCAGATGTCCGCGATGCGGCGGCGGTCGAGGCGGCGCTCGCCGCCGCGACCGACCGCTTCGGGCCAATCGATGTGCTGGTCTCGGGCGCTGCGGGCAATTTCGTCGCCCGCGCCGCCGATATCAGCTCCAACGGCTTCCGGGCGGTGCTGGAGATCGACCTGCTCGGCACCCATCACGTGATGCGGGCGGCCTGGCCGCATCTGAGGAAGCCGGGGGCCGTGGTCATCAACGTCTCGGCCGCACAGGCGAGCGTTGCCATGATCGGCCAGGCCCATGTCTGCGCCGCCAAGGCCGGGGTCGACATGATCACCCGGACACTGGCGCTGGAATGGGGCCCGGCGGGGGTGCGGGTGAATTCGGTGGTCCCGGGGCCGATCGCCGATACCGAGGGCGTGCGCCGGCTGATGCCCGACGCCGCGAGCGCGCGCGCCAAGATGGACGCCATCCCGCTTCGGCGCATGGGCACCACACGGGATGTCGCCGAGCTTTGCGGCTTCCTCGCCTCAGACCGCGCCTCGTGGATCACCGGCGCAGTGATCCCGGTGGATGGCGGGGCGATCCTGAACCCGATGCCCGGCCGGCTTGCCGACGTCGTCGGGGTCTGATCTGATCTGAACTCAACTGACAAGACCAGGGAAACGCCATCATGCCTCAGCCACAGTTGATTCCGCCCGAGATTCCGGGCGAAGCCTTCATCGGCTTTGCCCGTCGTCTGGCAACCAATGCCGCCCGCTTCCCGGGCGCACCGGCGGTGATCGACGAAAACCGCCGCCTCGACTGGGGCAGTTTCGCAGAACTGGTCGCCCGCATTGCCGGCGGGCTGACGATGCACGGCATCGGCCGTGGCGACATGGTGGCAACTCTCGCCTCGAACTCGGTTGAACATATCGCGGTCTATTGCGCGATCATCCACGCCGGCGCCTGCGTGGTGCCGCTGCCCTGGAGCGCCACCGAGGCGGCGCTGCAACTGATGCTCAAGGATTGCGGTGCCCGCATCCTGTTCGCTTCGGCCGCCCATGCCGACACGGCCCGCAAGCTTGGTGCCGAAGAGCTGGTGATGGTCGAAGCGCTGGAAAACTGGATCAGCTGGGCCCGCCCCATCCCGCCGGTCGACGTGCGGCCCACCGCTCTGATCAACATGATCTATTCCTCGGGCACGACCGGTGCGCCCAAGGGCATCGTGCACGACCAGCGCTTCCGGGCGCGCCAGGCCGGGCGGGTCGCGCAGTATGGCGTGAGGCCGGGCGCGCGGTCGCTGATCTCGACGCCGCTCTATTCCAACACCACGCTGTTCCTGGCCCTGCCGACGCTTGCGAGCGGGGCCACTCTGATCTCGATGAGCAGGTTCGATACGACGCGCTTCCTGGAGGTCGCCCAGGTCGAACATGTGACCCATGCCGTGCTGGTGCCGGTGCAATACACGCGGCTGATGGACACGCCCGACTTCGACGCGGCCAATCTTTCTGCTTTCATCTGCAAATTCTCCACCTCGGCGCCGCTGCCGGCCGCGATGAAGGCGCAGGTGATGGCACGCTGGCCCGGCAATCTGATCGAGCTCTACGGCATGACCGAAGGCGGGGTGTCGGTGATGCTCGACTGCGCGGCCCATCCCGACAAGCTCGACACCGTCGGCCGCCCCTCGCCCGGTGCCGATATCCGGATCATCGACGAGGACGGCAACGAACTGCCGCCGGGGGCCTTCGGCGAGATCGTCGGCCGCTCCGGCGCGATGATGCAGCGCTATCACAATCAGCCAGAGAAAACCGCCGAGATCATCTGGCGGAGCCCGGAGGGGCTGGATTTCATACGCTCGGGCGATATGGGCCGTTTCGACGCCGACGGCTTCCTGCAGCTGCTGGACCGCAAGAAGGACATGATCATCTCGGGCGGCTTCAACATCTATGCGACCGACCTGGAAGCGGCGCTGCGCAGCCACCCGGCCGTGGCCGATGTGGCGGTGATCGGCGTGCCGAGCGATGCCTGGGGGGAAACCCCGCTCGGCCTGGTGGTGCTGCGGCCGGGCCACGATGCCACGCCCCAGGCGCTGTGCGACCACGCGAATGCGCAGCTGGGCAAGACCCAGCGGCTGTCGGCGGTGGAACTGCGCGACAGCCTGCCGCGCAGCGAGATCGGCAAGGTGCTGAAGCGGGAACTGCGCGCGCCCTATTGGGCGAAGGCGACCGCCTGAACGCAGAACGCCCCGGCCCGCATTTGCAGGCCGGGGCATTCTACGTTCAAGGGTACCGCCATCAGCGGGTGATGGCGAAGCGCCGCTCGATATAGTCCATCACCGACTGCACCGCCTCTTCGATCGACAGACGACCGGTATCCACCACCAGTTCGGGTGCCGCCGGCGGCTCGTAAGGGGCATCAATGCCGGTGAAGTCGCGGATCTCGCCGCGCCGCGCCTTGGCATAGAGCCCCTTCGGGTCGCGGCCCTCGCAGACATCCAGATCGGCGCGGACATGGACCTCGTGGAAGCCCGCCCCGGCCGCGGCCCGGGCCCGCTCGCGATCGGCCCTGTAGGGCGAGATGAAGGCGGTCAGCACCAGGAAGCCGGCTTCGGCGAACAGGGCCGCGACCTCGCCCACCCGGCGGATGTTTTCGGTGCGGTCCTCGGGGCTGAAGCCCAGATTGGCGTTCAGGCCGTGGCGGACATTGTCGCCGTCGAGCACGAAGACCTGATAGCCCTTGGCGAAGAGCCGCTGTTCCAGCTCGATCGCCAGCGTCGATTTGCCGGCCCCCGACAGGCCGGTCAGCCACAGGACGCCACCGGTATGTCCGTTGCGCCGCGCCCGCGCATCGGCGGTTACCCGGTGTTCGACCGCGGTGATGTTGGTCGATTTGCGGGTCACGGCGCTGCGCTGGTCGGGATAGCCGTCCATCGAGATGATGCCGCCACCGACGGTGTCGTAATCCTCGATCAGCACGAAACGGCCGGTATTGGGCAGGTCGCGGAATTCATCCAGCGCCAGCAGGCCGCGCGACCGCAGCACCACTTCGGCGACCGCATTGCGTTCCACCAGCTGCGGCCCATCCCCCTGATCCGCCCCGGCCAGGCTGCCGGCATCGATCACCTTCTCGATCCGGTCGACCGTCACCCGCACCTGACGGGTGGCGAGCTTCATGAGGTAGCCAGACCCCACGGTGAGCGGGGTATGGCCCAGCCAGAACAGCCGCGCGCGGAACACGTCGGTCTCGACCGGCGGCATCTCGACATGGCTGATCACGTCGCCGCGTTCGATGAAGATCTGCTCGTCGAAGGTGATGCCGACGCTGCGGCCGGTCCCGGCCACCACCGGCGGCACGCCCTTGCCCCAATGCTCGATCGTCTGCACCCGCACGGTCTTGTTGGCCGGGGACACCATGATCGTGTCGCCGACCGCCAGCCGGCCGCTTTCGATCCGGCCGACGATGATCCGGCGCTCGTCGAATTTATAGACGTCCTGCACCGGCAGGCGCAGCGGCCGGTCGTCCAGCGCCGGGGCCGGCACGAAACCGTCCAGCGCCTCCAGCACGGTCGGCCCGCTGTACCAGGGCATGGTGCCGGCGGCACGCTCGACGATGTTGCCACCCTCGCGCGCCGCCACTGGCACGAAATGGGTGGCCGTCACCCCGATCCCGGCCAGATAGTCGGTATATTCGGCGACCACGGCGTCATAACGGGCCTGGTCGTAGCCGACCAGATCCATCTTGTTGACGACCACCGCGATCTGGCGCAGGCCCAGCAGGTGCAGCAGATAGCCGTGGCGGCGCGACTGCTCGCGCACGCCCTCGGCCGCATCGATCACCAGCACCGCGGCCTCGGCCGCGGCGGCGCCGGTGATCATGTTCTTCAGGAATTCCTTGTGCCCCGGCGCATCGATGATGACGTAGTCGCGGCGCGCGGATTTGAACCAGATCTGGGCCGAATCGATGGTGATGCCCTGGTCGCGCTCGGCCTTGAGCGCATCCATGACGAAAGACCATTCGAAGGGCATGCCCCGGCGCTCGCTCATCGCGCGGATGGCATCGACCCGGCCTTCGGGCAGCGAGCCGCTGTCGTTGAGCAGGCGGCCGACCAGGGTCGACTTGCCATGGTCGACATGGCCGACGATCACGATGCGCATCAGCCGGCGCTCGACCTCGGCGCGCAGATCGTCGTCTTGTGCCAGGACGGGCTGGAGGGTATCGGCAGTCATGGGCTGGGCTCCGTCCCGATCACATATAGCCTTCGGCGCGCAGGCGCTCGAAGGCATCTTCGGATTCCTTGTCCTGGGCGCGACCGGCGCGCTCGGAGGTTCGGGTGGTCTCAAGCTCCGCCACGATCTCGGCCACGGTCGATGCCGTGCTGCGGATCGGCAGGGTGCAGGGCGCGCAGCCGAGCGAGCGGTAGCGCAGCCCTTCCTGATTGGCGAAATAGAGGTTCACCACCGGGATCTCCTCGCGCTGGATGTAGCGCCAGATGTCGACCTCGGTCCAGTGGAGCAGCGGGTGGATGCGCACCGAGGTGCCGGCCGGGAATTCGGTCTTGAACTGGTCCCAGAACTCCGGCGGCTGATCCTTGACGTTCCAGGCATTGTCCTGGCCGCGCGGGCTGAACACACGCTCCTTCGCGCGCGTGCCCTCTTCATCGCGGCGGATGCCGGCGATGACGCCGGTGAAGCCGTGGGTGTCGAGCAGCGACTTCAGCCCCTCGGTCTTCAGCGCCGAGCAGCAGACCACGCGGCCGCGGGTGTGGTTCATACCCGCATCCAGCGCCGCCCGGTTCTGGCCGACGATCAGGTTCAGCCCCCATTCCCGCGCCATCCGGTCGCGGAATTCGATCATCTCGGGGATCTTGTACGAGGTGTCGACGTGGAGCACGGGGAAAGGCACATGGCCGAAGAAGGCCTTGCGGGCCAGCCAGACCATGACATTGCTGTCCTTGCCGATCGACCACAGCATGGCGAGCCTGTCGATGCGGTTGAACGCCTCGCGCAGGATGTAGATGCTCTGCGCCTCAAGACGGTCGAGATGATCCATGGAATCCTTCGCTCCTCATGCCCAGGCTGGCGTCGGCGAACGAGGCTGGCGGACAGGCGGGCGGGGTTCGGGTGCGGGCGGTGGATGTGGTTTCCGGCCCCACAGAAATCATGTTCCCGACAGATTGTCCAGGCCCTAATCGGATATTGATTTATTTAACCAATAATATTTGTGTTTTTGATGCCGGGGGCGGATGCTGCATCGCGGGCGCGGATGCTGTAGCTTTGGCGCGCTTTCCATGCGATGCGACCAGAGGGCCCGCCTGACATGAGCCGTTCTGCCATGAGCCACATCCGTTCGATCCTGCTCCTGCTGCCGGCCCTGCTGCTCGCCGCCTGCACGGACAAGGGGGAGCTGCCGGCCCCCTTCGACACGTTGGATGCGGTGTTCTTCCCGCAATCGGCACCATCTGCCGACGAGATCGATGTCGACAAGCTGCCGGTGGCGGCGATCCTGGTGGAATTCGGCCGCGGATCGGCCCGTGTGGCGCTGGCGGACACCCGCGACGGCACGCTGATCTGGCGCGCCCGCGACCGGGCCGAGATCCATACCCGCAACGGCATCCTGGTGCGTACGGTCGGCCTGCCCGACGATGTGCGGGTGATCCGCTTCGACGGCCTGCCGCCTGGCGCCCGGACGCCGGTGCCCGCCGCCGCCGGTGCCGGTACCTATGTCCGGATCTTCGACATGCCCGACCGGCGCCTTTACGGCGCACGGGCCGATTGCAGCCTGGCGGAGGTCGGCCAGGAGCCGGTGAAGGTGGGCAAGTACGAATTCGGCACCGTGGTCTATGACGAAAGCTGCACGGTCGAGGCACTCGGCTGGCAATACACCAACCGCTACTGGTACGAGCCCGACAGCAAGCGGATCTGGCGGAGCACCCAGCGCCTGTCCCGCGAGTTGGGCGACATGGAGATCACCCTGCTGCGGCCGGCGCGGATCCCGTAACACCGCACTCCGCACGAGCATCTCTACCGCAACAAGAAAGGGCGGCCCCTTGCGGGACCGCCCTTTCCGTCGTCGCGCCGACAGGCAATCAGCGGGTGCTGGTCGCCGTCGAGGTCGAGGTCGACGAGCCGCTGTTGTCGTCGTCCGAAGCAATGATGGCAATCGCCACGGCGGCGGCAGCGCCACCACCGACGGCCAGGCCGGTCAGCTCGTCGTCGAACAGATAGCCCGCTTCGTCGTCGTTGTTGTTCGCCGGCGGCGGAGTCTGCGCCAGCGCGATGCCGGCCGAACCCGCGAGAGCGAGCGCGACCGCAAGAGCGCGGATCGAGGTCTTGATCATGATATGATCTCCGATATTCCCCATGGGGTAGGTGCTAGCGTTAACAGTTATACGGCACGCGCGTGCCGCCGGGCAACCCGATACCGTGTCGCAATACCCATGCTGCATTGCACAGGGGGCGCGAGTCCACCCCCGGGGCGGGGCCGCAGGTGTGAGTTTTCCGCGGCACGGGCCGATTGATTGCAGAGATGCAACAGGTTATGCAGAAACGCCGACCGGCGCAGGGCCGGTATGACAGAAGGCGCAGCAGTGCAGGAGAAATGCCATGATCGTCGTGACCGGCGGCGCCGGCTTCATCGGCTCCAACATTCTGGCCGGGCTTGAAGCCCGGGGCCATGACGACCTGGTGGTGGTCGATACCCTGGGCACCGACGAGAAGTGGCGCAACATCGCCAAGCGTGCGCTTGCCGATGTGGTGGCCCCTGAGCGGATCTTCGATTTCCTGAACGCACGGGCAGGCGAGATCGAGGCCGTGGTCCATATGGGCGCCATTTCCTCGACCGAAGAGCGCGATGCCGACGTGATCGTCGCCAACAACATCCGGCTGACGCTCGACCTGGTCGACTGGTGCGCGCGCCATGGCGTGCGGCTGATCTATGCCTCCTCGGCCGCCACCTATGGCGACGGCGCGCTGGGCTTCGACGACGACGGCGAGACGGGCGCACTGGCCGGCCTGCAGCCGCTGAACGCCTATGGCTGGTCGAAGCACATGGTCGACCGGCGGATCACCGCGCTCCGCGCACGGGGGGCCGCCCTGCCGCCGCAATGGGCCGGTCTCAAATTCTTCAACGTCTACGGGCCGAACGAATACCACAAGGGCGGCCAGCGCAGCGTCGCCCATCAGGTGTTCTGCCGGATCCGCGACGGCGGCCATGCCCGGCTGTTCCGCAGCCACCGCCCCGACTATCCCCATGGCGGGCAGCTGCGGGACTTCGTCTGGGTGGGCGACTGCGTGGCCGTGGTCGAATGGCTGCTGGAGACACCCGAAGCCAGCGGCCTGTTCAATGTCGGCTCGGGCAAGGCCCGCAGCTTCGCCGACCTTGCCCGCGCCGTCTATGCGGCGATGAACCTGACCCCCGAAATCGAGTTCGTCGACATGCCCGAGCATCTGCGCGAGAAGTATCAGTACTTCACCGAGGCGAAGATCGGGCGCCTGCGCGCCGCCGGCTTCACCCGGCCGACGACCGAGCTTGAGGACGGCATCGCATCCTATGTTCGCGACTATCTGCTGAGCGCCGATCCTTATGTCTGACCGGGGGGCTCAGACGGCCGTGGTCGAGAACTCGGCCGGCGAGGTGATCTCGAGCATTTCGAGGTCGTCGGAGCCGGCCTCCAGTTCGTGGGCGATGCCGGGCGGCTGATAGACGCAGTCGCCGGCGGCCAGCGTCACCTGGCCGGTGCCTTCGTACCAGAACCGCACCCAGCCCTTCAGGACGTAGACCATCTGAAAGTCCAGCCCGTGGGCATGGCGACCGGTGCCGCCGGTGACGGCTTCCGAGGCCCGGATGACATGGGCGTGAAAGCGGCCCCGGGTGGCGGTGCCGATCGCAAGGTCGCGATAGGTGAAGAAGGCCCTGAGTCCGTCCCCCTCGAAATGCCCCTCGGCGGCGCGGGCGATGGTGACCCGCGGGCCCGCCTCCGATGCATCTGCCGGCGCATCTGCGGGTGTGGTCGTGGCGGTGGCGACGGTCATGACGGTTCTGTCCTCCCTGGCGGCCGCTTCGTCCGGCGGCATGTTCCCTTGTCCATGATCATCGGCTGCCGGGGAGGCGGCGTCAAACGAGCGTTCGAGCGATGGCCGCGTCTTGTCACCTGCGGCCCCGCCCCCTATCGTGGCCGCAGCCGGCAGATGGCCGGCCGATCAGCCAGGACCGGGCTCATGGATCTCGACGCCGCCTTCGATGCCGACGCCTTCTTCGATGCAGAACTGGAGGAACATGCACAGGTCGCCGCCCGCACCCGCGCGGCCCTGAAGCAGCCCTTCATCCGCTGGGTGGAGATGGCGCTGGCCACGATCCAGGGCGGCGGCAAGATCATGTTCTTCGGCAATGGCGGCTCGGCCTCGGACGCCCAGCATCTGGCGACCGAGCTGGCGGTGCGCTACCGCCGCGACCGCGCGCCGATCGCCGGCCTTGCGCTGACCACGGATACTTCGGCACTCACCGCCATCGGCAATGATATGGGCTTCGATCAGCTCTTCGCCCGCCAGATCCTGGCGCTGGGTCGGCCGGGCGACATGGCGGTCGGCATCACCACCTCGGGCCGCAGCCCCAATGTGCTGATCGGCCTGGATGCGGCCCGCACTGCCGGCATCACCACCGTCGCCCTCACCGGCCGCGACGGCGGCGACACGCTGAGCCGCGCCGATCTGGCCCTGGTGGTGCCGAGCGAGACCACCGCCCGCATCCAGGAGATGCACATCATGCTGGGCCAGATGCTCTGCGGCGCGCTCGAAATCGGCCTCGGCCTGGTGGCCGACGAACCGCGCGCCTGACCGGCACATTGCCCCACCTTTCAGACCGGACCCCGACCCGATGACGATCCGCCCCGCCCGTGCCGACTTCCTCGATCTCGACCGTGGCTTCGCTGCGGTCAATGTGGCGGTGATCGGCGATGTGATGCTCGACCGGTTCGTCTATGGCAAAGTGGAGCGGATCTCGCCCGAGGCGCCGATCCCGGTGCTGCGGGTCGACCGCCGCACCACCATGATCGGCGGCGCCGGCAATGCCGCCCGCAATGTCGCCTCGCTCGGTGCCACCGCCCGGCTGGTGGCGGTGGTCGGGCCCGATGCCGCAGCCGACGAGCTGCGCGGCCTGTTCGATGCCGAAGCCCGGATCAGCGGCGATCTGGCCGTCGACCCCGAGGGCGGCACCATCGTCAAGACCCGCTATGTGGCGCAAAGCCAGCAGCTGCTGCGCTCGGACGAAGACGGCACCGGCCGCCTGTCGCCGGCCGCCCGCGCCGGGCTGCTGGCGGCGGTGGACGCGGCGATTGCCGATGCCGGTATCGTGCTGCTGTCGGATTACGGCAAGGGCGTGCTGGCCCCCGACATCGTGACCGCGATCATGACGCGCTGTGCCGCCGCAGGGCGGCCGGTCGTGGTCGACCCCAAGGCGCGGGATCTCAGTCGCTATCGGGGCGCCATGGTGCTGACCCCGAACGCGGTCGAACTCGCAGCCGCAGCGGGTGAACCGGTCGACCCGGCCGATGATCATGCCGTGACCCGTGCCGCCCTGGGGCTGGTGCGCGCCAACGGCTTTCCCTATCTGGTCGCCACCCGCGGCGCCCATGGCGTCAGCGTCGTGGGCGCCGACGGGTCGGCGGTACATCTGCCGGCCCGGGCGCGCGAGGTGTTCGACGTCTCCGGCGCCGGCGATACGCTGGTGGCGGCCCTGGCCTGCGGCCTTGCGGCCGGCGGATCGATCGTCGATGCGGTCCAGTACGCCAATGCCGCCGCCGGCGTGGTGGTCGGCAAGCTCGGCACCGCCACGGTCACTCCCACCGAGGTGCGGGCGGCCGTGGCGGGCGATGCCGAGGCGAAATCGGTCGCAGCCGGCGGTGCGGCCCGTCATGCGCCGGTCTTCACCGATGCCGCCGCGGCAGCACGGCTGACCGCCGCCTGGCAGGCGGAAGGCCTGAAGGTCGGCGTCACCAATGGCTGTTTCGACCTGCTGCATCGCGGCCATCTGGACGTCATCGCCCGGGCACGGGCCGCCTGCGACCGGCTGGTGGTGGCGGTTAATGCCGATGTCTCGGTCAGGCGGCTGAAGGGCCCGACCCGGCCGGTCCAGGACCAGGAGACCCGCGCCGCGGTGCTGGCGGCGCTGGCCGATGTCGATCTGGTGCTGATCTTCGCCGAAGAAACCCCGGCCGAGCTGATCAGGGCGATCGGCCCCGACCTGCTGGTCAAGGGCGGCGATTACACGCCCGAAACCGTGGTCGGCGCCGATGTGGTGACCGCCCGCGGCGGTCGGGTGATGATCGTGCCGATCCTGCCCGGCCATTCGACCACGGCCACCGTCGCCCGCATCGCCGCCGGCGGCGACTGACGCGTCAGCCGATCCCCATCAGCCCAAGCGTCGCCCCGGCCAGCGGATGGCCGTCTTCGCCCAGGGCCTCCACCGCGCTCATGTGATGGCGGCCGGGCAGATCGATGGTGGTGATACGCGCGCCCGCAGCCGACCAGCGGCGGGCGAAATCCCGGCTCTGGCGATGGAACTCGGCGGATTCATCTCCGCCCACTGCCAGAACCAGCCGGGTATCCGGGCCCGGCACGGCAAAATGCGGGCTGGCGGCACGTGCCGTGGCGGGGGTCAGGCCCAGCCGGGCATTGATGGTGGTGCCGATCAGCGGCTCCAGATCGAACACGCCGCTGATCGCGACGCCGCCGGCGATCGGGCTGCCCTCGATCTCGGGGGCATATGCCTGCCAGGGCGTGGCGGCCAGCTGGCCCACGATCTGCCCGCCCGCCGAATGGCCGGTGACCACGATCCGGCTGCGGTCGATGCCCAGCACCGGCGCCAGACGCCAGAGCAGCAGCACCGCCTCACGCGCTTCCGCGGTGATGCCGGCCACCGTGGTCGCCGGGCAGAGGGTGTAGTCCACCACCGCCACCGCCGCACCGCGCGCGACATAGGGCCGGGCCAGATGGGTGAAATCGTCCCGCCCCATGGCCTGCCAGTAGCCGCCATGGAAGAACACCATCAGCGGCACCGGTCCGGCGCCGGTGCGTGACGGCGGCAGGATCAGGTCCAGCAGCTGATCCGCCCGCCGGCCATAGACCAGCCCGCGCCGCAACAGGCCCGCCCGTTCGAAATCCTGCCGGGCCGCCGCGGCCTCTGCCGCCCAACGGGCGAAGATCCGGGCGTGATCGGGCACGGCGGCCCGGGCATTGTATTCGCGTTCGGCATCGATGGCGGGGCGGGGTTCGAAATCGGTCATGGCTGCGGGAACATTCCAGGCGGTTCAACGGTATCGATCTACGATAACGTCCCGCGCGGCCGCTGGCTGCGGCGAAGTGGCACCCGGCTTCGTCGATGACCGGGGCTTTTCGGTGACCGGCCTTGTCCCTCCCGTCACCTGTGCCCACCTGACGCGGGCTCGCCTCATCAACGACGGAGCCTTCATGTTCGAGTGGATCGTGTCGACGGTATCCTCCGCCGGCTATATCGGTGTCTTTCTGCTGATGGCGGCGGAGAACATCTTCCCCCCGATCCCCTCGGAACTGATCATGCCGCTGGCAGGTTTCGTGGCGGCGCGCGGCGAGCTGGACGTCCTGGGCGTGATCGCCGCCGGCACGGCGGGATCGGTGGCGGGCACCCTGCCCTGGTACTGGCTGGGCCGCGCCTTCGGCCTGGCCCGCATCCGCCGCCTGGCCGAACGCTGGGGCCGGTGGGCGACGGTATCGCCCGACGAGGTCGACAAGGCCAATGGCTGGTTCGAGCGTCATGGCGGCAGCGCGGTGTTTTTCGGCCGGCTGATCCCCGCCATCCGCACCCTGATCTCGGTCCCGGCCGGCATCGCCCGCATGCCACTGCCCCGCTATCTGGCCTGGTCCACGGCCGGCTCCGCCATCTGGACCGCACTGCTGGCCGGCGCAGGCTATGCACTGCAAAGCCAGTACGAACTGGTCGCCGCCTATATGGACCCGGCCTCGAAGGTCATCGTCGCGGCACTGGTGCTGGTCTATGTCTATCGCGTGGTGACACGCCGGGGATGACCAGCCGCGGGCGCCCCTGGCCACAGGCGCATGCCCGATCTATCCTGCCCCTCCACCAGAACAGGCGCGGGTCTGCCGCAGGGCGTCCACGCAGCCGCATGAGGAGGATGCCCGGATGGATGGGATCGAGGGGCGCTTCGTCGCCAACGGACCGGTCAGGCTGCATGTGATCGAGGCGGGCCGGGGCGAGCCGGTGATCTTCGTGCATGAATTCGCCGGCGACCGGCGGAGCTGGGAGCCGCAGATGCGGCGCTTCGCCCGCAGCCACCGCGTCATCGCCTATGACGCCCGCGGCTATCCGCCCTCGGACGTGCCCGAAGAGCCCGACGCCTATGGCCAGGAGATGGCCGTCGACGACATCCGGGCGGTGATGGATGGCCTCGGCATCGATCGGGCCCATCTGGTGGGATGCAGCATGGGCGGGTTCGCGGTGCTGCATTTCGGCCTGACCCATCCCGCGCGCGCCCTGTCGATCACCGCGATCGGGGCGGGCTATGGCGCCGAGCCCGAGCTGCGCGAAAGCTTTGCCGCCAATTGCGAGGCCACGGCCGACCGGATTCTGGCCGACGGGCTGGAAGCCGCAGGGCGGAGCTACATGAATTCCCCCGGCCGCCGGCCCTTCGCGACCAAGGATCCGCGCGGCGCGGACGAAGCCTTCCGGGTGTTCCTGGACCATTCGCCGCTGGGCGCGGCACTGACGCTGCGCCGCTACCAGGCCCGCCGGCCGTCGCTTTTCGCCCTGGAAGACCGGTTCCGGACCATGACGGTGCCGGTGCTGCTGATCGTGGGCGATACCGACACCCCGGCGATCCGCGCCAATCTGTTCCTGAAAGAAGCCCTGCCCTCGGCCGGGCTGACCGTGCTGCCGATGACCGGCCACGCCGCCAATCTGGAAGAGCCGGAGCTGGTCAATCGCCTGCTCGCCGATTTCTTCGCCGCCACGGAACATGGTCGATGGCCGGTCCGGGATGCGGAACAGGCGGCGGATGACGGCGATGTGCTCGGCATGGGCGGCGGCCGCTGAACCGCCGGGTCCGGCCCGGAACATTTCGTCCTTCCAATTAGAGACCATTTGGTCAAAATTCGAGCGATCCGGCGCAGCCGCTGCCCATGCCGCAGGCAGTTACCGCCGGTCATGCCCCGGGCCGCCGGATTCCCACGCGGCGGCCTGCGGTTTTGGCGGTACTGGCCCGGTCCTTGCGTTATCATGCAAGTTCCGCGACACCCTTCGGAGATCGCTCGTCCATGTTGCTCGCAAAGCTCAAGGCCGCGGCCGTTGCCGCTTCGGTCGCCCTGGCGGCCCTGACCGCCGCCGAGGCATCGGCCGCCGACAAGATCAAGGTCGCCAGCGTCTACACCGTGCCGATCGAGCAGCAGTGGGTGAGCCGCATCCACATCGCCCTCGATGCCGCGGCCAAGCGCGGCGACATCGACTATGAATGGTCTGAGTCGGTCTCGAATGCCGACTATGAGCGCGTGATGCGTGAATATGCCGAAAAGGGCGTCGACATGGTGGTCGGCGAGGCCTTCGCCGTGGAACAGGCCGCCCGCCGCGTTGCCCGCGACTATCCTGAGACCGCCTTCCTGATGGGCTCGTCCTTCAAGCCGCAGGCGCCGAACTTCTCGGTCTTCGACAACTACATCCAGGAGCCGGCCTATCTGACCGGCATGATCGCGGGCGGCATGACGACGTCGAACGTGATCGGCGTGGTCGGCGGCTTCCCGATCCCCGAGGTCAACCGGCTGATGAACGCCTTCATGGCCGGCGCGCTGGAGGTCAATCCGGACGTCAGGTTCATGGTCAGCTTCATCGGCTCGTGGTTCGATCCGCCGAAGGCCAAGGAAGCCGCCTTCGCGATGATCGAGCGCAAGGCCGACGTGCTCTATGCCGAACGCTTCGGCGTGTCGGACGCCGCCAAGGAGCGCGGCGTGCTGGCGATCGGCAACGTGATCGACACCCAGGCCCAGTATCCCGACACCGTCGTCGCCTCGGCGCTCTGGCACATGGAACCCACCATCGACGCGGCGATCGCGGCGGTGAAGGCCAAGAGCTTCAAGGCCGAGGATTACGGCCACTATTCCAACATGAAGCCGGGCGGCGCCTCGCTTGCCCCCTATGGCACCTTCGAGGACAAGATCCCGGCGGAGCTGAAGGCGAAGGTCGAGGCGAAGAAGGCGGCGATCCTGGATGGCAGCTTCACGGTCGAGGTGAACGACGCCGAGCCGAAGCCCACGATGTGAGCCGCGACACCCAGGCATGAACCACCTTGAGAGGGGCGGGCGACCGCCCCTCTCGCCATCCGGGATCCCGCCGGCGGGGTGCCAGACCCGCGAGGGGCCAGAAACCCGACCGACCACAAACCCGACCGACCACAAACCCGACCGGCCAGAAACGCGAAGGGCCTTATGACCAGACCTGCCGAACCGCCTCTGACGGCGCCGCCCGGGGCGGAGCGGGCGCCGGAAACCGTGCTCCGGCTCTCGGGCATCACCAAGCGGTTCGGCGCGCTGACCGCCAATGACGCGATCGACCTGGATCTCCGCCGCGGCGAGATTCTGGCCCTGTTGGGCGAGAACGGCGCCGGCAAGACCACGCTGATGAGCATCCTGTTCGGCCATTACGTGGCCGACGAGGGCCGGATCGAGGTCTTCGGCCCCCCCCTGCCCGCAGGCTCGCCCAAGGCGGCGATCGCGGCCGGACTCGGCATGGTCCACCAGCATTTCACCCTGGCCGAGAACCTGTCGGTGCTCGACAACGTCACCATCGGCACCGAACCGCTGTGGAAGCCCGGGCGCGACCGCGCCGGTGCCCGTCGCCGGATCGCCGAGCTTGGGCAGCGCTTCGGCCTGACCGTCGATCCCGATGCCCGGGTGGGCGCGCTGTCGGTGGGCGAGCGGCAGAAGGTCGAGATCCTGAAGGCACTCTATCGCGATGCCCGGATCCTGATCCTGGACGAGCCGACCGCCGTGTTGACCCCGCAGGAAAGCGAGCGCCTGTTCGTCACGTTGCGCGCCATGGTCGCCGAGGGGCTCTCGATCATCTTCATCAGCCACAAACTGCCCGAAGTGATGGCGGTCAGCAACCGGGTCGCGGTGCTGCGCGCCGGCCGGATGATCGATCAGCGCCCGGCCGCCGGCCTCGACCGGGCCACGCTGGCCGAGCTGATGGTCGGCCGCAAGGTCGCAGGGCCCCGCCATACGACCGCCACACCGGGCGCCCCGGCCCTGGTCTTCGACCGGGTCTCCGCCACCGGCGCCGGCGGCAAGCCGAAACTGCACGAGGTGTCGCTGACCGTGCATGCGGGCGAGATCGTCGGCATCGCCGGCGTCTCGGGCAACGGCCAGTCGCTGCTGGCCGATCTGGTGGCCGGCATGGCCCGCGTCGAGGCCGGCCGGCTGACCATCCTGGACCACGAAACCCGCCGACCCGATCCGGCGGCGATGGTCCGACTGGGCGTCGGCCGCATCCCGGAAGACCGCCATGCCGAGGGCCTGGTCGGCGACATGAATGTCTGGGAAAACGTGATCGCCGAGCGGCGCAACCGCCCGGCCTTCTCGCGCTGGGGCTTTCTGCGCCGCAGCAAAGCCCGCGCCCATGCCGCCGATCTGGTGCGCGATTTCGAGGTGCGCTGCCCATCGGTCGATGCGACGGTGCGCCAGCTGTCGGGCGGCAACATGCAGAAGCTGATCCTGGGCCGGGCGCTTGCCCTGCATCCGGGGCTGATCCTGGCCAACCAGCCGACCCGCGGCCTGGATATCGGCGCGGTCGCCTATGTCCATCAGCGCCTGCTCGAAGCCCGCGACGGCGGTGCCGCGATCCTGCTGATTTCCGAGGATCTGGACGAGATCCTGGCCCTTTCGGACCGGGTGGCGGTGATCCATGCCGGCCATCTGACCCCCGCCCGCCCCAGGGCGGAGGTCACCGTGTCGGGCCTTGGCCTGCTGATGGCCGGCGCCGGTGATCCCGATGCCGGCTCGCCCCACCCGACCACGCCAGAGGCCGCCCATGCGTCTTGAACGCCGCGCCGAAACCCCGGCCGTTCTGTCGGTGGCGGTGCCGGTTCTGGCACTGCTCGCCGCCTTCGTCATCGGCGCCCTGCTGATCGTGATCTCGGGCGCCTCGGTGCCCGCCGCCTATGCGGCGATGGTCGAGGGCGCCTTCGGCAGCCGGTTCGCGCTGACCGAAACCCTGACCCGCGCCGCACCGCTGATGCTGACCGGGCTTGCCGCCGCGGTCGCCTTCCGCGCCCGGCTGTGGAACATCGGCGCCGAGGGCCAGCTCTATGGCGGCGCGCTGGCGGCCGTCTGGATCGGCACGGCGCCGCTCGGCATTCCCGACGCCCTGCTGCTGCCGGCGGTGATCCTGGCCGGTGCCGTCGCAGGCGGCCTGCTGCTGCTGGGCCCCGCGGTGCTCAAGACCCGTTTCGGCGTCGACGAGGTGGTGACGACCCTGCTGCTCAACTTCATCGTGCTGCTCTTCGTCTCGATGATGATCGAAGGGCCGATGAAGGATCCGATGGCCATGGGCTGGCCGCAGAGCGAGACCCTGCCGATGGCGGCGGAACTGCCGCGGCTGATCCCGCGCACCCGCCTGCATGCCGGGCTGATCATGGCGCTGGTCGCGGCCGGGCTGATCTATGTGATGATGACCCGCACGGTGCTCGGCTTCGAGATGCGGGCGGTGGGCGCCAGCCCGCGGGCGGCGCGCTTCGCCGGCATGGGGGTCGGCCGGGTGATGCTGCTGGTGGCGCTGATCTCGGGCGGTCTCGCCGGTCTCGCCGGCGTGAGCGAGGTGGCCGGCCGCACCGGCTATCTCACCCTCGACATGTCGCCGGGCTATGGCACCGGCGGTGTGGTGGTCGCCATGCTTGCCCAGCTGCACCCGCTGGGCGTGGTGCTGGGGGCGCTGATGGTGGCCAGCATCTTCGTCGGCGCCGATGCGATGAGCCGCGCGGTGGGGGTGCCCACCTATATCGCCGATGTGCTGGTCGCCGTGTCGCTGCTCTGCATGCTGACCGCCATGCTCTTCGCCCGCTATCGCCTGCGTCGCGGCTGATCCGGAGGTCCCGATCCCATGGAATTCATCGACCTTCTGATCTCGGCCGGTCTCTGGGCCACGGTGCTGCGCATCGCGACCCCCCTGATCTTCGGCACGCTGGGAGAGTTGATCTGCGAGCGGGCCGGCGTGCTCAATCTGGGCATCGAAGGCATCATGACCATGGGCGCCATGGTCGGCTGGATGGCGGTTTTCCAGGGTGCCGATCTCTGGACCGGCCTCGCGGTCGCGGCTGCGGCCGGCCTGCTGGTCGGCCTGCTTCACGGCCTGCTGACCGTGCCGCTCGGCCTGTCGCAGCATGTCACCGGTCTTGGCATCACCATGCTTGCGACCAGCCTGTCCTATTTCGCCTATCGCCTGCTGCTGCCCGAGACCACCACCCCGCCCTCGATCACCCCCTTCGCGCCGCTGGGCGATGGCTGGTGGCAGGCGGTGCCCTGGCTGGGCGAGGTGATCGGCCAGCAGACCGCCCCCACCCTGCTGGCCCTGGCTCTGGTCGGGCTGGTCGCGTGGGTGCTCTACCGCACCCCCGCCGGCCTTGCGGTGCGGATGGTGGGCGAGAACCCGGCCGCAGCCGATGCCCAGGGCATTTCGGTCACCGGCGTGCGGCTGGCGGCGGTGATGGTGGGCTCGGCGCTGATGGCGATGGGCGGCGCCTTCCTGACGCTGTCCGCCTTCAACGCCTTCTTCTTCAACATGATGGGCGGGCGCGGCTGGATCTGCATCGCGCTGGTGGTCTTCGCCTCGTGGCGGCCGGGCAAGGCCCTGCTCGGCGCGCTGCTCTTCGCCTTTTTCGATGCCGTGCAGACCCGCCTGCAGCAGATGACTGGCGGCGCCCTGCCCTATCAGCTGTTCCTGATGCTGCCCTATCTGCTCAGCATCCTGGCGCTGGTGGTGATGTCGCGCCGCGCCGCCTATCCCCAGGCACTGATGGTGCCCTTCCGCAAGGGAGAACGTTGAGCCATGTCCCTCGACCTGCTGATCGTGAATGCCCGCCTGCCCGAGGGCGGCACGCCCGTCGACATCGCGGTCCGGGACGGGCGGATCGTCGAGGTGGCGCCCGGCATCGCCGCCCGCGGCACCCCGGCTGCCGAAACCATCGACGCTGCCGGCAACCTGGTCTCGCCGCCCTTCGTCGATGCCCATTTCCACATGGATTCGACCCTCTCCTACGGCATGCCGCGGATCAACCGCTCGGGCACGCTGCTTGAGGGCATCGCCCTCTGGAACGAGCTGAAGCCCGAGCTGACCCACGAAGCTCTGGTGGAGCGGGCGCTCCTCTATTGCGACTGGGCGGTCGCCCGCGGCCTGCTCGCCATCCGCAGCCATGTCGATGTCTGCGATCCGCGCCTGCTGGCGGTCGATGCGCTGCTGGAGGTGAAGGCGAAGGTCGCCCCCTATATCGACCTGCAGCTGGTCGCCTTCCCCCAGGACGGGCTCTATCGCCGGCCGGGGTCGGAAGACCTGCTGATCGAGGCGCTGAACCGGGGTGTGGACGTGGTCGGCGGCATCCCGCATTTCGAGCGCACCATGGCCGATGGTGCGGCAAGCGTCCGCCGGCTGTGCGAGATCGCGGCCGAGCGCGGCCTCAGGGTCGACATGCATTGCGACGAAAGCGACGACCCGCTCTCGCGCCATGTCGAAACGCTCGCCTATGAAACCCAGCGGCTGGGGCTGCACGGCCGGGTGACCGGCTCGCACCTCACCTCCATGCATTCCATGGACAATTACTACGTCTCGAAGCTGATCGCGCTGATGGCCGAGGCGGATCTGGGGGCGATCGCCAACCCGCTGATCAACATCACCCTCCAGGGCCGCCACGATACCTATCCCAAGCGCCGGGGCATGACCCGGGTGCCGGAACTGATGGCGGCCGGGCTGACCGTCGCCTTCGGCCAGGACTGCGCCATGGACCCCTGGTATCCGCTGGGCTCGGGCGACATGCTCAACGTCGCCGCCATGGGTCTGCATGTCGCCCAGATGACCGGGCTCGACCAGATGCGGAGCTGCTTCGACGCCGTCACCACCAACCCGGCCCGGCTGCTGGGTCTGGAGGGCTATGGCCTGGCCGCCGGCTGCCGCGCCGACATGGTGATCCTGGATGCGGGCGACCCGGTGGAGGCGCTGCGCCTCAGCGCCACCCGCCTCTCTGTGATCCGGGCCGGTCGCGTCATCGCCCGCACGGCCCCCGCCGAAACCACGCTGATGCTGGGCGACGAGACCCGGACCACGCGGTGCCGGCTGGGGCGGGGCTGACGCTGCCGGCCTGATCTGCGCCCTTCGGATGCCGTCTTCACCGGCGGCATGGCATGCGCAGGGGGACCGCTCTATATTGTGAGATGACGGCGACAGACAGGGAGTCTCAGGGTTTCATGGTCGCATCCCGCAAGCAGAGTTCGGCTCCGCCGTCCGAGACGACCGGCCTGCGCGGCCATGTGAGCGAGACGGGGCGGCTCCAGCTTCCCGCAGAACTGCGTCGTGCCGTCGGCCTCGAACGGGGCGGGCCCGTGCGGCTTGAAATCGTCGATGGTTCGATCAGGATCCAGACCATGAAGGACGTGAAGGAGCACATCCGGGCCCTGGCACGCGACAGCGGCCTGAGCGACAAAGCCAGCGTTGCCGATTTCCTGAACTGGCGAGAGAAGGAGCGTCAGCAGGAAACGGGCGAGGCGGACGACGCGTGATCGTCATCGGCGCCTCGGCAATCCTGGCCGCCATTCTCGGCGAGACGGGTGGCGATCGCGTTTTCGATCATCTGGACGCCGCGCTGGTCAGTTCTGTCAATGTCGCCGAGGTCTATACTTATGCGACGGTCAATTGTCTTCCCGTCAGCGCAATCGACGCATTTTTCACGGAAACCGGGATCAACGTCGTCGCCTTCGATCACGCCCAGGCCGTGCTGACCGGGCAACTGGCGGACATCACCCGCAAGAGCGGATTGTCGCTCGGCGACCGGTCCTGTCTCGCCCTCGCAAAACTGCAGGCGGCCGAGGTGCTGACCGCCGATCGGGCCTGGCAGCGATTTGCCGGCGCACTCGGGCTGACGATCACGCTCCTCAGGTGACGTCTCAGGTCGCCGCACTCCGGTTCTGCGCCGCGCGGGCGCGGGCGATGCTCTCGAAGGTCTCGAGCAGGTCGGGGTCGCGACGCATCAGCCGGCGGAAATCATCGGCATCCAGGAAGAGCAGCTGGCAATAGCCGAGGGCGGCGATCTCGGCGCTGCGCGGGCGGTTGTCGAGCAGGGCCATCTCGCCGAAGAAGTCGCCGCGCCCCAGGCGGATGCGGCGATCTTCGATCCGGACCTCGACGGCGCCCGACGAGATGAAATAGACGCCGTCGCCCTTGTCCCCCTGCCGGAAGATCACCGTGCGCGGCAGCACGAAGACCGGCCGCAGCAGCTGACGCACCCGGGCCCGCACCTCGTCGCCGAGATCGGCGAAAAGCGGCAGGCGGCGCATCAGCTCGTCGGTGTCGAGGCCCAGATCCAGCCGGGGCAGGTCGTCCCGGCGCGACTGCGCCCGGGTGACGCCCCGATAGAGATCGTCGTAAAGCTCGGCATCGAGCAGGCCTTCCTGGGCGAGCGTGTCATAGCGGGCAAGCTCGTGCCGTTCGGCCATCCGGGCCAGGAAACGCCGCTCCAGCGCCTCGGCGTAATCGGGATACTGCAGGCGCATGGCGTCGAGCGCCCCCGCCACCTGACGGGCGCGGCCGTCGAGCATGTCGGCGATCAGCTCGGCGATGCGCCGGCCCAGCATCGGCCGGATCCGCTCGTCGACATAGGGCCGCAATTCCTGGATCGCCAGGCGGAAGGCGAGCAGCATCTCGAAACGGTTGGCGAGCCGGCGGGCGAGCGGCCGGTCCATGCGCAGCCGGCGGTGCAGCCAGTAGGCAAAGCGGAAGCCGCGTTCGAAATCGAGCGCGGTGCGCACCACGCGCATATAGCCGAGGCGGCCCTCGTTGCGCCCGCCTTCGAGCAGGGCCTCGGTCAGCCGCAGCAGCCGGTCGACGGTGGCGGTGGACAAGGTCCGCCGGTCGTGCAGGTCCAGGATCAGGCCGCGCTCGCGCACCGCCAGCGCCACAAGCCCCACGCCCAGACGCTCGCGATCGGCGATTTCGGCCTCGACATCGGTGTCGCTGGTCACCTGATCGGCGCGGCGGGCATAGGACTGGGCGATCTCGCGCACCACGCTGGGGCTGACGTCATAACGCCGGCCGGCCTCTTCGACCGCGCCACGGACATCGGTCAGCGACAGGGCCAGCACCTGACGGCGCAGCACCTCGCCCACCGGCGACAACCGGTCGAGCCCCAGCCACGAGATCAGCGGCCGGAGCGTGGTGCCGTTCACGAACAGGGTGAAGAGCACATAGCCGGTGGCGGTCACCGCCACGAAACGCTTGAGGCCGTCGGAGAGGCCCGGCGCCTCGACGACGCCGAGGGCCAGAACCAGGGTCAGTGCGCCACGCAGCCCGCCCCAGAGGATCACCGCCCGATAGCGATGGGTCACCCGGGTGGACAGCTTGAGCATGCTGAGCACCGGCAGCAGCAGCCAGAGGGTGATCGCCCGGCCGATCAGCGCAAAAAGTGCCAGCGCCAGGATGGTCAGCACATCGTAGAGATCGACATCCGCCATCAGCCGCGGAACCACCAGGGCGGCGAGCACGAAGATCATCGACCCGGCCCAGAAGGCGATCTGATCCCAGACCGCCAGCAGATGGCGCCAGTTTTCGGGCGAGATATGCGCCCGGCCCTGGGCCGAGACCACCAGCCCCGCCACCACGGCCGCCACCACACCCGACACGCCGATGCCGTATTCGCCGGTGACGAAGATGATATAGGCCGCCGCCACGGTCAGCGTTGCCTCGGCCGGCTTGATGTCGTCCAGGAGCGGCAGCAGCATCACGACCAGCCGCCCCGTCAGGGCGCCGAACAGGGCACCGCCGATCAGGCCGATGCCCAGATCGCTCAAGGCCTGCCAGGCCATGTCGGCATTGGGCTCTTCGATACCGGTGGCGCGCGCGGTAACCAGCGCGCCCATCAGCACGGTGAACAGGGCGATGGCGGTGGCGTCGTTGAGAATGCTCTCCCCTTCGACCAGCCGGGTCAGGCGACCGGGGGCGCCGATATCGCGGAAGATCGCAACCACCGCCGCCGGATCGGTGGTGGCCACGATCGCGCCGAGCAGCAGGCAACCCAGGATCGGCACGCCGAACACCGCCGAGAGCCCGAGGCCGATCGAGGCCGTTGTCAGCACCACCGCCACCACGGCGAGCAGCAGGATGGGGGCGATGTCTTCCACCAGCCGCCGCACATCGATGGTGAGCGCCGTCTGGAACAGCAGCAACGGCAGGAAAATGGTGATGACCGTCTGGCTCTCGATCCTGAGATAGACGACGGCACGGGCGGCTTCGTTGAAGACGTCGGTGAAAGAGGTGAAGAGCAGAAAGGCCGCCAGCGCCCCGATGGCCACGCCCACGGCCGCCAGCAGCACGTTCGACGCCACGCCGAGACGGCGGGCCAGCGGTTGTATCCCTGCAATGACGACCAGCAGAACGGCGAGCGTCAGTACCAGTCCCGTAATCCCGCCCGTCGTCACCCGTCGCTCTCCCCCGTCAGCCGCCCGAACGCCGCCGGATCATAGCAGAAACCGGCCGGAACCGCGGTAACCAGTCTGTGACGGGCACGACAGGTGGCCTGGCCGGGCCACGCTCAGGCGCCGGGATGGCTGCCGATGCCATAGGCCATGATGCCGCCCAGCGTCAGCCAGGTGGAGGCATCGACCAGACTGCCCGGATCGGGCGGAGCGACGCCGCCCGCCACCAGATCCAGATCCTCGTCGTCGAATTCGAGATCATCGGCACCCGCCGGGCGCCCGGCCACTGCCGGGACCCGCTCCGGCAGAATGATATCGATCAGCCCGGGTTCGGCATCGATCACGTCGACGACCAGCCCGGCCGCCATCTCGACCCCCTGGGCCCTGAGGGTCGCGACCGGCGCCACCCGCAGATCGGCCCGGAAGACCGGATCCGTCGCCGCCCGCCACATTGCGGCCTCAAGCGGGCCAAGCCCATCCGGCACGGGCGCATCGGTAAAGGGCGGCAGGGTCAGCAGCAGACGCCCGCGCCGCGGCCTGTGGACCCTGAGCTGCGCGCCTTCGGGCAGCAGGATCCCCATGGTGGCGAGCGCAGCGGCCGGGTCCGACCGGAACAGCTCGTGATAGCCGTCATCGGTCGCTGCACGCGCCAGGGCGGCGCGCAGCACCTCCGGATCGGGCAGGACGAATGGCTGAACGGTCATGTGGCACCCCGGCGCGGGTGGTGGTGGCGAATACATTGGCAAGCGAAGAATAAGGCTCTGGCCGGAAGAGAAGCCCCCGTCCGGACATGTGACCATGACAGCGCATGGCCGGGTGCGACCAGCGATCCCGCATCGCCGATCAATCGCGGTTAATCGCCGGGCGCGGTGATCCGGTCTTCAGCGCTTGCAGGGGCGCGAGAAGACCTGCATCGTCGTCTGCACGACAGATGATCCCTATGCGCCCCGAGGTGACCCGCATGCCAAGTCCGCGCCGCTATCCCGAGGCCGCTCTCTCCCGCTATCTCTCCAGCGGGATTCATGCGGTGCACGGCTGGCTCGACGACTTCAGCGCCGAAGCGATCGCAAAGCTCGGCGAGGCCCAGACCGATCACGGCCTGTCGGGGGCCGTGGCCGAAATCGGCGTGCATCACGGCAAGCTCTTCCTGCTGCTGCAGCTGGTCACCCGGACCGACGAGAAGGGCCTGGCGATCGATCTGTTCGAACAGCAGGAACTGAACATCGACCGGTCCGGCCAGGGCGATCGCGGGCGGTTCATCGAGAATCTGCGCAAGCACTGCGGCGGCGAGGACGGGGTCGTGATCCGGGCCGCCAGCTCCACCGACGTGACCGCCGGCGAGATCCGGGCCACCGTTGGCCCCGTGCGCCTGTTCAGCGTCGATGGCGGCCATACCGAAGCCCTCACCGCCAATGATCTGAAGCTTGCCGCCGCCTCTCTGGTCGACGGCGGCATCGTGGTCCTCGACGACCACTTCAACCCTTATTGGCCCGATGTGGCCGCCGGGCTCGGCCGCCATATCTTCGTCGACCAGTCGCCGCTGAGGCCGTTCGCGATCACCCCCGGCAAGGTGTTCCTGTGCCATCCGGACTGGTCGGCAACGTGGCGCGACGCCCTGGTCAAGGCCTTCCCCACCGCGCACGAGAAGCAGAGCGAGATGTACGGCGCCCCGGTGGAGATTCTGGGCATCGGGCGGTTTTCGCTGCGGGCAGAGGCCGACCGCCATCTCTGGCAGGTCAAGGCCTTCGTGAAGGCACGGCCGGCGCTTGCGTCGTTTGCCCGCAAGCTGACCGGCCGTAATTGACGACGGGCAGCCGTGGCTGCCGTCACCGCATGGTGGACGGCAGCCAGAGGGCGATGTCGGGCCAGATCATGACCAGGACCAGGCCGATCACCATCAGGAACACATAAGGGGCGACACCGCGGATCACCTCGCCCATCGGCGCCTTCGCGACCGCCTTGATGGTGAACAGGTTCATGCCCACCGGCGGCGTGATCAGCGCCAGTTCCAGGTTGATGGTCAGCAGGATGCCGTACCAGATCGGGTTGATGCCCAGATGGGCCATCACCGGCAGCACCACCGGCGTGGTGATCAGGATGATCGAGATCGTCTCGAGGAACATGCCGAGGAGCGCGATCAGCACCATCATCGCGATCAGGAAGCCGGCAACGCCCACATCCCAATGGACCACCAGTTCGACGATCTGCTGCGGCACGCGCATCTTGGTCAGCACATGGCCGAAGACGCCCGCCGCCGCCAGGATCATGAACAGCATGGCCGAGGTGCGGACCGAATCCATCGCCGACGCCCAGAGATCGCGCAGGCCGAAATTGCGATAGATGGCGGCCGAGACCACCAGGGCCGCCAGCGCACCGGCCGCCGCCGCCTCGGTGGCGGTGAAGACGCCCGCATACATGCCGCCCAGCACGAAGACAGGCAGCGACAGGGCCCAGCCGGATTTGCGCAGCGCCCGGCCCATTTCGGCCAGCGAGGCCCGCGGCTGACGAAGCGTGCCGCGATCATTGACCGCGCACCAGACGGCGAAGAGCACCGCGATCATCAGCCCGGGCAGAATGCCCGCCATGAACAGGCCGCCGATCGAGGTGTCGCTGATCACGCCATAGAGCACCATCGGCCCCGAGGGCGGGATCAGAATGCCGAGCGTACCGCCGGCCGCCACCACGCCATAGGCGACCCGCGGCTTGTAGCCGTAATGGATCATCTGCGGGATGGCCACGGCGCCCACGGTCAACGCAGTGGCGATGCTGGAGCCCGAAATGGCCGCGAAGATGGTGCAGGCGAAGACCGTGGCGATGCCGATGCCGCCGGGCAGATGCCGCAGCAGTGTATGGGCGGTGCCGTAGAGATCGTCCACCACCCGGCCGCGGATCATGATATGGGCCATCAGGGTGAAAAGCGGGATCGCGACCAGCAGATAGCTGTCCAGCTGGCCGAACACCACCTCGCCCAGCGCACCAAGATCGCCCTGAGTCGCGAGCAGCAGCCCGCCGGCAAACAGGCCGAGCCCGGTGAAGACCGGCAGGCCGGTCAGCAGCACCAGCACCACGCCGGCCAGGATGAGCAGGAAGGTCATGGACGCGGCCCCCCCTCTCCCGGTGCCGCGGATGCGCCCGCCTCGTCGATCGGGGACAGCCCGGCCGCCATGCGGGCAAGGCCGCCGAGGGCGCCCAGCACCAGCAGGATGCCGCCGATCCCGACGAATGCCTGGGGATATTCCATCGGCATGGCGAGATAGCCGGTCGAGACGATGCCGATCATCCGGGTGAAGGAGACCATTTCCCAGGCCTCGATGATCAGGATCACGCCGACGATGCCGACGGCGACCAGCCCCGCCGCGGCGACCGCGGCTCCGGCCCGGCGCCCCAGGCGCTGGGTCAGCACGTCGACCGAGATGTGCTCGCCGCGGCGCAGCGCATCCAACGCCCCCAGCATCACGATCGCAACCAGGCCATAGCCGACCAGTTCATCGGTCCAGACCACCGGCCGGCCGGCGAAATAGCGCTGCACGATCGACCAGCAGATCAGCACGAAGGCCGTGAGCAGCATCACCGCCGCGATCCCGGCGGCCAGAAGCGAGATCAGGCGCACCACCCGGTCGAAACCGAGCAGCAGGCGGGCGAGACCGCCCGCGACCACCGGGGATGGTGGCGGCGGGCGGTGACCGGTCGGTTCATGCGACATCGGCCGGGAGCGTCCCCTTGTCGTCCCCGCTCAGAGCGCGTTGACGAGGTCGACGAGCTTCGCCGCATCGGGGCTGGAGGCCTTGAAGGCCTCCATGACCGGCGGCTGCATCACCGCTTCGAAAGCGGCCGCCTCTTCCGGGGTCTGGACATGGATGGTCATGCCCTTCTCCTGAAGCTGGCGGATCGCATCTTCGGCGGTCTTCTCGGTCAGCGGGATGGACGCCGCTTCGGCCGACTGCGCGGCATCGTCGACCACCTTGCGCAGCTCCGGCGCCAGGCCGTCATACCAGGACGGGTTGACGTAGAGATGGAAATAGACGCTGAAGAAGGGCGAAACCGTGCCGTATTTCTGCACCTCGTAGAACCGGCGGCTATAGGCGGCCGACACGTCGGTCAGGCCGGCATCGATCACGCCGGTCTGCAGCGCCTGATAGACTTCCGAGCCCGGCATGGCGGCCGGTGCCGCACCGGCGGCGATCAGCCCTTCGTCGACCAGCTTGTTCAGGCCGCGGATTTTGATGCCCTTGAAGTCGTCGACCGCGACCAGCGGCTTGGCGGCCGAGGTAAAGATCGACTGGCGCGTGGTGTAGAACCAGGCGATGTTGCGCACGCCTTTTTCGAGCAGCTTCTGATCAAGCAGCTCTTCGGCGGGCGAGCCCGGGAACTTCTTGATCCGCTCCAGCTTCGTGAAGAAATAGGGCAGCGTGACGACGTTCATCTCGGGGATGGTGTTGCCCCACTGGAAATTCGTCGACACCGCCGCCTCGACCTGGCCGCGGGCCACGGCCGGGTGGTTCTGATTGGCCTTGTAGGCCTGCTCGGCCCCGAAGATCTGGACGTCGATGGCGCCATTGCTCTTCGCTTCGACATCGGCCGCGAACTGGTCGATCAGCTGCGCGATGTGATGTGCGGGCGGCAGCTGGTGGCTGATCCGCATCACCACCGGATCGGCGGCATCGGCGCCCTGGCCGGCGACCAGTGCCACGGCGAAGGCCGCCGCAGAAAGAAGCCCCGTAAGATGCTTGCGCAGCGGCCGCTTTGCGGCAGACAGCCGGGTGTCGGCAGGCGTGGTCATGACGTTTCGTCTCCCCTTGGATCGTCTCGTTGATCGTCTGAAATGAGGGCCGGTCACGGATCCGGCCTCATGCGGGCCGGTTACCGCCGCCCCGTCGTCAATCCGCCTCGGTCCCATCGAGGACGGCAAAACCGCGTACCGCGAAGCCGCGGCGCTGTGTCTTCAGGGCATCGAGCAGCCGGTCGCGACCGTGGCGGACATGGGACTGGATGGCAGCGGCCGCCGCCTCTCCGTCCCCGGCCTTCACCAGTTCGACGATCCGTTCATGTTCGATGAAGGCACGCTCCCGCCCGCCGGTCGACCAGATCTCCAGCCAGCGGCCACGGGCGATGCGGGTCATCACATCGTCGATCGCGCGCACGAAAAAGGCGTTGCCGGCAAGCCGCGCCAGCTCGACATGAAAAGCGATGCCGATGTCGAACCACTCGTCGCTGGAGGTGTCCCGGACCTCGGGCAGGATCAGCGGTTCGATGCCCGACAGGTCGAGCGCATCGGCGCGCGCGGCGGCAAGCCGCACGACGGTGGTCTCGATGGTCTCGCGGAAGACATAGGCCTGCTCGATTTCGCCGATATCGATCGGCGTCACCACATAGCCGCGGCCCTGTCGCTGCACCAGCCCCTCGCCCTCCAGCCGGACCAGAGCCGAGCGCACCGGCGTGCGCGACGCCGCCAGTCGCCCTTCCAGCCAGCGTTCCGAAATCGCCTCGCCCGGCCGCAATTCCACGCCCAGGATCGCATCGCGCAGCGACTGGTAGACGGATTGGGTCTGGGTCAGGCTGGGGCTGCGGTCGCGTGTCGCGGTCATCGGGGTCCGGGTTCGCTGGGGGCGTTGCTCAGAGAGTGGTATACCATCTGCCGGTCGCGCAAGGGAATTCGCCGGAGGACCGGTGATCCCTTGCCCGCGCAGAGGAGCAGAACGAGATGCGGATCATCGATCACGAGGTCTTGCGTGCCGCGGCAGCGGCGCTGATCGAGGCGGGCGGCAGCACGCCCGACGAGGCCACCATCGTCGCCGGCCATCTGGTCGAGGCGAACCTCGCCGGCCATGACAGCCATGGCGTGGGCATGATCCCGCGCTATCTGCAGAACGCCGCCGCCGGCGTTCTGCGCCCGGGCCGCACGGGGCGGGTCGTGACCGATGCCGGCGCCATGATCGTGATCGACGGCGAGCAGGGATATGGCCAGGTGATCGCGAAAGCCGCCACCGAGACGGCGATCGCCCGCGCCCGCGAGACCGGGGCTGCGGTGCTGGCACTGCGCAACTGCCACCATATGGGCCGGATCGGCAGCTATGGCGAACAGGTGGCCAAGGCCGGCCAGGTGGGGCTGATGTTCGTCAACGTCACCGGCTCGCCGTCGCTGGTGGCACCGCATGCGGGCTTCGACCCGCGCTTTTCGACCAACCCGATCTGCCTGTCCTTCCCCGGCGCCGATGGTGCGCCGCCGGTGATCTTCGACGCCGCCACCAGCGGCGTGGCGCTCGGCAAATGCCGGGTGGCGATGAACAAGGGCGAGCCGATGGCCGAGGGGCTGCTGATCGATGCCGAGGGCCGGCCGACCACCGATCCCGGGGTGATGTTCGCCGAGCCCCAGGGCGCGCTGCTGCCCATGGCCGGCCACAAGGGCTATGGGCTGGCCCTGTTCTGCGAACTTCTGGCCGGCGCCCTTACCGGTGCCGGCACCTCCCAGCCCGGCAATCCACGCTCCGACGCCATCCTGAACAGCATGTTCGCGATCGTGATCGAACCCGGCCGGCTGGTCGACACCGCCTGGCTCGCGGCCGAGACCCGCGCCCTGCTCGACCACATGCGATCCTCCCGCTCCGCTCCCGGGCAGCCGGTGCTGATCCCGGGCGAGCCCGAAATCGCCGCCCGCGCCGCCCGGCGGGCCGGGGGCATCCCGATCGACGACACCACCTTCGGCCAGCTGCGCGCGGCCGGGCTGGCGGCGGGCATATCAGCCGCGCGGCTCGATGCGCTTGGATTGACCGCTGGAACCTGAAGACATCGCCTGCCCGCCGCCCCGGACCTGGATGGATTTGGGGCGGCGACATGACAATTCCACGACAGTCGCATGCCATAGCGTTTCTAGAGCAAGTCTCAGAAACGACGAAACCCCCTGGTTTCCCAGGGGGTTTCGATGGTGGACGCGACAAGGATTGAACTTGTGACCCCCACGATGTCAACGTGGTGCTCTACCGCTGAGCTACGCGTCCATGTCCGCACCGCATCGGGCTTGTCTGCACCCGGCGTCGGTGTGGGCGTTCATATAACGCAGCCCGAAAGGCCGTGCAAGCCCGGAAATGCACGCCCGTGACGGTTCCGTGTCGCCGCCCCGGGAATGCGCTGCCGCCGCAAGGTGTTGCCCATGCGACGCGGACATGACCGCCCTGTGCCCCAGGGGCCGGTCCCGGGGACCGAATGGCATGACATGGGGGGCGGAATGCCGTATTCATGTGGGCCTGGATCGATGCGGCACCCGGATGGGACCGGGCAGCGGGCATCGGCGGCAGATCGGGGGACAAGACCGACCGATGGCCGATTTGGGCTTCGATACGGAAGACCGCCTGGAGATGGCGGGGGCAGCCACGACCGGGACCGGGTTCGACGACTGGGTCGATCCGGCGGTCGAGGTACTGCGCCCGGCCGATCTCCGGCTGCCCTTCGTCTTCGCCTCGCCCCATTCCGGGAACTGCTATCCCGCAGGCTTTCAGGCCTCGTCGAAGCTCGATCCGCTGACGCTGCGCAATTCCGAAGACGCGTTCGTCGACCGGCTGTGGGCCGCCGCCCCGGCGCTGGGGGCGCCGCTGATCCGTGCGCGTTTCCCCAGGGCCTATGTCGACGTCAACCGCGAGCCCTATGAAATCGACCCGCAGATGTTCGCCGATGCGGTACCGTCTTTCGTCAACGCCACGTCCCGGCGGGTGATGGGCGGGCTCGGCACCATCGCGCGCGTCGTGACCAACGGCCTGGAGATCTATGGCCGCAAGCTGTTCTGGGCCGAGGCGGAGCTGCGCATCGCCCGCTACTACTTCCCCTATCATGCGGCACTGAAGGCGACGATCGACGAAGTGCGCAGCCGGTTCGGCGGCGTGTTGCTGGTCGATTGCCACTCCATGCCGTCGGTGGGCGGGCCGATGGATCACGATCCGGGCGACCGGCGGGTGGATTTCGTGCTGGGCGACCGTTTCGGTGCCGCCTGCGCCCCCCGGGTGATCGATGCCGCCCAGCGGCTGCTGGAGGGGATGGGCTATAACGTGGCCCGCAACCGGCCCTATGCCGGCGGCCATGTGACCGAACATTACGGCCGCCCGGTGACCGGCGTGCATGCCCTGCAGATCGAGATCAACCGCGCCCTCTATATGGATGAGAGCGTGGTGGAGCCGCTGCCGGAGCTGGCGCGGGTCGCCGCCGACCTCACCCTGCTGATCGAGACATTGGGTCGCGACAGCGCCCTGCTCGCCGCCCTCGGCGTGGAACGACGAGGCTGACCGCCGCGGTTCGCCGGCCTCTGCCGCCGTCCCGGCACCCCGGCATCCCTTGCGGATGCCCGCTCATGGGTCCGACCGTCGCCCGCGGTCGGCTCCGCTGCCAGCCTCGACGCATTTCGAAGGGCGCCCCGATCCGATGGCCGTGCTCACCATGCCCAAACCCGATCGTCATCCGCTTCCCCAACCCGGGGTCGTCGTCCGCGACGCCACCGAGGCCGACATGGCCCAGGTGCATGCGATCTACAGCTATTACGTCTCCAACACCACGGTCAGCTTCGAACTGGCGGCACCGGATCTGAACGAGATGCGGGCCCGGCGGCTGGCGGCGCTGGATCGCGGCCTGCCCTTTCTGGTCGCGGTCGAAGCGGGCGAGGTGAAGGCCTTCGCCTATGCCTCGCCCTTCCGGATGCGTGCCGCCTATCGTTTCACGGTCGAGAACTCGGTCTATGTCGGCCGGGGCCAGACCGGGCGGGGGCTGGGGCGGGCGGTGCTGGCCGAACTGGTCCGGCGCTGCACGGCGGCGGGTTTCCGGCAGATGGTGGCGGTGATCGGCCATCCGGGCAATCCGGCCTCTCTGGCCCTGCACCAGGGGCTGGGCTTCACCCATGCGGGTGAATTCAAGGCGATCGGCTACAAGTTCGGCCGCTGGATCGACGCGATCATGCTTCAGCGCAGCCTGGGCGAAGGCTCTTCCACCGCACCGGAAGATTGAGGCCGGACTCTCAACCCGAAATTCGTTTCACTTGAAACTTTCCCGGCTTGAAAAAGCCGCGGGACGCACGCAGACTCGTCCTCAAACGCCCCCTTCAACGGTGCGACGAGGACTTGACGACCATGACCCAGGGTTATCGCGACCACGCGGCAGAGATCCGGGACGACTTCACCAGGGATCAGCATTGGGAGAAGCTGACCCAGGAGGAGCACGCGATCTGGCGCTTTCTGTTCGAACGCCAGGCCCGGATTCTGCGCGACCGGGCCGTTCCGGCCTTCATCGACGGGCTTTCGGGCCTGGGCATCGCGGCGGACGGCGTGCCGGAATTCGAGCGCCTCTCCGACGTTCTGGAAAAGACCACCGGCTGGCGGATCGTCTGCGTGCCGGGGCTGGTGCCGGACGACGTGTTTTTCCGCCACCTGTCGGAACGCCGCTTCCCCTCCACCAGCTTCATCCGCACCCGCGAGCAGCTGGACTATCTGCAGGAACCCGACGTCTTCCACGACATCTACGGCCATGTGCCGCTGCTGATGAACCCGGTTTTTGCCGATTACATGCAGGCCTATGGCCAGGCCGGGCTCAGGGCCGATGCCCGTCACTGCCTGCACAATCTGGCCCGGCTCTACTGGTACACGGTGGAGTTCGGTCTGATCGCCACGGATGACGGCCTGCGCATCTACGGATCGGGCATCGCCTCGTCGAAGGGGGAATCGATCTATGCGCTGGAGGATCGGCGCCCCAACCGGCTGGGCTTCGACCTGCGGCGGGGGATGCGCACCCGCTATCGCATCGATGATTTTCAGGAGACCTATTTCGTCATCCGGTCCTTCGAAGAGCTGTTCGAAGAGACCGCGCAGGACTTCCAGCCGATCTATGACGAAATGGCCAGCGCCGGCGACTATGCCCCTGGCGACGTCCTGCCCGAGGACCGGTTGTACCAGCCCAACCCACCGGGCGCCGAAGCCGCCTGACCACCGGACCATCGGCCGCTTTTCACCCCGCCATCCCCTGGATGGCGGGGTTTTGCATAGGCATATTTCGCATATGCAGCACAAGCCCGGACACCTGGCCCCAGCGGGAAGTCCGGACAAAAAAAAGGCCGTACCAGCAATCTGATACGGCCCAAGTCTAGGGAGGAAACGCCCAAGAAGATGGGCAGCATCACCAGACGCACAGCGTCTTATGACGCACTGCAATATATACGCTGCGACGCAGCAGCGGTCAAGCGGGAATTGTAATCGGTTTCACACGCGCAAAACGGGCCTTCGCATTTGCGAAATCACAGACCCGCCAGCGCTTCGCGACGCACCATCAGGACAAAAAAAAGGCCGTACCAGCAATCGGTACGGCCCAAAGTCTAGGGAGGAAACGCCCAAAAACTGGGCTGCAACAGCGGCGCCGCCAAGCGCCCGTTACAGGTATGAAGATACGTTGCGGCGCACAAACGGTCAAGGGGCTTGTCGGGCGGAATGGACAAAAAAAGCTGAGGAGGTCCAGGAATTCCGCGGGGTTATGCCGGTGCCGCATGCCCTGCATGCCAACCGGGCATCTGTGCAGGTGCAGCACGAACATCTTCCGGCCTGATGCGCGTCAGACGCCCGGGCGCAAAAAAAAGGCCGCGCCAGCAGACTGACACGGCCCTAAGTCTAGGGAGGAAACGCCCAAGGATCTGGGCAGCGGCCGCGAACGCCTGAGCGTTCACCTGCCGCGCTGCAACATATAGAGGCTGCCCGCGAATGAGGCAAGAGAATTTCGTGCCTCGATATTGAGCAGCAGCTCTGCGACCACCTTTCCCGACAATTGGCACGGGATTTGAAAGAGTGGAGCAGAACCGGCAGCCCCGCTGCAGCCCCCTCCAACGCCACCCGGATCCGCCGATCATGTCCGAGACCCCCCGCCCGACCAGCCCGGAACGCCCCCGCCATGCCGCGCGCCGCGGCGCGATGCTGACCGCCATCCTTATGGCCGGACTGGCGGTTTTCCTGGGCCCCACCCCCGCCCGGGCGGGTGACGACCCCGACGGAAAGGCCCGGGACTGGATGCTCTGCGACCAGGCCATCTCGGCCGCGGAACGTCGCCACGGCCTGCCCGACGGGCTTCTGGCGGCCATCGCCCTGGCGGAATCGGGCCGATGGAGCAAGGAGCGCTCGGCAAGAACTGCCTGGCCCTGGACCATCTATGCCGAGGGCCGCGGCCGCTACCTGCCGAGCAAGGCGGCTGCCCTGGCGGAAATCCGCGGCCTGCGCGCCAAAGGGGTCCGGAACATCGACATCGGCTGCATGCAGGTGAACTTCCACTTTCATGGCGAGGAATTCGACGACATCACCCAGATGATCGATCCCGCCTACAATGCCGACTACGCCGCCCGCTTCCTGAAAGATCTGCAGGGCGAAACCGCGACCTGGACCGAGGCGGTCGGCTTCTATCACAGCCGCACGCCCTCCAACTCCAAGCCCTATCGCAACCGGGTGCTGGATTTCTGGCTGGAGCGCAACGGCCATGCCCCGGCCGGCTCGGCTTCGGGCAAGCGCACGCCTGCGATCACGACCGCCGCCGAGGATGCCGCACAGCGCCAGGCACCGGCGGCTGACGAGACCCAGCTTGCCGCCGCCGACATGGCGCCCGAGACTGCCGGCGCTGACGACGCCCCCGGCGCCATCGCCCCCCGCCCCGCCGCCACGCGGGTGCATATGCCCTCACCCGCCCGCGGCGCCACGCTCGGCCCCGTCACCAGTTCGACCCGCGGGGTCTATCGGGCGCCGAGCGGTCAGGTTCTGCGCATGATGCGCCCCAGCGGGGCGATCGGCCTGAACTGACGTTGCGACACGAAAAACCCGCACCGGCCAAGGGGGCGGGTGCGGGCACATCCGGCCGGCAGAGACTGCCGGATCAGTTCGGCTGGGTGCTGCCGCGCAGCTGGCGATGGCCACCGGCCGCGCGGGCGGCGATCATCTGATCCTCGTTGACCACGCCGTCGGCGATGGCCAGTTCCAGCGTCTTCTTCTGCACCTTCTCGAAGGCCCTCACCTCGATCTGGCGCACCCGCTCCCGGCTGATGCCGTAGACCTGGGCCAGATCCTCCAGCGTCGCCGCCGGCTCTTTCAGGCAGCGCTCGGTGAAGATGTGGCGCTCGCGCTCGTTCAGGTCTTCCAGCGCCGACTGCATCAGGCCCATGCGCTTGGACTGCTCCTCGTCCTCGGCGACCATGGTTTCCTGGCTGGGCCGGCTGTCGGTCAGCCAGTCCTGCCATTCGGCATCACCTTCGGCCGAGACCGGCGCATTCAGCGACTGGTCGGGACCGGCGAAGCGGCGGTTCATCTCCACCACCTCGTGCTCGCCGACATCCAGCTCGGTCGCGATCTTCTTCACCACCTCGGGCGGCAGGTCGCCGGCCTCGATGGCGTTCATCTGGTTCTTCAGCCGGCGCAGGTTGAAGAACAGCTTCTTCTGAGCGGCGGTGGTGCCCATCTTGACCAGCGACCACGACCGCAGGATGAACTCCTGGATCGAGGCGCGGACCCACCACATGGCATAGGTCGACAGGCGGAAACCACGGTCGGGATCGAACCGCTTGACCGCCTGCATCAGGCCGACATTGCCCTCGGCGATAACGTCTTCCAGCGGCAGGCCGTAACCGCGATAGCCCAAAGCGATCTTGGCGACCAGGCGCAGATGGCTGGTGATCAGCCGGCGCGCGGCGTCGGCATCGGCATGGTCCCGCCACCGGCAGGCGAGCATGAACTCCTCGTCGGCGGTCAGGATCGGGTACTTCTGAATCTCGTTCAGATAGGTCGACAGATTACTGCCGCCCGATATGGCGGGAAGTTGAGCGACCAAGACCTTCTCCTTTCGTAGTCGAGACCGAAGATGCGGCCGGACCCGGCGGTCGGCATCCGGACGGCATGTATCACGTCAAAATGGGGTGTCGCGGACGCAAGGGCAAGGGATCCCCCCGTGACCGTTGCATGTCTGTGCCGGGCCCGGAAAAGACCCTCGGCAAAGCTGCATCCATCCGGCTCATCGACGGCGTAGGGAGATTGAGCATGCGCGCCGCCCGGGGGCGAAACCATGCGGTGCTTTGCCGCGGGCGCCCCGACCGCTCATGCGCCTCCGCTCGCCCCCCCCTGGTCACGGGGGATCGGGTGGCACAGGACTTGCGCTTTTGCCCTCAATCAATGCCGGACATGGCCGGCAGGGCCGGATTTCTGCGCCCCGCCTCGCGGAATGCGACGCGTATCGCAGTGATCGTTGCAAGTTGCGTCCCGGAGACGGAGACGCAGCGCCCGCCGCCATCCGCCTGTCCACAGTCCGGGGCTCTGCCCTTGAAAGACGAGATGCCGATGAACCGTATGACACCTGTCACCGATCGCCGCCCCGCCCTGCTGCTCGTCGGCCGTGGCGACAGCTTTCCGGTGTTCGATCAGGCCTCGGGGTCGCTGATGCGGATGCCGCGCACGGCCGTGCCCGACGCCCAGCGCGCGCTTGCCGCCATCCGCGTCTCCCCCCCGCCGGTGGTGATCGTGGGGCGCTTCGACGACATGCCGCGCGCCGGGCTGATCCAGCGGCTGATCGCCATCGTCCCGGACATCCGGCCGATTTTCGTGCGGCTGCCCGAAGACGACGACGAGGTGGTGGTCGGTGCCATGCGCGCCGGCGCCATCGACGTGGTGCCGCAGGACGCCTCTCCAAGCCGCATCGCCCATGCGGTGACCATGGCCATGACCTGGCGGGCCGGCTCCCTCGCCCTGCCCGAGGACGATCCGGCACAGCTGATCCGGCCGCTGGACGACGTGATCGACGAGACGATCGAACGCGCGATCCTGCTCTGCCAGGGCAATGTCACCCGGGCCGCCCAGCTGCTGGGCATCAGCAGCTCCACCATCTATCGGCGCCGGGAGCGCCGGGCCGGGAACGCCGCCGATTGACCTGCACCCGTCAGCCGAGGGCAGCCACCGCCATGCCCGCGGCGGCGGCCAGCGGCACCAGCCCCCAGACCGGCAGCCGCCAGACCAGCAGCGCCAGCAGGACCAGAATGGCGAGCGCGGCGTCCCGCGGGCCGGACACGGCCGTCACGAACACCGGATCGTAGAGCGCCGCGGCAAGCAGCCCCAGCACCGCGGCATTGACCCCCGCCACGGCCCGCCTCGCCCCCGGATGGCCGGCGATCCGGTCCCAGAAGGGCAGCGCCGCCACCACCAGCAGGGCGGCCGGCACGAAGATCGCGATCAGGGCGATGATCCCCGCCAGCCATCCCGGCAGCCCGCCCCAGCTGCCGGCGGCCCCCAGAAAGGCCGAGAAGGTGAACAGCGGCCCCGGCACCGCCTGGGCCAGACCATAGCCGGCCAGGAAGGCCTGGCCGTCGACATGGCCGCCGGTTTCCGCGGCCAGCAGCGGCAGAACCACATGGCCACCGCCGAAGACCAGGCTGCCGGCCCGATACATGCCGTCGACCAGCCGGCCGGTGGCGTCGCCCGTGGCCGACCAGAGCGGCAACAGCACCAGCCCGGCCAGGAAGATGAGCAGGGCTGCCGCCCCGGCCCGCCGCAGGGGGCGCCGGCCGGCGGGGGCCGCGGCGGCAGGTGCCGCCGGCAGATCCAGAAGCGGAACGGCCAGAAGCCCGATCAGGATGGCACCGAGCTGCCCGGCCAGCCCGGGCAGGGTCAGGGCGACCACGGCCGCTACGGCGGCCACGCTTCGCCGGGTACGATCGGGCGCCAGGCTGCCCGCCATCCCGGCCACCGCCTGAACCACCACGGCCAGCGCCGCGATCTTGAGCCCGGTGGTCAGGCCATCGGGCAGCCGGCCCGCCTCGGCACCGGCGCCGATGGCAAGCCCGGCCAGGATCATCAGCAGGGCGGAGGGCAGGGTAAAGCCGGCCCAGGCGGCGGCGGCCCCTGCCCAGCCGGCACGGCCGAAGCCGAGGGCGATGCCGACCTGGCTGCTCGCAGGCCCCGGCAGGAACTGACACAGCGCCACGATCCGCGCATAGGCCTCGTCGTCCAGCCAGCCGCGGCGGGCGACGAATTCGGTCCGGAAGAACCCCAGATGCGCCACGGGGCCGCCAAAGGCGGTCAGGCCCAGCTTCAGGAAGGCCCGGAAGACCTCGCCCGCACTGCCGTCGCTGCCTGTGCCCATGCCTCGCCCCCGCACCGCTATCTTTCGCGGGGACGATATCGTTCGACCTGACGCCCTGGCAATCCGGGCCGCGGGCGTCATGAAATCATCATGATCTCCCGCCGATGCCTGACTCTCCCGCCGATCCCTGAAAACCCCGCCTCTGGTTCCGCGGCGTGGACCCTGCCACAGGCAGCATTGCGCCGCCGCGCCGGGATCGGCTACCGTTCCGAAGTGACCCGCCGGACAGATACGTCAGGGAAGATCGCCCCATGCTGAAATTCGGAATCGGCCAGGCCGTGCGTCGCGTCGAGGACCGGCGCTTTCTGACCGGCCATGGCCGCTATACCGACGACATTTCCTTTGAAGGCCAGCTGCACGTGGCCTTCGTGCGCAGCCCCCATGCCGCGGCCCGCATCCTGGCGGTCGATACCGCCGATGCGGCGGCCGCCGAGGGCGTGGTCGCCGTCTTCACCGGCGCCGATCTGGATGCCGACGGCGTCGGCGGCGTGCCGGCGGTCGCGCGGGTGAAGAATGCCGACGGCAGCGGGATGCAGGCGCCCAAGCGTCCGGCGCTTGCCGCCGATGCCGTGCATTTTGCCGGCGAAGCGGTGGCGATGGTGGTCGCGACCGATCCGGTCGCCGCCCGCGATGCCGCCGAGCTGGTGGTGGTGGATTATGACGAGCGCCCGGCCGTGGTCGATCCGCTGAAGGCGGTGGAAGAGGATGCGGTGGTCGTGCATGACGGCACCCCCTCGAACCTCTGTTTCGACTGGCGCCAGGGCAAGGCGGCCGAGGTGGAGACGGCGATGGCGGCTGCCCACCAGGTGGTCGAGATCGACATCGTCAACAACCGGGTGTCGGCCAATCCGCTGGAACCGCGGGCGGTGAACGCGACCATCGATGCCGAAACCGGCCAGACCGTGGTCTATACCAATGGCCAGGGCGTGCACGGGCTGCGCGGCATCCTGGCCGATGCCGTGTTCAAGGTGCCGGCCGACGAATTCCGGGTGGTGATGCCGGATGTCGGCGGCGGCTTCGGCATGAAGATCTTCCTCTATCCCGAACATGTCGCGGTGATCTATGCCGCCCGCAAGCTGCGCCGGCCGGTGAAATGGACCGGCGACCGCTCGGAAAGCCTGCTGACCGACGCCCATGGCCGCGATCTGCGCACCCATGCCCGGCTGGGGCTGGATGCCGATGGCCGCTTCACCGCCTTCGAGGTCTCGACCGTCGCCAATCTGGGTGCCTATGCCTCGCAGTTCGGCGCGATGATCCCGACCTCTGCCGCAGCCGGCCTTGCCACCACGGTCTATGCGATCCCGGTGGCCGCCCTGCATGTGAAGGGCGTCTTCACCAACACCGCCCCGGTCGATGCCTATCGCGGCGCCGGCCGGCCCGAGGCGAATTACCTGATCGAGCGGCTGATCGACACCGCTGCCCGCGCCACCGGCCGCAGCCCGGCGGAACTGCGCCGGATCAACTATATTCCTGCGACCGCGATGCCCTATACCAACGCCATGGGCACCACCTATGACTGCGGCGATTTTGCCCTGATGCAATCCCGCGCGCTGGAAGCGGCCGACATGGCCGGCTTCGCCGAGCGCCGCCGGCAGTCGGCGGCCAAAGGCCGCCTGCGCGGCATCGGCATGGCCAGCTATATCGAATGGACCCAGGGCAACCCCAAGGAAGAGGTGCGGATCCGCTTCGAAGCCGATGGCAGCGCCACCGTGCTGGTGGGGACCCAGTCCAACGGCCAGGGCCACGAGACCTCTTTCGCCCAGGTGGCGGCCGAACTGCTGGGCATGCCCTTCGAAAAGGTGCAGGTGGTGATGGGCGATACCGCCCGGGTGAAGACCGGCGGCGGCACCGGCGGCTCCCGCTCGCTGCAGATGGCGGGCTCGGCGATCCGTCTGGCGTCCGAGGCGGTGGTGGAACGGGCACGGTCGATCGCGGCCGAAAAGCTCGAGGCCGCGGCGGAGGATCTGGTGTTCGAAGACGGCCGCTTCACGGTTGCGGGCACCGATCTCGGGATGGATATGGAGGCGGTGGCGCAGATCGCGCTGGATGCCGGCGCGCCGCTCGACGAAAGCCGGACCTTCGACCGCCCCGCCCCCACCTTCCCCAATGGCTGCCATGTCGCCGAGGTCGAAATCGACCCCGAGACCGGCCGGGTGGAACCGGTGCGCTATGTGGTCGCCGACGATTTCGGCAAGGTGGTCAACCCGATGATCGTGATGGGCCAGGTGCAGGGCGGCGTCGCCCAGGGGCTGGGCCAGGCGCTGATGGAACATGCCGTCTATGACGACGACAGCGGCCAGCTGCTCACCGGCAGCTTCATGGATTACGGCATGCCCCGCGCCGAGGACATGATCTTCCTCGACATCCGGCTCTACGAGGATCTGCCGACGGCGTCGAGCGGCCTCGGCTCCAAGGGATGCGGCGAGGCCGGCACCATCGGCGCCTGCCCGGCGATCATGAACGCGATCAACGACGCCCTGATCGCCGAGGGCGCGGGCGAGATCGACATGCCGGCGACCCCGGCCCGGGGCTGGGCGGCACTGGGCGCCGCGCGCAGCACCGCTGCGGCCTGAGTGACGCCCGGCCATATCGACTGGAAACGGGCCCTGCGGTTCGCCGCAGGGCCCGTTTCACGTCCGAAGACCCGGGCGACCCGGCCGGTCGGTCAAAGGATGTAGCGCATCAGCACGAAACCGCCGACCAGCAGCACGCAGAACAGAACCGTGAACAGGCCGAGCCGCTTCTCGACGATGGCAAGGGTCTTGGGCCCGAACCAGTAGATGATCGCGGTCACCGCATAGAACCGGATACCGCGTGCCACGATCGCCGACAGAATGAAACTGACGACATTCATGCCCGTGACGCCGCTGGTGATGGTGATCACCTTGAACGGGATCGGCGTGATGCCGGCCAGCAGCACCATCACCCAGCCGAGTTCATTATAGCGGGCGGCGGCGGCGGCGAAGTCCTGACGCAGGCCATAGATGTCGAGGATCGCCTGGCCGACGCTTTCAAACAGCAGATAGCCGATCAGATAGCCCAGCACCGCCCCCGCCACCGAGGTGAGGGTGCAGATGAGCGCGAACCGCCAGGCCTTGGAGCGCTGGGCCAGCACCATGGGGGCGAGGATCACGTCCGGCGGGATCGGGAAGAACGAGCTTTCGGCGAAGCTGACGACACCGAGGGCACGTTCGGCGTGACGATGGCCGGCAAGCGCCATGGTCCGGTCGTAGAGGCGGCGGAGCATCGGGACCTTTCGGGATGGGTCGGCGAAGCCTGGAGACTAGCACCGGCCATGCCCCCCGGCATCCCCAATTCAGGGCGGCGAGAACACCATCTCCGCATGAAGACGCCCCGGACGGTTTCCCGTCCGGGGCGTCTTCGCCGTCAGGCGTGCGGTAAACCGGCTCAGCCGGCGCGCACCGCTTCAAGGAAGCTGCGGACTTCGCTGTCCAGATCAGTGGCCTGGCGGGCGAGTTCGCCGGCCGAGGACAGGATCTGCTGCGAGGCGCTGCCGGTGGCCTGGGCGGCGTCGCGCATGTCGTCGACGCTGCGGCTGACCTGTTCGGTACCGCGGGCGGCCGCCTGGACGTTCGAGGCGATCTCCTGGGTCGCGGCACTCTGCTGTTCGACCGCACTGGCGATCGAGGTGGCGATGTCGTTGATCTCGACGATGATCTTGCGGATGCCTTCGATCGCGCCGATCGCCTGGTTGGTCTCGCCGCGCACCGCCGCGATCTGGGTCGAGATTTCCTCGGTCGCCCGCGCCGTCTGATTGGCGAGGCTCTTGACCTCGGAGGCCACGACCGCGAAGCCCTTGCCGGCTTCGCCTGCCCGGGCCGCCTCGATGGTGGCGTTGAGCGCCAGAAGGTTGGTCTGCTCGGCGATGTCGGTGATCAGCCGCACCACGTCGCCGATCTTCTCGGCCGCGGCCGCCAGGCCATAGACGGTCTGGTTGGTACGCTCGGCCTCGTCGACCGCGCGGCCGGCGATGGTCGAGGACTTGTGGACCTGCCGGCCGATCTCGGAGATCGAATGCGACAGCTCTTCGGCGGCGGCTGCCACCGTCTGCACGTTCTCGGTCGCCTGGGCGGTGGCATGGGCCACCTCGTCCGACTGATGGCGGGCGCCATCGGCGGTGGACGACATCGAGCGGGCGGTGGCATCCAGCTCGGTCGCAGCCGCCGTCACCCCACGCAGCACGCCGCTGACCCGGTCGTCGAAGCTGCGGGTCAGGCGCACCAGTTCCTCGGCGCGCTTCGACTTCTCTTCCTGATCAAGCCGCTGGGCCTCGGCCAGGCGCTGGCTTTCGACCATGGCGTCCTTGAAGACCTGCACCGAGGCGGCCATCTCGCCGATCTCGTCGCTGCGGTCACGATCGGGAATGTCGATCGAGAGATTGCCGTTCGAGAGTTCCTTCATCGCGCCGGTCATCCGGCCGAGCGGGCGGGTGACGCCGCGGGCGACCAGCATGCCGATGGAGCCGACGATCACGATCAGGCCGACGGCCACCGCGGCGATCATGTTGCGCATGTCGACGACCGGCGCCAGGATCTCGTCCTCGGCGACGTCGGCGATCACCGCCCAGCGCTGCCCCAGGAATTCCAGCGGCTCGTAGGCGCTGAGCACCGGATAGCCGCCGGGGCCGATATCGCGGACAGAACCGCTCTTGCCGGCCAGCGCCGCGGCGACGGCATCGGTGTTGACCTGCCGCTCCAGCACGGTGGTGTCTGCCGACAGCCGCGAGTTGGAGCGCATATAACCGTCGGAGCCGACCAGATAGGTCTCGCCGGTCTCGCCCAGGCCCTGGGCGCTCTGCATCACCTCGTCGACGCCCTTGACCGACAGACGCACGACCACGGCACCGACATAGCCGCCGTCACCGAAGACCGGCACCGCCAGGAAGGCGCTGACCTCGTTGTTGGCCTGGGGGTGATAGGTGAAGTCGATCAGCGACACCTGGCCCGGCTCGGTGGTCGCCTGCGCGGCGGCGACGGCACGGCCGAGACCGGTCTGGCCGACATCGCTCTCGTCGAGCTTGACCGCAAAATCCGTGTTCTTCTCGACCGAGTAGACCACCCAGCCGTTCTTGTCGACGAGATAGAGATCGGCATAGCCCTTGGAGCGTGCGGCTGCCCGCAGCCAGGGATGATAGCGCTCGTGACTGTCGCTGAAGAAGGTGCCGTCACCGGCCTTGTTCAGCACCGCCCGGTCGGTTTCGGGATTGTCGGTGATGTACGACTTCTGAAGGATCTGATCGGGCTTATCATCCATAAGCGAGATCAGCTCGAAGGCGTAGGTGAAGTCGATCAGGGTCTGGCGCAGCACCGAATTGTCGGCCAGCACCGCCACATCGGACCGCACCCGTTCCAGATAGTCGTTCAGACGGGCCTTGCGGCCCTCGGTGATCGCTTCCAGCTTGGTTTCCGATGCCTCCACCAGCTCCCGCGACGACACCAGATAGGCGACGACGCCGAGTACGATGGATGTGATCGCGACCGCAGCCACGATGGCACCGGGAATTTTATGAACGATGCGCAGCCCACGCGCCGCAGCCGCCATATCGGTGTCCCTCTTCCCAAGATGTCCCGTGAGCGGGTCTCTCACTGCCAGCCCGGACCCGCCATGCCCACTGTTCAATATCCCGAAACTCCCCCCGGTCGGAAGTTATCGCAGGGGAGAAGTTAATCATTTGTTAGGATCGGCGAGCAAACTGCCACGAGGGGCACGAAAATGCGTCGCATTTCGCATATGCAACACATTTTAGATAAATGAAACCGGCCGCGGACCATGGTCCGCGGCCATCCATGCTTCGAGATGCAGTCGAAGCAGACGTTCGCGGGTCAGTTCAGATCGATGACGACCTTGCCGGTCGAGCGCCGCTCCATCAGCGCCCTGAGCGCCTTGGGGGCCTCGACCATCGGGAAGGTCTCGGAGACATGCGGCTTGAGCTTGCCTTCGGCATACCAGCCGAGCAGCGTCTTCAGGCTGTCGCCCAGCACCTTGGGATCCTTGTGCATATAGGCACCCCAGAAGGTGCCGACGACCGACACGTTCTTGACCAGCAGCAGGTTGGCGGGGATCTGCGGGATGGTGCCGCTGGCGAAGCCGATCACCAGGATGCGGCCTTCCCAGTTGATGCAGCGGAGCGAGGCATCGAAGGCGGCACCGCCGACCGGGTCGTAGACCACGTCGACGCCGCCGACCAGCTCCTTCACCTTTTCGCGCAGATCATCCTTCGAATAGTCGATCAGGTGGGTCGCGCCGTGGGCGCGGGCGATTTCCAGCTTCTCGGGGCTGCTCGCCACCGCGACCACCTCGGCGCCCATGGCGGCACCGATCTCCACCGCCGTCAGGCCGACGCCGCCGGCGGCCCCCAGCACCAGCAGCTTTTCGCCCGCCTTCAGATGCGCCCGATGGTCAAGCGCCACATGCGAAGTGCCGTAGGCGACCGGGAAGGCGGCGGCGCTTGCGAAATCCATCATGTCGGGGATCGGCACGACGGCGGCCGCAGGCAGCACGACTTCCTGGGTATAGGCGCCGCTCTGCGCCATGCCCATCACCCGCTGACCGGGCTTCAGATGGGTCACGTCCGCCGCCACGTCCATCACCTCACCCGCCAGTTCGATGCCGGGTGAGAAGGGCAGTTCGGGCCGCACCTGATACTTGCCCTGGATGATCAGCGTGTCGGCGAAGTTGACGCCCGCCGCGCGCACCCGCACCCGCACATGGCCGGGCTTCATCTCGGGCGCCTGGATCTCCCTGATCTCAAGATCCTCAGGGCCACCCAGCTTCGTGCACAGAACCGCCTTGATCACGTCTTTCCTCCGTTCGACCGGTTTCGATCCGTATCCGTTTCAGTCTTGGGCGCCCGTCAGGACGCCGCCTCTACCGCCTCATCCTCTTCCGCCTGCGCGCGCGGCGATGCCGCCGGGGCGTTCTGGCCAAGGGTGAAGACGGGTACCTGATGCAGCGGCGGCGCATTGCGGAAGCCCGCCGCGGCAAAGGCCACCATCCGCCGGATCAGCGCGTCGTAATCCTCCAGATCGCAGACGCCCTGCGAAATCGCCTCCAGGCGGCTGAGATCGGTGATGGTGTAGTGCATCATGCCCAGCGAGAAATGCAGCCGCCAATAGATCTCCTCGGCCGCCAGGTCCGGCAGCGCCCGCTGCAGGGCCGGCACGAAGCGGCGCAGGTGGCGCACGTCGCGGTCCAGCAGTGCCTTCATCTCGGGCGTGCCGTCGGCGCGGCAGCGGGCCAGGAACTGCACGAAAACCGACAGCCCGCGCCCGGGATCCGACATCCAGCGCATCGGCGGCGCCAGAAGGGCGTAGAGCACCTCTTCCAGCGGCAACGGCCGGTCGCCGGACTTGGCCTCGATCTCGGCCAGCAGCGCTACGCGCTCGCGGTTGAGGTCGCGCGCCCGACGGTGAAACACCGCCTGCAGCAGCGCATCCTTCGATCCGAAATGATAGTTCACCGCCGCCAGATTGACGTTCGCTTCCGCCGTGATGGTGCGGAGCGACACACCGGCATAGGTGTGCTCGGCGAACAGACGCTCGGCCGCGTCCAGAATCCTCTCCTTGGTGTCGGTGCCCGCCATCGATGCGTTCCCATCCGATGCTGTTCGCCCGTTGCGGCGGCCGGAGCGGCGATGCGATGCGGGGGCATCACATGCGGGCGCTCCATGGCCGTTCGTTTCAGGCGACGTTTTAAATCAACGTTCGTTCGAATATCGATGACACAGGCGTGACGGCGCGACAATGTAAAACATGCATGTCCGGACAGCGCGGCGATCCGGCCCACCATCTCCGCCCGCTGCCTGTGTCGCCTCCCCGGCCCTCACCTCTCTTGCGGTTTCTCCATCGACAACGCCCCAAGCCCTGTGCTATCACAGCCTAGATAAAACGTTTGTTTGATACAAGTGTTGGCAAGCCAGCCGGGCCCCGAAGGCACGGCCAGATCAGGAGGAAGCCCCCATGGAGTTCGGCATCAGTCCGCGGGCGCAGGAAATCCGCGAACGGCTGATCGAGTTCATGGACGCCTACGTCTATCCGGCGGAGGCCGTCTTTGAAGAACAGCACCGGGCGTCGCCCGACCGCTGGGTCACGCCCCCGATCATCGAGGAACTGAAGGCCAAGGCCCGCGCCGCCGGCCTCTGGAATCTGTTCCTGCCGCACAGCGAGCGCGGCGCCGGTCTCAACAACCTCGACTACGCACCGCTGTGCGAGGTGATGGGCCGTTCCGAGATCGCGCCGGAGGTGTTCAACTGCAACGCTCCCGACACTGGCAACATGGAAGTGCTGGAGCGCTACGGCACCGAAGAGCACAAGCGCCAGTGGCTGGAGCCGCTGCTGGAAGGCAAGATCCGCTCGGCCTTCGCCATGACCGAGCCGATGGTCGCCTCGTCGGACGCGACCAATATCGAGAGCCGGATCGAGCGCGATGGTGACGAGTATGTCATCAACGGCCGCAAGTGGTGGACCAGCGGTGCGCCGGATCCGCGCTGCAAGATCATGATCTTCATGGGCAAGACCCGCTTCGACGGGCCGCGCCACAGCCAGCAGTCGATGGTCCTGGTGCCGATGGACACCCCGGGCGTGACGGTTCTGCGTCCGCTGAAGGTGTTCGGCTATGACGACGCGCCACACGGCCATGCCGAGGTGCTGTTCGAGAACGTCCGTGTGCCGGTCGAGAACATCCTTCTGGGTGAGGGCCGCGGCTTCGAGATCGCTCAGGGCCGCCTTGGGCCGGGCCGCATCCATCACTGCATGCGCCTGATCGGCCTTGCCGAGCGTGCGCTCGAGTCGATGTGCAAGCGCGCCCAGCAGCGCACCGCGTTCGGCAAGACGCTGGCCGAGCATGGCATGACCCGCCACTACATCGCCCAGTCGCGCATGGAAATCGATCAGGCCCGCCTGCTGACCCTGAAGGCGGCCTGGATGATGGACACGGTCGGCAACAAGAACGCCAAGTCCGAAATCGCGGCCATCAAGGTCGTGGCGCCGAACATGGCGACCCGCGTGATCGACCGCGCGATCCAGGTCCATGGCGGCGGCGGCGTCTGCCAGGACTTCTTCCTGGCCAAGGCCTATGCCGGCGCCCGCACGCTGCGCCTGGCCGACGGCCCGGACGAGGTCCATCAGGAGACCATCGCCAAGCTCGAGCTGGCCAAGCACGCGCTCGGCTGATCCTCGATCAGACCACCGGCCCCGCCTGCACCGCGGGCGAGGCCGGACTGCCTTCGGAACCCCCCGTCCGGCTGCGGACGGGGGGTTTTCGCGTGTCGCGGCCTGTTTCGAAAAACACAATCATCTACGCGCTAATCGCGCACGATCCCACTGACTATGCACTTGCCACACGCCTCCATTTCTTCCTCAAATCCATCACTTGAGTAGCAGTCCATAGTGGCAATCCTCCCTCGCGACCCATCCTACCCCACCACGAATCTGCCATTGACCGACAATCAAAAAGTATCATATTGATATCCAGAGAACGCGGATGAACCTGCTGTCCAGATCCCAGGCCACGACCATCATCCGGCAAGACGCGCTGGACTCGTCTCGAATTCACTTCACGCGCCACGTCCGCGAGAGGATGAAAGAGCGACAAATCACCGACCGGCAGGTCGTGAGCGCCCTTCGGACCGGCGTTGTGGTCGACGACGGCTTCATGTCAATCCATGGAGATCCGAGCTACCGGGTGTCTGGGCGAGGTGCAGGCGACAACATCTGCGTGGTCGTCGCGATCAATCTTGAAGGATTGATCATCGTAACGACCTTCGAGGAGCGTTGATGACGCCGCAATAGCGGCAATCGCACCTTTTGCAGGTGCGTGAACAGATAGGGTCGCACCCCGTGCGGTGCGTGAACCGCGATGATCGATGATCTTTATCACTATACCGAATGCGGGCTGGATAACGTCTATCTCGCAAACGGCTACACCCTGCGCGAGACACCCTATGGCGAGACGCTCGCCATCCACGACATCGACCGCCTGCATCGGGCGATCGGTCTTGCCCTGGTTCGCAGGTCAGGCGGGCTGAGCGGTGCCGAGCTCAGGTTTCTGAGGGCCGAGCTCGGCTGGTCGCAGGAAGAGCTTGCCCGGCTGCTGGGCCGCGACAAGCAGACCGTCGGTCGATGGGAACGGGGTGAGAGCAACATCGATCCGCTCGCCGAACGGGTCCTGAAGCTGATCTTTACCGAACATGCCGGCGCGGAGAACACACCACGCCTGACCGAGCGGCTGTCGGCCTTCGAGGCAGAGACGGCCGGCGGAGGCCGGACGGATGTGGTGATGGAAGAGCGTGGCGGGTGGCAGAGCCGGGCGGCGTGACCTGCATCGACCGCCGTCATCCATCCACCTCACGCATGGCACCAGAACCGTAACATACCAGGACTAGCATCTGCGCCCGGCCGGCCGCACGACCGACCCTGTCCTGGATGCTCGGAGATCTGTTCCATGTCCACTCTGCCCGAGGCTTCGCGCCGCACGGTTCTCCGCCTGCTGGCGGGCATGCCGCTTCTGCCCGTGGCGGGGCTTGCCGCCGGCTCGACGGCGACCGCCTTCGGCCGCACCGCTTTCGCCGCGACCGGTGGCGCCGCTGCAGCACCGAAGTCGGTGGAATTCGTCGCCATGTCGGCGCCTGCCACTGCGGCGGCACAGGCCACCACCACGGTCGGCTCGTCGATGGTGGTGACCTATGCCGACGGCAAGACGCAGAATTTCGCGCTCGGCTACGAGCCGCTGTTCATCACCGGCGATCAGGTGCCGGACGGCAAGGGCGGCAAGGTGCTGGCGGGCGGCTATGTCGACATCAACGGCAAGCCGATCATGGACGCCTCGGGCGAGAAGCCGGTGCAGTTCTTCTCCGACTGCCCGGACGGCTGCAACATGCTGATGCCGATGGACGCGAAGGTCGCGGGCGTGAAGGGCAACACCGTGTTCGCGGTGGTGCAGTTCGAATACACCACCCGCGATGCCGCCGATAAGGACATGTATGGCCGCCTGCCCTCGCCCATCGCGGTGCTGACGCTGGACCAGGATCCGGCGACCGGCGCGCTGAAGCTTGTGCAGTACCACAATGTCGACACCAGCCCGGTGCACGGCCTGTGGATCACCTGCGGCGCCAGCCTGTCACCCTGGAACACCCATCTGTCGAGCGAAGAGTACGAGCCCGACGCCCCCTTCGCCAAGACCGACGAGCAGTTCCGCGCCTTCAGCCAGAACCTGTTCGGCGACCCGGACAAGGCCAACCCCTATCACTACGGCCATCTGCCCGAGGTGAAGGTGAATGCCGACGGCACCGGCACCATCACCAAGCACTATTGCATGGGCCGCATCTCGCACGAGCTGGTGCAGGTGATGCCCGACCAGCGCACCGTGCTGATGGGTGACGACGCCACCAATGGCGGCCTGTTCATGTTCATCGCCGACAAGCCCGCCGATCTGTCGGCCGGCACGCTTTATGCGGCGAAGCTGGCGCAGCGCGCGGGCGTCGACATCGACAAGGGCGGTTCGTTCGATCTGACCTGGGTGAAGCTCGGCCATGCGACCAGCGACGAGATCCGCAAGCTCGCCGACACGCTGACCGCCGCCGACATCGTCGAGGTGGTGAAGGAGGATCCGAAGGACGCCTCGTTCACCCAGATCGGCTTCAACGGCAAGGCCCAGTGGGTGCGCTTCAAGCCGGGCATGGAGAAGGCGGCGGCCTTCCTCGAAACCCATCGCTGGGCGCCGCTGCAGGGGGCCACGCTGGCGCTGAGCAAGCTGGAAGGCGTGACCGTCAACGCGAAGGACAAGACCGCCTATATGGCCGTGTCCTACATCTACAAGTCGATGAGCGACGGCAAGAACGGCATCAAGGTCGACAAGATCGATGCCGGTGCGGTCTATCAGCTGCCGATGGAAGGCGGCCGCAAGGATGCCGCCGGCAACGCCATCGACAGCGAGTGGGTGCCGGTGCATTTCTCGGCCGTTCCGGCCCTGGTCGGCCGGGATCTGGCCGAGCCGGACGCCGTCGGCAACACCGCCGATGTCGACCTGGTCGCCAATCCCGATAACGTGAAGTTCTCGGAGCGGCTGCGCACGCTGTTCATCGGCGAGGACAGCGGCAACCACGTCAACAACTTCCTCTGGGCCTATGAGGTCGATACCGGCCGCCTGTCGCGGCTGCTGTCCTGCCCGGCCGGCGCCGAATCGACCGGCCTGCAGGCGGTCGACGACGTCAACGGCTTCGCCTATATCATGAGCAACTTCCAGCACCCGGGCGACTGGGGCAAGGGGCTGCACGACAAGGTGAAGGCCGAGGTCGCACCGCTGATCGACGCCAACTACCGCAACCGCCGCAGCGGCGGCGTCGGCTACATCGCCGGCCTGCCCAAGCCGGTCTGAGCACGTCGCGACAGGTCGGTCACCTCACGAAAAAAACGGCCGCCCGGAGCTTCCGGGCGGCCGTTTTTCCGTCGGCGACAGCCGGTCCGGTTACGACACCTGCTGCCAGCCCAGTTCGGCGAGCAGCGAGGCGCGGGCACCGACCACCTTGGCACGCTCGGAACTCGCATTGCCGGTGATGCCGCGGTGATAGACGCCCTGAAGGATGGCGGCCAGGCGGAACATGGCGAAGGCCTTGTAGAACGGCCAGTCGTCGATGCCGTCGCGGCCGGTGCGGCGGCAATAGGCGGCGACGTATTCCTCTTCCGTCGGCACGCCCAGCGGTCCGAGATCGATCCCGCCGAGGCCGGGGAAGCCCTCGTCGCCGGCCGGCAGGCTGTAGAACATGGCGTTGTAGGCGAAATCCGCCAGCGGATGGCCGATCGTCGCCAGCTCCCAGTCCAGCACCGCCAGGATCTTCGGTTCGGTCGGGTGGTAGATCACATTGGCGATGCGATAGTCGCCATGGGCGATCGACACGCTGTCATCGGCCGGGATATTGGCCGGCAGCCAGGCGATCAGCTGATCCATCGCCGGGATCTCGTGGGTCTTGGTCGCCTCGTACTGCTTGGACCAGCGGGCGATCTGGCGGGCCATGTAGTCGGTGGCCTTGCCCATATCGGCCAGCCCCGCCGCCGTGAAGTCCACGCTGTGCAGCGCCGCCATCCCCCGGTTGAGCTCGTCATAGGTGGCGCGGCGCTCGTCGGGGCCAAGACCGGGCAGGGTCGGATCGGTCAGCACCCGGCCTTCGACATAGTCCATGACATAGAAGGCCGTGCCGATGATCCCTGCATCCTCGCAAAGCAGCCGCGCCGGCGCCACCGGGACATCGGTGTCGGCGAGCCCGGCGATGAAGCGGTATTCCCGCTCCACCATATGCGCCGAGGGTAGCAGCTTGCCCGGGGGCTTCTTGCGCAGCACATAGCGGCGCCCCGCGCTCTTCAGCATATAGGTCGGGTTCGACTGCCCGCCCTCGAACTGCAGGATCTCGAGGTCGGCGGGGTCGAAATCGGGCAGACGGTCGGCCAGATAGGCCGAAAGCGCCGCCTCGTCGAGGCGATGAGCCTCGCGGACCGGAACGAGATTGGGGCCGGACATGTGGCGCAGGATCTCCGGAGGTTCAGTGGTGGATGCAGACGGCCGCGGCCGGACATGACGAAACGGAAGGGCCGGCGTCACCGCCCGCCCCTCCGCTTCAATGTTCCGGCCGGGCTCGTATCGGATGGGCCGGTCTCGGATGGGTCCGCCCGCTCAGAGCGTATCGCCGACGGTGACACCGCCGTCGATCACCAGCAGCTGGCCGGTGATGAAGCGGGCGGCGTTCGACGCCAGGAACACGGCGGCGCCGCCGATATCCTCGGGCTCGCCGATCCGGTGCAGCGGGGCCGACTTCTCGACCTTCTCGCGCATCTTGGGGTTCTCCCAGAGCGCGCGGGCGAAATCGGTCTTGATCAGGCCCGGGGCGATGGCGTTGATGCGGATGTTGTGCGGCCCGTATTCGATCGCGAGGTTGCGCACCATCTGCGCCTCGGCGGCCTTCGACGCGGCATAGGCGCCCAGCACCGGCGTGCCGCGGATGGCGGCGATCGACGAGATCAGCACGATGGCGCCGTCGCGGCGCTCCTTCATCTCGGGCACCACCTGATTGCAGAGCCAGAGATTGGAGAGCACGTTGTTCGACATGATCTTGACGAAGGCCTCGTCGGGCATCTCCGCCGCCGGGCCGTAATAGGGGTTGCTGGCGGCGTTGCCGACCAGGATGTCGACCCGACCGAACGCCTTGCGGGTCTCGGCGATCAGGTTCTCGCAATCATCCTTGCTGCTGATGTTGCAGGGAACGTCGATCGCCTCGGCGCCCTTGGCGACCAGTTCCGCCCGCACCGCGGCGCAGGGCTCGGGCTTGCGGCTGGAGATCACCACCTTCGCACCGGCGGCCGCCATCTGCTCGGCGATCGACTTGCCGATGCCGCGGGTGGAGCCGGTGATGACCGCGACCTTGCCGGTCAGGTCGAACATCGGATTGGTCATGGGTCGGGAACCTCCCTCAGGATCTGTCATGGTCCGGCCTCTCGGGCGGGCCGGCTGGATTGGCTGCGAAGGACCGCGATCAGGCGGCGGTGTTGCCACCATCGACCGCAAGCTCGGTGCCGGTCACGAAGCTGCTCTCGTCGCTGGCGAGATAGAGTGCGGCATAGGCGACCTCTTCCGGCCGTCCCATGCGCCCCATCGGTGCCGCGGTGGAGAGCGCCGCCTCCATCTTGTCCGGGTTGCGCGCGGCGGTGATCATGTCGCGCACCATCGGGGTCTCGGTAAAGGACGGGTGGATGGAGTTCACCCGGATGTTGTAGCCGCGCCGGGCACAATGCAATGCCGCCGCCTTGGTGAACAGGCGCACCGCCCCCTTGCTGGAGCAATAGGCCGCCAGGTTTACCGCACCGATCAGGCCGGCGATCGACGAGATGTTGACGATCGAGCCGCCGCCCGTGCCCTTCATCACCTTGATCGCCTTGCGGGTGCCGAGGAAGGGGCCTTCCGAATTCACCGCATGGACGCGCTTCCACTCGGCAAGCGTGGTCTCTTCCAGATCGGCCATATAACCGATACCGGCATTGTTGATCAGCACGTCCAGCCGGCCGAATTCGGCGACACCGGCATCGACCACCTCTTCCCAGCGGGCCTCGTCGGTGACGTCCTGCTCCATCACCATCACCCGGTCGTGGCCATCGCCCGCCAGATCCGCCTTCAGCGCCTCCAGCCGGTCGGCCCCCATATCGGTCAGGATCAGCCGGGCCCCTTCGGCCGCGAACAGATGGGCCATCGCCCGGCCAAGGCCGCCGGCGGCCCCCGTGATCAGAACCACCTTCCCTGCCAGCCGTCCGCCCATGTCCGGGGTCTCCTCCACTGAAAGACATGACGGGTGGGACCGGTCTCGCTGCGGCCCCTTCCCGCTTGATCTCGGGCAGTGTTTCCGGTTTCATCGCCTACGTCAAACGTTCGTTTGAACGAGACATCATCTCCACCCGTCTCGATCTGCCCGAGGATGCCGCCGACGATGACCTCTGCCACCGCAGCCCCGCGCCGGATGCCCGCCCGCATCCTGCTGACCAATGACGACGGCATCGACGGCGAAGGCCTGGCGGTGCTGGAGCAGATCGCGCGGGAGCTGGCGCCCGAGGTCTGGGTCGTGGCCCCCAGCCGCGACAGCAGCGGCGGCTCCACGGCGCTCACCATCCGCCGTCCGCTGCGGGTGCACGAGCTGGGACCCCGGCGATACAGGGTCGACGGCACGCCGGCCGATTGCGTGGCGGTCGCCCTGTCCTATCTGATGCCCGATACGAAACCCGATCTGGTGCTGTCGGGCATCAATCGCGGCGCCAATCTGGCGGAAGAGGTGATCTATTCGGGAACGGTGGGGGCGGCGACCACCGCCCAGCTGATGGGCATTCCGGCCATCGCCCTCAGCCAGACCTTCCGCGACCCGGCCTTCATTCCCTGGGACACGCCGCGGACGCTTGCCCCGGGCATGCTCCGCCGCCTGATCCAGGCCGGATGGCCCGCGAATGTCACGCTCAGCCTCAACTTCCCCGACTGCGCCGCCGACGAGGTTCGCGGCGCCCGGCTGACCCGTCAGGGCCGCGGCATGATCGGCGGCATCCGCATCGAGTCCACCGTCGACCACCATGGCGACACCGATCTCTGGCTGCGCTTCGACCGCGCCGGTCTGGACCGGACGGAAGACTGCGACATTCAGGCGCTGCGCGATCGCCATGTGTCGGTAACCCCGCTCGGCGTGGATCGCAGCTGGGCCGGAGATCGCGCACCGCTCGCCGCACTCGCCCAGGGGCTGATCGATCGCTGAACCTGCTGCCGCCGGTGGCGTGCCGGCACGCGATCGCACGGTTCGCCGGCATTTGTGCGAAACGGGCACAAATGCGTGAGACAAACGTTTGACCTGTCGCGCAAGACCAGCCACGATAACGACGACCGGCCGCTCAAGAGCCGGCACTCAACGATAAACGGCACCGCACGCCGGGGGTGTGCGAAGCGGTGCCGGCCGTGCTGCTGCTAGGGAGGAATATCCGTATCATGTCCCGTCCTCTGCCGCTTCTGGGGCAGATGATGGACAGGCCGCTGTCCATCATTGCGTTGCTGCAATACGCAGCCCGTTGCCACGCCACGACCGAGATCGTGTCGCGCAACTGCGAAGGCACCATCCACCGCTACGGCTATGGCGACGCCTATGCCCGGGTGCAGAAGCTGGCCCACGCCCTGGTTTCGCTGGGGGTGAACCCCGGCGACCGCGTCGCGACGCTGGCCTGGAACAACCACCGGCATTTCGAGCTGTATTTCGCGATTTCGGGGATGGGGGCGGTCTGCCACACCATCAACCCGCGCCTCGCCGCCGACCAGATGGCCTATATCCTCAACCATGCCGAGGACAAGGTTCTGTTCGTCGACCCGACCTTCGTACCGCTGGTGGCCCGGCTTGCCGGCCAGTTGCCCAGGCTGCAGGCCGTGGTGGTGATGACCGACCGGGCGCATATGCCCGACGCGCCGGCCGGCTTCGAGACGCTCTGCTATGAAGACCTGATCGAGGGCCAGCCCGAAAGCTATGACTGGCCGGAGCTGGACGAGCGCACGGCATCGTCGCTCTGCTACACCTCGGGCACGACCGGCAAGCCCAAGGGTGTGATGTACAGCCATCGCTCCACCGTGCTCCATGCCATGGCAGCGGGTGCCGCCGAAGGCGTCGGCATTTCGGGCCGCGAATGCGTGCTGCCGGTGGTGCCGCTGTTCCATGTGAACGCCTGGGGCATTCCCTATGCCTGCGCCATGTTCGGCGCCAAGCTGGTGATGCCCGGCCCGCGACTGGACGGCGAAGGCCTGCACGAGATGTTCGAGGCCGAGAAGGTCACGATCACCGCGGGCGTGCCGACGGTCTGGCTGAACCTGATCAACTATCTCCGCCAGTCGGGCAAGCGGCTCGACATGCTGAAGCAGTTGATCATCGGCGGCTCGGCGGCGCCGCTCGCCATGATCCGGACCTTCGAGGAAGAGTTCGGCGTGCCGGTGGCCCATGCCTGGGGCATGACCGAGATGAGCCCGATCGGCACGGTCGGCACGCTGAAACTGGCGGACGAGGCGAAGCCGGCCGACGAACGCTGGCTGCTCAAGACCTCTCAGGGCCGGATGATCTGCATGGTCGACATGAAGATCGTCGACCCGATGGGCAACCGCCTGCCCCATGACGGCAAGGCCTTCGGCGAACTGCTGGTCGCCGGCCCCTGGATCACCAGCGGCTATTACGAGAATGCCGAGGCCAATGCCTCGGCATTCGACGACGAAGGCTGGTTCCGCACCGGCGACGTCGCGACCATCGACCCCGACGGCTATATGCGCATCGTCGACCGGGCGAAGGACGTGATCAAATCGGGTGGCGAGTGGATCAGCTCCATCGACCTTGAAAATGCGGTGATGGGCCATCCCAAGGTGGCAGAGGCCGCGGTGATCGGCGTTACCCATCCGAAATGGGACGAACGGCCGCTGCTGATCGTGGTGCCGAAGCCGGGTGAGACCCCCACCAAGGACGAAATCCTGTCCTGGCTGTCGAGCCGCGTGGCGAAGCTCTGGCTGCCCGACGACATGGTGCTGGTCGACGAACTGCCCCATAGCGGCACCGGCAAGGTGCTGAAGGCACAGCTCCGCCAGACCTTCCGCGACTACGCACTGCCCACGGCCTGACCGGCACGGAACACCCCCGGCCCGCCTTTGCGGACCGGGGGTGGCCGATCAGGCGAAGTTCACGATCGACAGGGTCTCGGCGACGCAGACCGGCCGCTCCTGGCCTTCCCGCTCCACCGTGATCTCGACCGTCAGGCGCAGCGAGCCGGGCCCCTGCTCGTCCACCGCCTTCAGGACGCCCCGGCCGCGCACGCGGCTGCCAGCCGGAACCGGCGCCGTGAAGCGGACCTTGTTGGAGCCGTAATTGATCGAGGAGGCAACGCCTTCGATCTTCCAGATGCCGGCCATGATCATCGGAACCAGCGACAGGGTCAGATAGCCATGGGCGATGGTGGATTTCCACGGGGTTTCACGGGCGGCACGCTCGACATCCAGATGAATCCACTGGAAATCACCGGTTGCCTCGGCAAACTTGTTGATCCGGTCCTGATCGACAAGAATCCAGTCACTGACCCCCAGCTCGGATCCCACGGCAGACTTCAGCTCTTCCGCTCCGCTGATAACGCGCATGAGTTTAAGGCCTCCTCTTTGGTTGCGCCTTTTGGTGGATTTTAAATACTGTTCATCCACCTGAAATTATATGACCACCCCAACGGTTTTTCAAAGAGTTTGCTCTGAATTCTGCACTGCGAAATGATATTTCGCTGTTTTTGAAGCCCAGGATCGATTAGGTTATAAGCAATTGTGGTGCAAGGCCCTGAGAGGCCGCACCGCCAACAACATACCGGCCAGGTAAAGGCCGGTCTGGATGCCGGTTCGACAGGAACGGGCATCCGTCAGGAACAGGCACCGCCGATGGCGGCGCGCGCCCCCGGGAGGGCGCCCGTGTCCGCGCCGGCAGATGTGCCGCTACGCAACGACGTAGGATGCCAAGGGAGGCTGCGTTGACGCCCAAGACCACTCTGACCGCCATGACCAGCGCGATCGCGCTTGCTGTGGCCGCTTTCGGCATGGCCGGTGCCGCTTACGCCGACGACACGATCAAGATCGCGTATATCGACCCGCTGTCGGGTCCGTTCGCGAATGTCGGTGACGCCGGTGCGAAGCACTTCTCGTACTTCATCGACTATTTCAACGAGCATGGCGGCTTCAACGGCAAGAAGCTCGAGTTGATCGCCATCGACAACAAGTCGAGCCCGAAGGACAGCCTGGTGGCGCTGAAGAGCGCGATCGACCAGGGCGCCCATTTCATCACCCAGGGCAACGGCAGCCATGTCGGCGCGGCCCTGAGCGAGGCTGTCGCCAAGCATAACGAGCGCAACCCCGACAACCGGGTGCTCTACCTGAACTATGCGGCGGTCGATCCGGCGCTGACCAACGACGCCTGCAATTTCTGGCATTTCCGCTTCGACGCCAACAGCGACATGAAGCTGGAAGCCATCACGAACTACATCAAGGACCAGCCGGAGATCAAAAAGGTCTATCTGGTCAATATGGACTACTCGCACGGCCAGGCCGTGTCGAAGATCGCCCGCAAGCTTCTCAATGAGAAGCGTCCCGACATCGAGATCGTCGGCGACGACCTGCACCCGGTCGGCAAGGTGAAAGACTTCTCGCCCTATATCTCGAAGATCAAGGCATCGGGCGCCGATACCGTGATCACCGGCAACTGGGGCGCAGATCTGGCCCTGCTGGTCAAGGCGAGCGCCTCGGCCGGCCTGAATGTCCAGTACTACACCTACTACGGCGGCGGCCTGGGCGCGCCGACCGCGATCGGCCCGGCTGGTGAGGGCAAGGTGAAGCAGGTCACCGAGTGGCATGCAAACCTGCCGGTCGAGACCCCGTCGGAACAGGGCAAGGTTCTGGAGGACGCCTATGTCGGCTTCCTGCAGAAGTATGACCTCGACTTCTATTACGGTCGCATCCGGACCATGCTCGGCATGCTCCAGGAAGCCATGAACGAGGCCAAGAGCGACAAGCCGGTCGATGTCGCCAAGGCGCTGGAAGGCATGACTTACCAGACCGCCATGGGCCCCGTGACCATGCGCGCCGACGACCACCAGCTCGCCCAGCCGCTCTTCATTTCGACCTTCGTGAAGGGCGTGAAGTACGACACCGAGCACACCGGTCTCGGCTGGAAGACCGACGCCAAGATCGACGGTCCGGCCACCGAGACGGCGACCACCTGCAAGATGCAGCGCCCGAGCTGACGTCGCCCGGCGGGCCGGAGGTGATCCCTCAGGCCCGCCGATATCCCCGCCCGCCATCCGTTCGCCCGGTCCCCGCCCGCGGGACAGATGGCAGGCCGGGAATCGCCAGACACCGGACGCCGGGATGCCCATCCCCGGGACCGCGACTCCCGGGACGGCGACCCGATCCCGGGGCGGCCTCGTACCGGCCCCGACCGCGCGCCATCGACGCGCTGGCCGACGCCGGCCGCGCCACACCTCGCAATGACGAAGGGCGAGATGCTGGAAATCCTCGTCTTCTCCCTCCTCAACGGCGTGCTGTTCGGCATGCTGTTGTTCATGCTGTCGAGCGGGCTCACGCTCATCTTCAGCATGATGGGTGTCCTCAATTTCGCGCATGCCAGCTTCTTCATGCTGGGTGCGTATTTCGCCTATCAGATCAGCACGGTTACCGGCTTCTGGATCGCCCTGATCCTGGCCCCGCTGCTGGTCGGTGGCATCGGCATGCTGATCGAACGCTACGGCCTCAGGCGTGTCCACAAATACGGTCACGTCGCCGAGCTGCTGTTCACCTTCGGCCTCGCCTTCCTGATCGAAGAGGTCGTGGTCATGATCTGGGGCCGCATCCCGGTGGATTACGGGGTGCCGACGGATCTGAACTTCACCTTCTTCACGCTCTTCGGCACGAACTTCCCGGCCTATCGCGCCTTCATCCTGCTGATCGCGGTGATGATGTTCGTCGCCCTGTTCCTCACCATCACCCGCACCCGCATCGGCCTGATCATTCAGGCGGCGCTGACCCATCCCGACATGGTCGCCGCACTTGGTCATAACGTGCCGCGGGTGTTCATGATGGTGTTCGGCGGCGGCACGGCGCTCGCGGCGCTGGCCGGCGTGATCGGCGGCCCGATCCTGGTGACCGAACCCGGCATGGCCTTCCTGCTCGGCCCCATCATCTTCGTCGTGGTGGTGTTCGGCGGCATGGGCTCGCTTGGCGGCGCCTTCGTGGCCTCGCTGCTGATCGGCATCATCCAGACGCTGGCGGTGGCGCTCGACTGGTCGCTGGGCGGCACCCTCGCCGCGATCGGGATCACCGTGCCCGTCGATGGCTTCATCGGCACGCTGTCGCGGATCACCGTGTCGCAGACCGCGCCGATCCTGCCCTATCTGATGCTGGTGCTGATGCTGATCTTCCGCCCGAAGGGCCTGATGGGGACGCGCGAATCATGACCGACCGCACCCTTCCCACCGGCAAGACCGCCGCCGCGGCGATGCGCGGCGGCGCCCGCCCCGGGGGCCCCGGCTTCCTGGCCCGCTACGGGCTGTGGATCTTCGCCATCATCGTGATGATCGCCGCCCCCCAGTTCATGACCTCGGGCTTCTCGCGCTCGATGCTGAGCCAGATCGGCATCGCGATCATCTTCGCGCTCTCTTACAACATGCTGCTGGGCCAGGGGGGCATGCTGTCCTTCGGCCATGCGGTGTTCTACGGTCTGGGCGGCTTCGCGGCCATCCACCTGCTGAACGAGATTTCGCCCGACGGCTTCCCGCTGCCGCTGGAACTGCTGCCGCTGGCCGGCGGCGTCGGCGCCATGGTCTTCGGCGTGATCTTCGGCTGGATCTCCACCGCCCGTGCCGGTACCACCTTCGCAATGATCTCGCTCGGCATCGGCGAACTGGTCTATGCCGGCACCTCGATGTTCCCCGACCAGTTCGGCGGCGAAAGCGGCATTTCCGGCAACCGGGTCACCGACACCAGCCTGTTCTTCGGATATGGCCCGCAGGTCGAGGTCTACTACCTGATCGCCTTCTGGTGCCTGATCTCGACCATCGTCATGTACCTGCTGACCCGCACGCCGCTGGGCCGCATGGCCAATGCCGTGCGCGACAATGAAGAGCGGGTGCGTTTTGTCGGCTACGATCCGCGCATCGTGCGCTTCGTGCAGTACGTGCTCGCCAGCTTCTTCGCCGGCATCGCCGGCGGCCTGACCGCGATCAACTATGAAATCGTGACGGCTGAGAATGTCAGCGCGGTCACCTCGGGCTCGGTGCTGCTGATGACCTTCATCGGTGGTGTCGGCAACTTCGCCGGCCCGATCCTGGGCGCCATTCTGGTCACCGTCCTGCAGCTCAGCCTGTCGTCGATCACCGAAACCTGGCAGCTCTATTTCGGCCTGCTGTTCGTGGTGATGGTGATGTTCGCGCCCATGGGCCTCGCCGGCATCATCATGGCCCATCAGCCGGTCTGGCAGGCGGGACGGATGGGGCGGCTGGTGGTGCCCTACGCCATCGGTCTCGTCACCTTCCTGATCATGGGCCTGGGTCTCGTCGCCCTGATCGAGATGAACTACTACATGTCGACCACCTACGACGCCTCGATCCCGATGGAGCTGTTCGGCCAGAAAGTCTCGGTTCACGAGACCATCCCCTGGGCACTGGCGATCGCCGCCACCGTCATCGGCGGCTACCTCTTCCGTCTGGCGATCCGGGGCATCGTCCGCGCCTGGGATGCCGTGGTGGCCGAGATCAAGCAGGGAGGTGCGTGATGTCGACGCTTGCACTCGAACTCACCGATCTCCGCAAGAGCTTCGGCCCGACCGAGATCATCCGCGGCCTGAACCTTCAGGTGCAGCAGGGGCATCGCCATGCCGTCATCGGCCCCAACGGTGCCGGCAAATCGACCCTGTTTCACCTGATCAGCGGCCGCTTCCCGCTCACCTCGGGCTCGATCAAGCTCAACGGCGAAGAGATCAGCGGCCTGCCCGCACAGCAGATCAACCGCCGCGGGCTCAGCCGCAGCTTCCAGGTCACGAACATCTTTCCCAAGATGAGCGTGTTCGAGAATCTCCGCTGCTCGCTGCTCTGGTCGCGCGGCTACAAATACTCGTTCTGGCAGATGGTCTCGAAGCAGCGCCAGCTGAACGAGGATGCCGAGCGGATCCTGGAGCGCATCCATCTCCAGTCGCGCCGCAACGTGCTTGCCGGCTTTCTCTCTTATGCCGAACAGCGGGCGCTGGAGATCGGGCTGACCATCGCGGGCGACCCCGATGTCATCCTGCTCGACGAACCGACCGCGGGCATGAGCAATACCGAGACCGAACAGGCGGTGGAGCTGATCCGCGATGTGACCGTGGGCAAGACCCTGGTCATGGTGGAGCACGACATGGGCGTGGTCTTCGGCCTGGCCGACCGCATCTCGGTGCTGGTCTATGGCGAGGTGATCGCCACCGACACGCCCCAGGACATCCGCAAGAACCGCGCCGTGCAGCAGGCCTATCTCGGCGAGGAAGCCGCATGACCACGATGCTCGACGTCCGCGACCTGCACGCCTATTACGGCAAGAGCCACATCCTGCAAGGGGTGAGCTTCGACGTGAAGGAGGGCGAGATCGTCAGCCTTCTCGGCCGGAACGGCGTCGGCCGGTCGACCACCATCAAGGCGATCATGGGGCTGGTGCCGCCGCAGGGCACCGTGAACTATCGCGGCCGCAACATCGCCGGCATGACCCCGCACGAGATCGCCCATCAGGGGCTGGGCTATGTGCCGGAAGACCGGTCGATCTTCCCGACCCTGACCGTGCGCCAGAACCTGCTGCTCGGCCAGAAGAGCACCCGCAAGCAGGGTCGCTGGTCGGTCGACGACATGTACAAGCTGTTCCCGCGCCTCCAGGAACGTGCCGATACCCTGGCCGGCGTGCTTTCGGGCGGCGAACAGCAGATGCTGACCATGTGCCGCACCCTGCTCGGCGATCCCGACCTGATCATGGTCGACGAGCCGACCGAGGGGCTTGCGCCCAAGATCACCGAACAGGTGGGTGATCTGCTGTCGGAAATCGCCCGGCGTGGCGTCAGCGTGCTGCTGGTCGAACAGAAGCTGACGATCGCGCTGCGCATCTCGCAGCGCCTCTATGTCATGGGCCATGGCCATATCGTCTACGAGGGCACGCCGGATGCCCTGGCAAAAGACGAGGCCGTGCGCAAGGAATGGCTGGAGGTCTGACGCGGGGCGTCGTCTGATACACGCCCGGGCCACAGGCCCGGCACATTCACGACGCGGCCGGCGCCGGCCTTCCGGTGACGGCCGCGTCGTCCGGTCCAAAACCCGCATCCGGCCGCGCAAAGCGCTCCCTCCCCGGGCAGATGCCGGATCCGACAGTCGAGGTGACCAGTTTCATGAGCACGAGTGTCCGCTACGAACGCCAGGGCGATGTCGGCGTCATCACGGTCGACAACCCGCCGGTCAACGCCCTCAGCCAGCATGTCCGGCAGGGGCTGCTCGACTGCCTCGCCGAAGGCCTGGCCGATGACGAGGCGAAGGCGCTGGTTCTGGTCGGCGCGGGCCGCACCTTCATCGCCGGTGCCGACATCCGCGAATTCGGCAAGCCCCTGGCCGAGCCCGATCTCAACGGCGTGATCTCGACCTACGAGAATGCGACCAAGCCGGTCGTGGCCGCGATCCACGGCACCGCCCTCGGCGGCGGCCTGGAAGTGGCGCTCGGCTGCCACTATCGCGTCGCCGTCGCCCAGGGCAAGGTGGGCCTGCCCGAGGTGAAGCTCGGCATCCTGCCCGGCGCCGGCGGCACCCAGCGCCTGCCGCGCGTGGCGGGTGTGGAAGCCGCCATCGACATGATCACCACCGGCAAGTTCGTGCCGGCCGGCAAGGCGCTCCAGCTCGGCATCATCGATGCCGTGGTCGACGAGCTGGTCCCCGGCGCCGTCGCCTTCGCCCGCAAGCTGGTCGAAGACGGTGCGCCGCTGCGCCGGGTGCGCGACATGGACGAGAAGGTGAAGGCCTTCGACGCGGCGAAGCTGCCCGAGATCCGCAAGCAGGTGGTCAAGGCCGCCCGCGGCCAGATGTCGCCGGTGGGCTGCTTCGACGCCGTCGCCGGCGCCGTCACCCTGCCCTTCGACGAGGGGCTGAAGAATGAGCGCGAGATCTTCGGCGGGCTGATGGCGTCTGACCAGTCGAAGGCGCTGCGCCACATCTTCTTCGCCGAGCGCGAGGCACTGAAGATCCCCGACGTGCCGGGCGACACCCCGACCCTGCCGATCCGCCAGGCCGCGATCATCGGCGCCGGCACCATGGGCGGCGGCATCGCGATGAACTTCGCCAATGCCGGCATCCCGGTGAAGGTGCTGGAGATGACCGCCGAGGCGCTGGAGCGCGGGCTCGGCATCATCCGCGCCAACTATGCCGCGACCGTCTCCAAGGGCCGCCTGACCCAGGACGCCATGGACAAGCGCATGGGCCTGATCGAAGGCGTGCTCGACTACGACGCCCTCAAGGACGCCGACATCATCATCGAGGCGGTCTTCGAGGAGATGGACATCAAGAAGAAGGTCTTCTCGACCCTCGACGCGGTGGCCAAGCCGGGGGCGGTGCTCGCCTCGAACACCTCGACGCTCGACATCGACGAGATCGCGGCCACGACATCCCGGCCGGAATTCGTCATCGGCACCCATTTCTTCAGCCCGGCCAATGTCATGCCGCTGCTGGAACTGGTGCGCGGCGCCAAGACCTCCTACCAGGTCATCTCGACCTCGATGAAGCTCGCCAAGACCATCGGCAAGGTGCCGGTGCTGGTCGGCAATTGCGACGGCTTCGTCGGCAACCGCATGCTGGAGCCCTATGTCCAGCAGGGTGAGCTGATGCTGGTCGAAGGCGCCCTGCCCGCCCAGGTCGACGGCGTGCTGCAGCGCTGGGGCCTGGCGATGGGCCCGTTCACCATGGGCGACATGGCCGGTCTGGATGTCAGCTGGCGGATCCGCAAGCGCCGCGCGGCCACCCGCCGCAACGATCTGTTCTGGCCGACCGTGTCGGACCAGATCTGCGAGATGGGCCGCTTCGGCCAGAAGACCAAGGCCGGCTACTACCTCTATGAGGGCGGCAGCCGCACGCCGGTGACCGATCCCAAGATCGAACAGCTGATTGTCGAGGCCTCGAAGGCCGCCGGCGTCGAGCGCCGCGAGATTTCGGAAGACGAGATCCTGAAGCGCTCGCTCTATGCCCTGATCAATGAAGGCGCCAAATGCCTTGAAGAGGGCATGGCGATCCGGGCGAGCGATATCGACGTGATCTACTGCTTCGGCTATGGCTTCCCGGCCTGGCGCGGCGGCCCGATGTTCCAGGCCGACCTGATCGGCCTCGACAAGGTTCTGGCCGACATCAGGCAGTTCCATGCCGATCTCGACGATCGCTGGAAGCCGGCGAAGCTGATCGAGACCCTGGTCGCCGAGGGCAAGTCCTTCGCCGACTACGACCGCAGCCGGTGATCCGGCAGACCGGCCGCCACGTTTTACGGGGCGGCCGGTCGTCCATGATCTGCAGCCGGGCCGTGACGCTTTCCCCTCTGCCGCAATGGGACGTATCGACGAAATGTCCCGATCTCGCGGTTTTCACTGGCCTCGGCGTAAAACAGTCGTATGTTTCAAAGACGGATCGACCTTGAGGGGGGGACGGTCCTGAACCAGGGGTCCGGGGACCCCGCAGATTTCAGGGAGCAGGGGCGCGATGAAGCTTACCCTCAGCGCCGAAGATCAGGCGTTCCGCGAGGAGGTCCGCGAGTTCATGCGGACGTCGTTGCCGGAGGACATCAAGGCGCGCTTCGAGCGCAGCATCCATCTGCCGAAGGAAGATTTCGTCCGCTGGCAGAAGATCCTCTACAACAAGGGCTGGATCGCCCCGGCCTGGCCGAAGGAATATGGCGGCACCGGCTGGGATCCGATCAAGCGGTACATCTTCGACCAGGAGATGAACGCCGCCGGCGCGCCGCCGCCGATCGCCTTCGCCTTCAGCATGGTCGGCCCGGTGCTCTACACCTTCGCCAACCAGGCCCAGAAGGACCATTTCCTGCCGCGCATCCTGTCGTCGGAAGATTTCTGGTGCCAGGGCTTCTCCGAGCCGGGCTCGGGCTCCGACCTCGCCTCGCTCAAGACCCGCGCGGTGCGTGACGGCGACGAATATGTCGTCAACGGCTCGAAGATCTGGACCACGCTCGGCCAGTATGCCGACTGGATCTTCTGCCTGGTGCGCACCGACAGCACGGTCAAGAAGCAGGAGGGCATCTCCTTCCTGCTGATCGACATGAAGACCCCGGGCATCTCGGTCACCCCGATCATCACCATCGATGGCGGCCACGAGGTCAACCAGGTCTTCTTCGAGGACGTCCGCGTCCCGGTCGAAAACCTGGTCGGCGAGGAAGGCAAGGGCTGGACCTATGCCAAATTCCTGCTGAGCCACGAGCGCACCGGCATTGCCGGCGTCGGCCGCTCGCGCCACCAGCTGCGCAAGCTGAAGGCACTGGCCGCGAAGGAAGTGGACGACGAAGGCCGCCCGCTGATCGAGAATGCCCGCTTCATGGAGCGGCTGGCCGCGGTCGAGATCGAGCTGATGGCGCTGGATGCGACCGTCATGCGCATGATCACCACCTCGAAGAGCGGCCGTCCGGGCCCTGAATCCTCGCTGCTCAAGATCAAGGGCACCGAGATCCAGCAGGCGATCACCGAGCTGCTGCTCGAAGCCGTCGGCCCCTACGCGCAGCCCTATCTGCCCGAGAGCCAGCATCCCGGCTGGAACGGCGAGCCGATCTCGAGCCTCGAGGCCAATCTGGCCGCGCCCTACTACCTCAACTGGCGCAAGAGCTCGATCTACGGCGGCTCGAACGAGATCCAGAAGAACATCATCGCCAAGGCCTTCCTGGGCCTCTGACGCACGACCGGGACAAGGATCCGAGTTTCATGGACTTCTCACTCAGCGACGAACAGCAGCTCCTGGTCGAGAGCGTCGAGCGCTTCGTGCGCAACGAATACCCCTTCGACGCGCGCCGCAAGCTGGCCGAGAGCGAGGACGGCATCTCGGCGAAGAACTGGGGCACGCTCGCCGAAATGGGCCTGCTGGCGGTGATGGTGCCTGAAGACCAGGGCGGCATCGGCGGCAGCATGGTCGATGCGGCCCTCATCCTGGAAAAGCTGGGCGCGGGCCTGGTGCTCGAGCCCTTCATGCCGACGGCGGTGCTGGGCGTGCGCGCCCTGACGGCCGGCGCCAAGGGCGACGTGCGCGATGCCCTGCTCGGCCAGGTCGCGGAAGGCGCGCTCAAATTCGGCTTCGCCCATTACGAGCCGCGCGGCCGCTATGCCCGCACCCGGGTCACCACCCGCGCCGAGCGTTCAGGCGAGGGCTTCACCCTCTCGGGCGTCAAGGCGGTGGTGCGCAACGCCCAGCATGCCGACAAGCTGATCGTCAGCGCCCGCACCGCGGGTGGCGAGCGTGATGCCCAGGGCATCACCCTGTTCCTGGTCGATGCCGGGGCCGCGGGCGTGTCGCTCAAATCCTACATGACCGTCGATGGCGGCCGGGCGGCCGACGTCACTTTCGAAGGCGTCCAGGTCGGCCCCGAGGCGGTTCTGGGCGAGGTCGACGGCGGGGCCGCCCTGCTCTCCGACCTGCTCGACCATGGTGCGGTGGCGGTTTCGGCCGAGGCGGTCGGCGCCATGAAGGCGCTGCACATGCTGACGGTCGACTACCTGAAGACCCGCGAGCAGTTCGGTGTGGCGATCGCGAACTTCCAGGTGCTGCAGCACGCCGCGGTCGACATGATGAACCACATGGAGCAGAGCCGCTCTCTGGCCTATGCCGCCGCCATGGCCCTGGCCGAAGAGGATGATGCCACTGCCCGCGCCCGTGCGGCCGCGGCCTGCAAGGCGCATACCTCGCGCTCGGGCCGTCTGGTCGGCCAGGCCGCGATCCAGCTGCATGGCGGCATCGGCATGACCGAGGAATATGCCGCCGGCCACTACTTCAAGCGGCTGACCATGATCGAGGGCGAGTTCGGCGATCACGATCACCATCTCGACCGCATGGTGGCGATGATCCGTCGCGCCGCCTGACCGGATTCCCCAGGAACCGGACCTCAAAAGGGGGCGGCGGCCGCTTGCGGCGCCGTCCCCTTTTTCGTGGCCATCCGCACCGACCGAACATTTGGTCTGCATGTCCCTTGCCTCGACTGCGGGCCTGAATTTCCAAGATCTCCAGGGAGGATCGAGGCTCATGGACTCGAAGATCATCAACCGGCGCGACCTCGACTTCATGCTCTACGACATGCTCGACGTCGAAAGCCTGACCACCCGGCCGCGCTTCGCCGACCATAGCCGCGACACCTTCGATGCGGCGATCGACCTGTCGATGAAGATCGCGACCGATCACTACCTGCCGCATCTGCGCAAGAACGACACCAACGAGCCGCGCTTCGAGAACGGCCGGGTGGTGATGATCCCCGAGGTGAAGGCCGCCGTCGATCAGTTCATCGAGGCCGGATTGCTGGCGGCGGGACAGGAAGAGGAATGGGGCGGCATGCAGCTGCCCACCACCGTCGCCCATGCCTGCTATGCCCTGTTCGACGGCGCCAACGTCGCCACCGCTTCCTACACTTTCCTGACCATCGGCGCCTCGAACCTGATCAAGAGCTTCGGCTCCGACGCGCAGCGCGAACGCTATCTGCGGCCGATGCTGGCCGGGCGCTTCTTCGGCACCATGGCCCTGACCGAGCCCCAGGCCGGATCGGGCCTGGCCGACGTCCGCACCCGCGCCGTGCCGCAGGACGACGGCACCTACAGGATCACCGGCAACAAGATCTTCATCTCGGCCGGCGATCACGAGCTGTCCGAGAACATCATCCACATGGTGCTGGCCCGGATCGAGGGCGCGCCGGCGGGCGTGAAGGGCATCTCGCTGTTCATCGTGCCCAAGGTGCTGGTCAACGAGGACGGCAGCCTGGGCGCACGCAACGACGTGGCGCTGGGCGGGCTGATCCACAAGATGGGCTGGCGCGGCACCACCTCCACCATGCTGAATTTCGGCGAGAACGGCGGCGCGGTCGGCTATCTGGTGGGCGAGCCCCACAAGGGCCTCAGCTACATGTTCCAGATGATGAACGAGGCGCGGATCGGCGTCGGCCGCTGCGCCGTGATGCTGGGCTATGCCGGCTATCTCCACTCGCTGGACTATGCCCGCAACCGCCCGCAGGGACGACTGCCCACCGACAAGGACCCCGCCAGCCCGCAGGTGCCGATCGTCAATCATGCCGATGTGAAGCGCATGCTGCTGGCCCAGAAGGCCGCGGTCGAAGGCGGGCTGGCGCTCACCCTCAGCTGCGCCCGGCTGGTCGATGAACAGGAAACCGGCGAGACCGAGGCCGCCCGCGCCGAGGCGCAGCTGCTGCTCGACATCCTGACCCCGATCGCCAAGGCCTGGCCGTCGGATTACTGCCTGGAAGCCAATGTCCATGCCATTCAGATCCATGGCGGCTATGGCTTCACCCGGGAATACCAGGTCGAGCAGTATTACCGCGACAACCGGCTGAACCCGATCCATGAAGGCACCAACGGCATCCAGGCGATCGACCTTCTGGGCCGCAAGGTGACGATGATGAACGGTGCCGCCCTGCAGGCGCTTGGCAAGCGCTACGCCCAGGCGATCACCGAGGCCCGCGCCTCGGGCGACGACCGGGTGCTGTGGCTGGCCGACCGGTTCGAAGAGGCGGTCGCACGTCTGCGCAAGACCACCGAAACCCTGGTACCGATGGGGGCGGAAGGCAAGGTGGAGCTGTTCCTCGCCAATGCCACGGCCTATCTGCACCAGTTCGGCCATACCGTGCTGGCCTGGATCTGGCTGCGCCAGGCGACCACCGCCGCCCGGCTTGCAGCTGCGGCCCCGCATGACGCGGAGCGGGCCTTCCTGGACGGCAAATTCGCGGCCGCCCGGTACTTCTATGTCTGGGAACTGCCCAAGACCGCGGTCTGGGCCGGGATCCTGGAATCGAAGGACGACACCCTGCTCGCCACCGCCGACGCCTCGTTCTGAGGCGCCGGCGGCGCGGAAAACCGACCGACAAGAAGACGCTCCACGGAAGGAAACGCCACCATGACCACCCGCATCGGCGTCGTCGGCGCCGGCATGATGGGCTCTGAGATCGCCCTGATCTTCGCGCTGGCCGGCAATGACGTGCTGCTGACCGATCAGAATGTCGAGGCGGCCCGGGCCGCGATCGGCCGACTCGAGGGCGTGCTCGACCGCGGCATCGGCCGCGGGCTGTTCTCGGAGACCGACAAGGGCCGCGCCCTCGGCCATCTTCGCGCGGCGGAAAGCCTTGAGGCCTTCGCCGATCGCGAACTGGTCGTGGAGGCGGTGTTCGAGGATCAGGAGATCAAGCAGGCGGTGTTCCGCCGCCTCGACGGCATTCTGGGGGCGGAGGCGATCATCGCCAGCAACACCTCGACCATCCCGATCTCGACGCTCGCCTCGGCGGTCTCGGCCGGTCGGCAGACCCGGTTCCTGGGCACGCATTTCTTCTCGCCCGTGCACCGCATGAAGCTGGTCGAGGTGATCCCCGGCTTCGACACCACCGACGAGGTGATCACGCGGGTGATGGATCTCTGCCGGGATGCCGGCAAGGAACCGATCCGGGTCAAGGACGTGCCCGGCTTCGCGGTCAACCGTGTGCTCCACGCCTTCCTGATCGAAGCGGTGAAGCTGGTCGAGGAAGGTGTCGCCACCCCGGAGGACATCGACAAGGCCTGCCGGCTGGGCCTGGGTCACCCCATGGGGCCGTTCGAGCTGATGGACGTGGTGACCAACAGCCTCAGCCTTCAGGCGCAGGAAATCATGCACGACGCCTATGGCGAGCGCTTCCGCCCGGCCTCGTTGCTCAAGCAGAAAGTGGCGGCCGGCCATGTCGGGCGGAAGGCGGGGCGCGGCTGGAAGGTCTATCCGAAAGCATAGTGGGCACCTGCGGATGGATGCGACCGGACACATCGGCTAGACTGTCCGCGAACGGGTTCACGCGGGGGAGACGGGATGGCCGGTCGGCGAGGGACGATCATCCTCGTGGCATCCATCGCCGCACTTGCGGCTCTGGGCGTCGGAGCCTGGCGCTATGGCCCGGTCCTGGCCGTCGACCTCGCGGCAGATGCACTCACCCGCCGCGGTCTCGGGCCGGTAACGGTGGCCGATCGCCATTTCGCCGATGGTGCACTGGTTCTGGACGACGTGACGCTCGGCGCCCCCGCCGACGGCAGTTCAGCGGCCTCGGGCGCCCATGCCCGCCGGATCACCCTCGCCTTCACACTCGATGCGCTTCTCGACGGCCGGCTGGCGGATCTCAGGATCGACGGTCTGACGCTGCGGCTGGTCGACGGGCAGCCCGGGCCCTTCGCGCCGCTTCTTCAGCCTGCCTCCGCCGCGGAGGAGACCACGCCCGCTCCGCTGACCCTGCCGGTCGACGGGGCCACGATCGACGATGTCGACGCAGCCTGGCTCGCAGCCGACGGCACGCCCCTGCTCCGCTTCCAGGGCAGCGCCGGCGCCGACCGCCTGTCCTCCGATCCGGACATCACCCTCACCGGCCGGCTCGCTTGGTCGACGGCGGACGGTGCCACCGACGCCGCTGCCGATCTGGCCCTGTCCGCCCGGCTGTCGCGTGCAGACGGCCGCGAACGCATCGAACTGGGCGGCGATGTGGCGCCGGCCGGCGGCGGCCCCGGCTGGCATGTGGATCGCGACCGGCCCGTTCCGGTCGCCTTCACCCTGACCCGCAGCCTGGTCGATGGCGGCGTGCGGATCGACCTTGCCGACTGTCTCAACCTCCCGGCCCTGACCCTGGACGCAGGAGAGACAACGCTTCGCCTGAGCGAGGGACGGCTCTGCCCCGTAGAAGGCCAGCCGCTGCTCGACCTGACCGACGGTGCCAGATCGGTCCAGGGCGTGCTCGCCGGGGCCCGGATCGACGGGGACGAAGTGACCGGCCGGCTGCCGACCATCACGCTGGCCGGCGACCCGCTGGACGGCCCCCTGCAGATGACCGCGTCGGACGGGGATCTCCGGCTGCCGGCCGCCGATCTCGCGATTTCGGGGCTGACGGTCGAAGCCGGCATCGAAGCGCCGGATGCGCCGGATCCGGTGGTCACCATCGGCCGGCTGTCCGCCCGCCTGACGGACATCGCTACGCCGCTGCGCTTCGCGCCCCTCGACATCGCGCTCTCGGGCCGGGCTGCCGCCCAGGGCATCGAACTGGCGGGTGAGGTGCATGATCCGCGGCAGCGGGCCCGGGCCGATATCACCCTCTCCCACGACCCCGCCAGCGGGCGCGGCACGGCCCTGGTCAGACTGCCCGCCGTCACCTGGGCGCGCGAGCGGCTGCAACCGGCCGATCTGGTGCCGGCGGCGGGCGGCATCGTCACCGGTGTCGCCGGCCAGACGGCCGCCACCGCCACGATCCGCTGGGGCGGCGGCCCGCTGCGGCTGCGGCTGGTGGCGAGCCTCGCCAATGCGGGCTTCACCGCCGAGGCGGCGACCATCTCGGGCCTGACCGGCCAGCTGGTGCTGACGGGCCCCGATCCCTGGGTCACCGACGGGCCGCAGACGCTCGACATCGGCCGGATCGAGGCGGGGCTGCCCCTGACCGACGGCCGGATGACCGCGATCCTGACCCCCACCACCTTCGATGTCGTCAACGCGGAATGGCCCTTCGCCGGCGGCCGCTTGTCGGTGGAACCGGTACGGGTACCGCTGGGCGCGGGCGACCGGCGGGTGATCCTGCGGGCCGAGAACCTGGAACTCGGCCTGCTCGCCGCCTTTGCCGACGAACCGGCGCTGAATGCCGATGGCCGCATTTCCGGCTTCGTACCGGTGGTTCTGGGGGAAGAGGGCATTCGCATCGACCATGCCGAATTCACCGGCCAGGCCGGCCGGCTGAGCTGGGCATCGGATACGGCCGAGGCCGCGGCCGGCAGCGCGGGCGAAGGCGCCGACCTGCTGGCGCGTGCGCTGGAAGACTTCCGCATGCGGCATCTGCGCCTCCCCCTCGACGGCCCGCTGGAGGGTGAGCTGACCGCGGGATTGTCGCTCGCGGGATCGAGCCCGGCGGTGTATGACGGGTATCCGATGGAGATCAACCTCGACGTCCGCGGGCCGCTCGCCCAGCTGCTCTCCGTCGAAGGGCGGCTGTTCGATTCCGGTGCGGAGGGTTTCGGCCAGTCCCTCGTGAAAGAGCAGTCGCGGATGAAGAGCCGGTCGCCCGAATAGCGACCCGATACCGCAGGCCGGGGAGGACAGGAATGGCCGGACCGATACGTTTGCTGCCGCTGGCCGGCATTCTGGTGCTGCTGGCGGCCTGCCAGCCGACCGTGAGGGTCGAGGCGCCCGAGAAGCCGATCGTCATCAACGTCAACGTCAAGATCGAGCACGAGGTCCGGGTCCGGGTCGAAAAGGACATCGAGGATCTGCTCGCCGAAGAGCCGGAGCTGTTCTGATGCCGACCCTGCCCGCCCGTCGCCGCACCGCCGCCCGGTTCCTCGCCGTTCTGCTGGCCGCCGCCCTGCCCGCCGCCGCCGTCCTGCCATTGGCCCAGCCCCGCGCCGCCATGGCCCAGGAAGCCGGCCTCGATGCGCTGAAGGCGCAGGGGCTGGTCGGCGAGCGCTTTGACGGCTATGTGGGTGCCGTAAAGTCCCGGACCGATGCCGCCACGCAGCAGGTGATCGACCGGATCAACCTGCAGCGGAAGGACCGCTATCGGGCCATCGCCGCCAGGCGCGGCGCCTCGCTCTCGGCCGTCGAACGCATCGCCGGCGCGCAGGTGATCGAGCGCGCCCCGTCCGGAACCTGGGTGATGCCGGAAGGCAGCGGCTGGGTGCAGAAGCCCTGAGGCCACGCCCCGGCGGGCGGAAGCCTTGCCGGCCCGGGGCAGACGCGGCAGGATCTGCAGGCCCCGACAGGCCATGGAACGAGCCTCGGGGCCAACCGGAGGACTCGCCCGATGCTCGACGCTCCCCGCCCCGACGAAACCATTGCCGGATGGCGCGCCCGCTTTCGCTGGCAGATCCCGGCGCGGCTGAACATCGCCGCCCAGACCGCGGGCCGCTGGGCGCATGAGGCGCCGGATCGCACGGCCCTGATCCATGTCGAGGAAGACGGCAGCCGCAAGGTCTTCAGTTTTGCCGACATCGACCGGCTGGCGGGGCGTCTGGCCGCCGGGCTTCTGCATCTGGGGGTCGGGCGCGGCGACCGGGTGGGGATCTGCCTGTCGCAGAGCCCCGAAGCGGCGCTGGCCCATATGGCGATCTACCGGATCGGCGCCATCGCCCTGCCGCTCTTCACACTCTTCGGCCCGGAAGCGCTCGCCTATCGCCTGGCCGACAGCGGCACCCGCGCGGTGATCGTCGATCCCGGCCGGCTGGATGCCGTGATGTCGGTGCAGACCGACTGTCCGGATCTTGCCCGGGTGATCGTGACCGGCCCCGAGCCGGTGCCGGCCGGCACCATCGCCTTCGACCGGCTGATCCGCGATGCCACCGGCACTCCGCCCGCGATCCTCGACACCGCGGCCGATGATCCCGCCGTGATCATCTATACCTCGGGCACCACCGGCAATCCCAAGGGTGCACTGCATGCCCACCGGGTGCTGTCGGGCCATCTGCCGGGCGTGCAGATGCCGCACGACTTCCCGCCCCGGCCGGACGACTTGTTCTGGACACCGGCCGACTGGGCCTGGATCGGCGGGCTGTTCGACGTCCTGCTGCCGGCCTGGGCCATGGGGATCGGCGTTGTTTCGCAGCGCATGCGCAAATTCGACCCCGAAGCCGCCCTCCGGCTGATGGCGACGGAGCGGGTGCGCAACACCTTCCTGCCGCCGACCGCGCTGAAACTGATGCGTGGCGTGCCCCGCGACCGGGTGCCCGCCGATCTGGCGCTCCGCTCCGTCGGCAGTGGCGGCGAAAGCCTCGGGTCCGAGCTGCTCGACTGGGGGCGCGAGGTTCTGGGCGTGCCGATCAACGAATTCTACGGCCAGACCGAATGCAATCTGACCGTGTCCTGCAACCAGCGGATCGAACCCTCGCCCCCAGGCGCCATGGGCCGCGCCGTGCCCGGCCACGAGGTGCTGATCGTCGACGAGGCGGGCCAGACCGTGCCCGATGGCGAGACCGGCGAAATCGCGGTCAGTGCCCCCGACCCGGTGATGTTCCTGCGCTACTGGAACAACCCTGCGGCCACCGAGGCCAAGTTCCGCAATGGCCGGCTGCTGACCGGCGATATGGGCCGGCGCGACGCCGACGGTCTGTTCCACTTCATGGGTCGGGCCGACGACGTGATCACCAGCGGCGGCTACCGCATCGGCCCGGCCGAGATCGAAGACTGCCTGATCCGCCATCCGGCGGTGGCCATGGCCGCCGTGATCGGCAAGCCCGATCCGGTGCGCACCGAGATCGTGAAGGCCTTCGTGGTTACGGCCCCAGGGGTTGAGCCGTCGGACGATCTGGCCCGCGCGCTGGGTGCCCATGTTCGCGACCGGCTGGCGGCCCATGAATACCCGCGCGAGATCGCCTTCGTTACGGAACTGCCGATGACCGCAACCGGGAAGATCATGCGGCGCGTTCTGAAGCAACGCGAGGCGACAATAGGCGATTGACAATCATTCTCAGCATTGCCACTCTATCCATGCGAACGGTTCGCAGTGGCGGCGAAGCGCCCCTTCCCGCCACTGCAACCAGCCCCCGGATCGGAGTGCGGCTCAGCATGTATGTCTGCATCTGCAACGGATTGACGGAACGGCGTGTGCGCGAGGCTGCGGCCGGTGCGCGGAGTGTCTCGGGCGTCTACCGCGCCCTCGGGACCCGGCCGCAATGCGGCAAATGCATCGACTGCGTCCGGGCCATGCTGCCCGGCTGCGGCAGCACCGGTGCCGAGGCGGCAAATGCGGCGGTTCCGGCGTCGATCCGCGCCTGACAGTCAGTCTCAGGCTTCGATCGCGCAGTTGCGACGCAAACTCAAGAAAAGCTCGAAGCTGCGACGCAAACTCAAGTAATTCCACGACTTTTTGAAGAATTCCAGCCTGTCCGCACTGGCCGCGGGACAGAGTTGTGGCTATAGTCTCGTTCAAAGCCGGCGCCTTCCCCTGCAGCCGGCATCGGGTCACGAGAACGAGGACGAGACGGCCATGAAGGGCGATCCCAAGATCATCAAGCACCTCAACACGGTGCTGAAGAACGAGCTCACCGCCATCAACCAGTATTTCCTTCATGCCCGGATGCTGAAGGACTGGGGCTATCGCAAGCTCGGTCACGTCGAGTACCACGAGTCGATCGACGAGATGAAGCATGCCGACAAGGTGATTGAGCGGATCCTGTTCCTGGAAGGTCTGCCCAACCTTCAGGATCTGGGCAAGCTGCACATCGGTGAGACCGTGCCCGAAATGCTCCAGGCCGATCTGGATCTGGAGATGAAGGCCGTCGTCGATCTGCGCGTCGCCATCGCCGATTGCGAGACCAAGGCCGATTTCGTCACGCGCGATCTGCTGCGCGAGATTCTGAAGAGCGAGGAAGAGCATATCGACTGGCTGGAGACCCAGCTGGGCCTGGTCGATCAGCTCGGCCTGCAGAACTATCTCCAGACCGCGGCCGGCGAGATCGAGGAGCCCTGATCCGGGCCGCCCCGACAGAGTTGACCAACGGAAGGGCCGGCAGTTTTCACTGCCGGCCCTTCTGCTTGAAGCCTTGCCGGTAATCCCGCTGGTTCATCCCTGCGGATCCACCCACCGGCCCTCGTTGACCATCGCGATGGCACGGTCGGTCTCGGCCTCGATCTCGCGCAGGCGCGCGGCGCGGCGGTTCAGGTCGTCGGCAATCCCGCCCAGCCGCTCGACATGTCGGGCCAGCTGGCCGCGCTGATCGTCGAGGCGCCGGTGCTGATGATCCAGCGCCCCACGCGCGGCCGCAAGATCCGCACCGGCGGCATCGATCGCCTCCAGCGCCCGCGACAGCCGGTCGACCGCACGCTGCCGGCGATCGAACGCAACCACCACCGGTACAGCCCCACGCACCGCATCCTTCGGCGGCATCGGCACGCGCTCGCTGCGATGCCGGCCGAGTTCAACGATCTTCGCGCCATCCTCGGTCATGTGGGGCCTCCCATTCCGGTGGATCTGCCGGCCCCGGATGTGGAAGGGCCCATTCATATAGAGGTGGGGCGACGGCTGTGTAAGGGAAAGGCGCGATTGACGGGAAAGAAACAGGGAAATATCCGCGCCTGACGACATCCTCCCTCCGCCTTCCCCCCGGGCGTCAGGCGCTGCGCAGACGATCCAGGAAGCCGCTCATCGACCCGTCGAGATTACGGGAGGCCGCGCCCAATGCGTCGGCCGCATGCCGCACCTGATCTGCCCCTTCCGACGTGCGGCGGCTGGCATCGGCGACATCGGCGATCGATGTCGACACCTCGCGGGACCCGGCACTCAGCTCGGCCACGCTGCGGGCGATCTCCTGGGTGGAGCTGCCCTGCTGCTCGACGGCGGCCGCGATGGCACTCGCAATCTCGTTCAGCCGCAGGATCGTGTCGCGCACGTCGCGGATCGCCTGGACCGCCTCTCCGGTGCGGTTCTGGATCGCCTCCACCCGCTGGCTGATCCGACCGGTCGCCTTGGCGGTTTCGGCCGCCAGGGTCTTCACCTCGCCCGCCACCACGGCGAAGCCCTTGCCGGCCTCGCCGGCACGCGCCGCCTCGATGGTCGCATTAAGCGCCAGCAGATTGGTCTGGCCGGCGATCTCGCCGATCAGCCGCACCACCTCGCTGATCTCCTCGCTGGCCTTGCCCAGCTCCTCGACCGTGGTGTCGGTGCGCTCCACCTGGGCGACCGCGCCCCGGGCGATGGTGGATGCCTCCTGGACCTGATTACCGATCTCGGCAACCGCGCCTGAGAGCTGACGGGTGGCATCGGAGACCGTCTCGGCATTGCGTTCCGCCTCTTCGCTGGCCGCAGCGACGGTCTGGGCACGTTCGTCACCCCGGGCCGCAGCGGCGGTCAGTTCCGACGAACTGGCCCCCAGGGCCGAAACCGCTTCTGCCAGCTGGTCGACGACGCCCTTGACCTCGGCCTCGAAAGTGGCCGCCAGGTTGAGCATTTCCCTGCGCCGGATCTCCCGCTGCCGTTCTTCCTCTGCCGCGGCGCGCGCCTTGGCCGCCTCGACCTCGGCGGTGGTGTCGCGGAAGACCTGCAGGGCCTCGGTCATCCGGCCGATCTCGTCGCCCCCCGCCGGCGGCAGTTCCACCGTCAGATCGCCGGCCGCCACCGACCGCATCGCCCGCTCCAGACGCCGCAACCGGCCGATGACCCGCCGGCCGACATAGCCGAGCGCGATCAGCAGCGAGACCGCGACACTTGCACCGGCCAGCGCGAGCAGAACCGTCCGGCTGCGGGTCAGGTCTTCGGTCGTGCGGCTGCGGACCTCGGCGATGGCGCCCGAGGTCTGGAAGACCAGCCCGTCGACATCTTCCGCCAGCAGCTGGCCGGCCTCACGGGCGGCCTGCAGACGCTGGTCGACCTGGGTCAGCGCCGTGATTTCCGCCACGCGCATCTCGAAGACATTGTTTTTGTCGCCGGGCGTCGCCGCCTGGGAGAAGCGTGTCACCGCCTCGAGCAGGGGGCCCTTGTTCACCCGCTCGTCCAGGGCCTTGGTGTCGCGATCGAGCGCATAGGCGGCCGCCTGAAGCCGCTGACGCAGCCGTTCCAGATGTGTGGCGTTGGTGATGGTCGCGGTCTCGGCAACGATGCCCTGGGCGGCCGCGATGTCACCGCGCAGCTGGATGCTGAGCTGAAGGGCCGGCAGCTGCCGGCTGGTCAGATCATAGACCGCCTCCTGCAGCATGCCGAACTCGAACATGCCGGCGGTCGCCTCCGCCTTGTTGCGGAAGTCCTGGGAGATCCGCTGCGCCCCGGGAGAGATGGCCGCCAGATAGGTGTCGCGTGCACCGGCCAGGTCGCGGATGGCGGCCTCCCGCCGGGCGGTCAGCGCATAGCGCTCTTCCACCGCCTTGAGCAGTTCATCGAGCCGGGCGATCAGGGCGTCGACATCCTCGCCGACCATGCCGACCAGGCCGGCATCCAGCCCGGCCGATTGCAGGGCGGCAAGATCGCCGCGCATGCCGCCGATCGCGGAGGTGATCGCCTGGCGTTCCTTGTCGAGCGCCTCGGCCGAGCCGGCACTGGCGACAGCCGGGGCCGAGGCCGCCAGCACCTCCGCCTGCCGGGCAAGACGCAGTGCCGCGGTCAGCGGCCGCACGCCCTGTTCCTGCACCTCCTCGAAGCCACGCTCCACCCGACCGTAAGAGATCCAGGCGACACCGCTCGCCACGACGGCCAGGATCGACACCACCGCAAAGGCCAGGAACAGCTTCGGCCCAAGCCCGATCCGGCCCAGCCGCCCGGGGCGCCGGACGTCCCGGCCGCGGGGCCTCTCGGCCCGCCGGCGACGGAAACGTCGGCGACGGCCGGTTTCCGGTGCCGGCGTGGTCGTGACATCGGCTCCCGCACCGGTGGCCTGCTGGTCATGCTCGCTCATGTCGTCCCAACCTCCCCTGATCGTTCTTCTTTGTCGTTTCCGCGTCCTGCCCGCGGCATGCGGCGGTCGGAGCCCCCCCGGCCCGGCCGTCGCATGGATCTTCATGACAACATCATTAAAGGATGAAACTTATCGGTCCGTTAACGCCACACGATGATCAGCCGTCGCCGAGGTCGGCCACAGCAGAGAAAAGCGCGGCGCGCAGGCGGCCGGCATCGCCCTCGACCATCCAGACGACCCGCGATCCGACACCGACGCCGAGGCCCGTATCGAAAGAGGCGAGCGTCTGCCCCCGCGCCGGCCCGTGGAGGACGACCCGCAATCGCCCCGGTACCGCCCTGACGGCCCCCGGCGCCAGCAGGTCGGCGATGACGCAAGGGTCGTGCAGAGGTGCCTCGTCGGCGGGCGCGCCGCCCATGCCGGGCAGCGGCGCCACGCGGTGCCGGTCGAGATAGGCCCCCAGCATGCCGGCGACGGCCCGCCCCGCCCGGCTGTCGAGGGCGGCATATCGGGCAATCTCGGCACGATCGGCGGTGACGGTATGGGTGAGCGTCAGCCCGTAAACGTAGAACGGCACGCCGTCGGCACCGGCCGCATCCAGGGTGGCCGCCACCCGTTCCAGCGCCTCGGGATCGACATAGGCGTTGAATTCGGCCGCAGGGGTGATGTTGCCGCGCCCGGCACTGCCGATCATGGCGCGCACCTCCAGCAGCCCGTCTGCGATGTCGGGCGCCATGATCAGCGCCGGCGCCAGATTTGTCAGCGGCCCCAGCGTCACCAGCCGGACCCGGCGGCCCTCTGCCGCCGCCCGCCGCAGCCGGTCGATCAGAAAGGTCACCGCATGGATCGGTTCCGCCTCTCCCTGCGGCTCGGGCAGGCCGGCGCCGTCCAGACCGTCGGCACCGTGGACGTCGGCGGCGTCGGTCAGGGCGCCGATCATCGGCCCGGGGCAGCCGGCATAGACCGGAAGCGCTGCGGCATCCAGCCCGGCCGCCTCGCGGATCCGCAGCGCATTGCGCCGGGTGTGACGGAGCGCGACATTGCCCGCGACCACCGTCACCGCCTCGAGGCCGCTGAGGTGCCGGGCACCGATCGCCGCGAACAGGGCATGGGCGTCGTCAACGCCCGGGTCGCAGTCGATGATGGTGGGCGGCACGGCGACAGCGGTCATGGGCACGGCTTTCAAATGGCGTTCGGGGCCGACAGAGTGACATGCCCGATACCCGGGGGGGAAGAGGTCCGATACACGATATGGACGCCACGCGATATGGACGCGGCGGTTTCAACAGGTCAGGATGGTGAAAACACCCCGGGCCCGCCGGCTGATGCGGGGCACATCCCGGACCAGAAGGATGCGGAGTTCCCACCCCCATGACCGCCACCGTCACCGACTCGGCCCGTGCGCCGGGCGGCAGCCGCCGCGCCATTGCCCTGCTGTCCCTGTCGCAGGGCTTCTACACCATCATGACCATGCTGCTGGTGACGGTATCGGCCCTCGCCGGCCATATGCTGGCCGAAGACAAGAGCCTGGCCACCCTGCCCTTCGCGCTGACCTTCATCGCCAATACCGCCACCACCATCCCGGCCTCGATGCTGATGGCGCGGCAGGGCCGGCGGGCGGGCTTTGCGCTCGGCGCCTGTCTCGGCATCGCCGGGGCGCTGCTCGCGGCCGTCGCCATCGCCATGGCGAGCTTCCTGCTGCTCTGTGCCGCCATGGTTCTGGTCGGCATGTCGAACGGCTTCAGCGTCTTCCTGCGCCATGCGGCGGGCGAGGCCGCGCCACGCGGCGGCGAGGCGCGGGCGATCGCCTTCGTCATCTCGGGCGGGCTGCTCGCCGCCCTGGTCGGCCCCACGCTGGCCGGCGCATCACGCGACGCGATATCGCCCTATCCCTTCCTCGGCACCTATCTGGTGATCGCCGGTGCCGCGCTTCTGATGCTGATCGCCGCCCTGGCCCTGGACCTGCGCAAGCCGGCCGGCACGGTTAAATCACTCTCGGGCGGGCTGGGCGCCGCCTTCCGGCGGCCGCGTTTCGTGATCGCGATCCTGGCCGGCATCACCGCCTATACGGTGATGAACCTGCTGATGACCGCAACACCGCTGGCGATGGTCGCCTGCGGGCTGGATTTCACCTCCACCGCCCAGGTCATCCAGTGGCATGTGCTCGGCATGTTCGCCCCGGCGCTGATCGTCGGCCGGCTGATCGAACGTTTCGGCCTGATGCCGATGATGCTGGCCGGCTGCCTGCTGATGGCGATGGCGATCGGCGTCGGCGCCTCAGGGATCAGCGTCTGGCATTTCAGGATCAGCCTCACCCTGCTCGGCCTCGGCTGGTCGGCCCTGTTCGTCGGTGCCACCACCCTGGTATCGCTGTCGCTGCTGCCGGCCGAACGGGGCCCGGGTCAGGCTGCCAATGATTTCCTGGTCTTCGGGCTGGTGGCGCTCTCGGCCTTCTTCTCGGGCCAGCTCATCGAGCGCTTCGACTGGGCCACGCTCACCCTCTCGGCCCTGCCGCCGGTGGCGCTGACGGCCTGTGCCCTGGCCTGGCTCTGGGCCATGGAAGGCACTCGCCCGCGCGCCATAGGCGTCTGATCGTCATGCGCCACAACGCCCGGATGAACCATCTGGGCGTTTTTCTTTTCCATAAAGAAATCATCAGTAGAATTTCGGATTGAAAAAGAAGCATCTCCATGGAATCTTCTGCTGGCGAAAAGGCAGGGGGCAGTTCCATCCGCCGCGCGGCCACGCCACCGGTCCGCGCCGCACGGAGACCACTGATGACCGCGACACCGGAGACATCCCGGATCGTGGAGCTGGCCGCCGGTGACGGTATTGCCGTTGCACCGGCCCGTTGGAGCTTTGCCGGCGATGTCGCCGGCAAGTTCGACGGCCATGTCTCCCGATCCGTGCCGCTTTACGACAGCGGCCATGATCTGACGGCCAGGCTTTCGGACTATTTCGTCCGGGCGGGGTCCACCGTCTACGAGATCGGCACCTCCACCGGCACCCTGCTGCGCCGGCTGGCGGCACGCCATGGCGACCTCGCCGACACCCGCTTCATCGGGCTGGACGTGGAACCCGACATGATCGCCCATGCCCGGCAGGTCCATGCCGACATGCCGAACATGTTCTTCCAGACCGCCCGGGCGGAGCGCTTCGCCTTCGAACGCTCGGACCTGATCACCGCCCATTACACGGTGCAGTTCATCCCGCCCAAACATCGTCAGGCCCTGTTCGACCGGATCTGGGACGCCCTCGACTGGGGCGGCGCCTTCATCCTGTTCGAGAAGGTGCGGGCCAACGACGCCCGTTTCCAGGATGCCTTCACCACGCTCTACAACGAATTCAAGCTCGCCAACGGTTACGACCACCACGAGGTCCTGGCCAAAAGCCTGAGCCTGAAGGGCAAGATGGAGCCCTTCACCTCCGAGGCGAATGTCGACTTCATGCGCCGGGCCGGGTTCAGCGACATCATCACGGTCCAGAAATATCTCTGCTTCGAAGGGTGGCTCGCGATCAAATGACCGACATGTCCCTGCCCCTGACCCGTTTCGCGGTGCGCGGTACCAGCTTCGCCCTCCACGATCCGGGCGACACCGTGGCACGCGAAACCTTCTCGGCCCTCGGCTATGAACCTGCCGTGGTCGATCTGCTCGACCGGATCGCGGACAGGCTGCCGGCCGCCACCTTCTGCGATGTCGGCGCGCTGCACGGCTATTACCCCTGCCTCGTCGCCGCCCGCTATCCAGGCTGGCGGGTGGAGGCTTTCGAGCCCAACCCCCAGGCTTTCGAGGTGCTGGCCGGAAACATCCGCCGCGCCGGAGATGCCCATGCCACCAGAGAGCCCGGCCGCGCCCATTGTCTGGCGCTCAACGACACCGGCGACAGCCTGCATTTCCGTGGCCGGACCATCGTCGCCCCCGACACGCCGGACGCGATCATCGTGCCCGGTCGGCGCTTCGACGATCTGGCCCGCGACCTGCCCGCCGGACCGCTGGTGGTGAAGATCGACGTGCACGGTGCCGAGGGCGTGGTTCTGGCCGGCATGCCCGCCTGCCTGGCCGGCAGCCTGCCCGGCATCGACCTTCGGGCCGTGCTGATCGAGGTGCATGCCCATCATCTGCTGGTCGGCGGCCACGACTATGAAGCCATGCTGGGGCGGCTGGAAGGCGCCGGGCTTGAAGTGTTCGAGGTCCGCGACTTCCGCGACACCGATACCGCGCTGCCGGTGCCGCTGACCGGGGAAACCCGGCGGCGCTTCGTCGATCCCGCGCTCTGGACCCAGGCGCAGATCGATCGCGAACGGCTGATCCTGGCCACCCGTCCCGGGACCTTCCGACCTTGACCGCACAGCTGTTCGGATCGGTGATGCTGCTGGCGGTGGTGCATCTTGCCGCCATGCTCTCCCCCGGGCCGACCGCGCTGATCGTGCTGCGCCATGGCGCCGAACCCCGCATGGGGCCGATGGCGCCGCTGGTCTCGGGCATCGTCGGGGCGACGGTCACCAATGTCGCGCTGATGATGGCGGGGGTGGCGGCGGTGATCGCCGCCTCCCCCGCCCTCGGCCTGGCCCTGGCGTTGGGCGGCGCCGCCTATCTGGTCTGGCTCGGCATCCGCAATCTGATGGCCGCGGTCACCAAGATGCGGCACCGCCGCGCGGCACGCGCTGCGGCACCCCCGGTTTCACCCCCACCGCAGCGTCGCTCGCCGGCGGCGCTGTTTCGCGACGGCTATCTGGTCAACCTGCTCAACCCCAAGATCGCGATCTTCTATGTCAGCATCTTCTCGCAGGTCGCCACCCCCGATCTGCCGCGTGCAGCCCTTGCGGTCTTCGGCGGCCAGCTGATCCTGCAATCGGCCCTGTTCTGGTCGTGTTTCGCGATCCTCGCCCGATCAGGCGTGATCGCCCGGGCGGTCGATGCCTCCAATGGCTGGGTCGATTTCGTCTTCGGCGGCGCGCTGATCGGCTTTGCCACCACACTTGCATGGAGTGCCCTGTGACCGCCCCCTCCCCCGCCAACCAGCCCTCTTTGACCAGTGTCGACTGGAGCAGCATCCCGGCCCCCGTCGATGACGGTGCCGCCGCACATCTGACCGGCGCCCGTCTGCCGGATCTGGCCCTGCCCTCGACCGCGGGCGGCACCGTCCGTCTGGCCGATCTCGCCGGCTGGAGCGTGCTCTATTTCTATCCGATGACCGGCCGGCCGGATCAGCCCCTGCCCGAGGGCTGGGACATGATCCCTGGTGCCCGCGGCTGCACGCCGCAGTCCTGCGCCTTCCGCGACCATGCCGTCGAGCTGGCCGAGGCCGGGGTCTCTGCGCTCTATGGCATCTCCACCCAGGACACCGCCTGGCAGCGCGAGGCGGCAGAGCGGCTGCACCTGCCCTTCCCGCTGCTGTCGGACGCAGATCTGCAGGTGACCCGGGCGCTGAACCTGCCGGTGATGGAGGTGGGCGGGCACCGGCTGATCCGCCGGCTGACCCTGATCACCCGCGATGCTGTGGTGCAGCAGGTGTTCTATCCGGTCTTCCCGCCCGACCGGAATGCGGGCGATGTGCTGGACTGGCTGCACCGGCGCTGACGGCCAGCCCCACACCCTTCAGCCCCACACCTGTCAACCCCTGACCGGCGGCCGGAGCGTGCGAACCGCACCGGCCGCCAGGAAGCACAGGATACCGGCGGCGAAGAAGGCCGGCAGATAGGTACCGAGTTCGCTCCGCGACAGCCCGGCGCCGAAGGCCGCGGTGGCGGCGCCGATCTGGTGGCCGGCGAAGATCCAGCCGAAGACCATCGGCGCCCGCTCCCGGCCGAAGCGGTCGGCGGTGAGCTTGATGGTCGGCGGCACCGTCGCCACCCAGTCGAGACCATAGAACATCGCGAACAGCGACAGGCCGTAGAGGGTGAAATCCGAATAGGGCAGGAAGACCAGCGACAGCCCGCGCAGGCCGTAATACCAGAACAACAGCTTGCGGTTGTCGTAGCGATCCGACAGCCAGCCGGACAGCACCGTGCCGATGAAATCGAAGATGCCCATCAGGGCCAGCAATCCGGCGGCCCTGACCTCGGCCACGCCGAAATCGACACAGAGCGGTACCAGATGGGTCTGAACCAGGCCATTGGTGCTGGCGCCGCAGATGAAGAAGGTCAGGAACAGCACCCAGAAGACCCTGGTCCGTGCCGCATCCTTAAGCGCGCCGATCGCCGCCAGGGCGACCGAGGCGCCAGCCGGGCCTGCCGGCGGCGGCATCACCTCGGTCTCGCCATAGGCCGGCAGGCCCAGATCGGACGGGCGGTCGCGGAGCAGAATCAGGGCCAGGATCGCCGCCAGCGCCATCAATCCGCAGAGCAGCATCACCGCGGGGCGCCAGCCCATGCCGTCGGCGATCCAGGCGATCAGCGGCATGAACACCAGCTGGCCGGTGGCGGTGGAGGCGGTCAGCAGGCCGATCACCAGGCCGCGCCGCTTCACGAACCAGCGGGTCGCGACCGTCGCCCCCAGCACCATGGCGATCATGCCGGTGCCGATGCCGACCACCACGCCCCAGAGCAGGATCAACTGCCAGAGTTCGGTCATCGCCAGCGAGAGCGCCAGCCCGCCGCCCACGGTGGACAGCGACGCCAGCACCATGCGCCGGACGCCGAAACGGTTGATCAGCGCCGCTGCAAACGGCCCCATCAGGCCGAACAGCAGCAGGCGGATCGCCATGGCGCCGGAAATCTCGGACGTCTGCCAGCCGAAATCCCGCTGCAACGGCAACAGCAGCACGCCGGGCGCGCCCACCGCCCCTGCCGCCACCAGCATGGTGAGAAAGGTCGTGCCCGCGACCACCCAGCCGTAATGGATCCGCCGGCGGGCAAGGGCCGCCGCGATCACCGTCGATGCCATTCGTCCGCTCCTGCCCAGGCCCGGCAGCCGTCGACTGCCCTGCCGTCCACCGCCGCATTGCCGCCCAACGGCGTTCGGTTTATGATGACGGCCATCATGTTTTATTGATGATGAACGTCATACCCGCCGTCAAGAGCAGATCGATGCATGCGCGTCCGATCGACGTGCGGAAGAGAGGGGGCCAAAGCGGTGAAGGTGACCAGGGAACAGGCGGCCGCCAACCGGGCCGCCATCGTGAAGGCGGCCGCCCGGCTGTTTCGCGAGCGCGGCTTCGATGGTGTCGGCGTGGCCGAGATCATGAAGGCCGCCGGGCTCACCCATGGCGGCTTCTACGGCCATTTCGCGTCCAAGGACGCACTTGCCGCCGAAGCCTGCGGCAAGGCCTTCGGCGACACGATCGAGCGGCTGGAGGCGGGGCGCGACCAGGCGGGCCGCGATCTCGGCCGCTTTGTCGAGACCTATCTGTCCGACACCCATCGCAGCCGTCGCGACATCGGCTGCCCGATCGCGGCATTGGCGACCGACGTGCCGCGGCAGGAGCCCGGCGTGCAGACGAGCTATGCCGAGGGGGTCGACCGTTTCATCGACACCCTGGCGGCGCGCTTCCCGGCACTGGCCGGGGCCGGGGGCGACCGCAACCGGGCAATCCTGGTGATGTCGGCCCTGGTCGGCGGCCTGGCACTTGCCCGTGCCACCGAGGCCAGTGACCGCGCGCTGTCGGACGAGATCCTGGCCGCAGTGCGCGACGAGATCACGAAGCTTCCCCGGACCTGACCGTCGTCACCGGCCGGAGGGCACGTGATCCTCGATCCCGATCCGCCCCAGATCGAAGGGGGTGGTCTGGTAAATCTCGTTGATCCAGTTGCCGATCAGCAGATGGGCATGGCCACGCCAGAGGTTGTGAGGCAGGCGACCGGGATCGTCGCCGGGGAAATAGCCGACCGGCAGGGTCACAGGCACCTCGGCCGCGACGTCCCGGTGATATTCTTCCGCCAGCGAGACCGTGTCGTATTCCAGATGATTGAACATGTGGAGTGCCCGGTGGGCCGGGTCGTCGAGCAGACAGAGACCGGTCTGATCGCTTTCGGCCAGCACGGTCATGCCGCTCGAAGCGGGCACATCCTCGGCCCGCACCTCGGTCCAGCGCGAGACCGGCGTGGTGAAGATGTCCGGAAAGCCGCGCAGCCAGGGCGAGGCCGGCGCCAGCACCCGGTGGGCATAAAGCCCGAAGGCCTTGGCGGGCAGGTCGTATTTGGCCATGCCGTGGAAGTGATGCACCGCCGCCTGCGCGCCCCAGCAGATCGTCAGGTTGCGATGAACATTGGTCTGGGTCCAGTCGAGGATCCGGCGCAGCTCGTCCCAGTAGGTGACCTCTTCGAAGCGCAGCCGTTCGACCGGTGCACCGGTGATCACGAACCCGTCGAAGCGTTCGGTCGCAACCTCGGCCCAGGGCCGGTAGAAGGCCGACATATGGTCGGTGGCGGTGTGGCGCGAGACATGGTCGGTGATCTTGACCAGGGTCAACTCCACCTGCAGCGGCGTGGAGCCGAGCAGCCGGGCGAACTGGGTCTCGGTCCGGATCTTGTTGGGCATGAGGTTGAGCAGGCCGATGCGCAGCGGGCGGATGTCCTGGCGGACCGCGTCGGTCTCACCCATCACCATCACCCCTTCCGCTTCCAATGTGCGGCGGGCGGGCAAATCGTCAGGAATCTTGATCGGCATCGGCGCGTCCCCACTCGGCATGTCAGGGGCGGACGCGGTGGCGTGATCCGTTTGATTGCCGGCTCGGCCACATCTTCCCGATCGCAGGGATCACGAGGGAGTGCCACCTTGCCCGGATGCGGCAGGTTGGCGTTGGGCGTCGCCCCAACTCTTGATGTGGCGCGGATCATAAGGCCATCGCACCCGCTCTGCAATGGCCGCCATGCGCAGCCTTGCAGAGCGGGTGACGGGCCGGAACGCTCAGTCGCCGCCGTCGGCGATGGTGGTCATCAGCCGGGTGTCGCCGCCGGCGGCGGCGGTATTGACCGACAGCACGCGCTCGACCGCAAACCGATGCAGATAGCGCGGACCGCCGGCCTTGGGGCCGGTGCCCGACAGCCCCTCGCCGCCGAAGGGCTGGGTGCCGACCACAGCACCGATCATGCTGCGATTGACATAGAGATTGCCCACCCGGGCCAGCTCCGCCACCCGGCGCACCGTCCGGTCGATGCGGCTGTGCACGCCCATGGTCAGCCCATAGCCATAGGCATTGATCCGCTGTACCACCGCCTCCAGATCCCGCGCCTCATAGCGCCAGATATGGAGCACCGGCCCGAAGACCTCGCGGGTCAGGCGGTCGGGGCTGTCGATCCGCCAGGCGGTCGGGGCGAGGAAGGTGCCGGCTTCGGCCCTGGCCGGCAGCGGTGCCTCGGCGATTTTCGTCTGGCCGGCCGCCTTCAGCGCCGCCAGATGGGCCTTCAGCCCGTCCAGCGCCTCGGCATCGATCACCGGCCCGACATCCGTCGCGAGCCGCATCGGGTCGCCCACCTCCATCACCGCCATGGCGCCGGCGAGCATGGTCTCGATCCGGTCGGCGACATCCTTCTGCACACACAGCAGGCGCAGCGCCGAACAGCGCTGGCCGGCAGAGCCGAAGGCCGAGGTCAGCACATCCGCCACCACCTGTTCGGGCAGCGCAGAACTGTCGACGATCATGGCGTTGAGCCCGCCGGTCTCGGCGATCAGCGGCACGATCGGCCCGTCACGCCCCGCAAGGCCGCGGTTGATCAGCTTCGCGGTCTCGGTCGAGCCGGTGAAAGCGATGCCGGCGACCCGCTCGTCGGCGACCAGCTTCGCACCGACCCGGGCACCGTCGCCGGGCAGCAGCGCGATGGCGCCGGCCGGCACGCCGGCCGCCAGCATGTGGCGCACCGCCCAGGCGGCGATCAGCGGGGTCTGCTCGGCCGGCTTGGCCAGCACCGCATTGCCGGCGGCAAGGGCTGCGGACACCTGGCCTGTGAAGATCGCGAGCGGAAAGTTCCAGGGTGAGATACAGGCGAAGACACCGCGGCCCGAGTGCCGGATCTCGTTGCTCTCGCCCACCGGCCCGGGCAGGGTGACGGGGCCGGCGAAATCGGCGCGGGCCCGGGCGGCGTAGTAGCGCAGGAAATCGATCGCCTCGCGGATCTCGGCCACGGCATCCGGCCAGGTCTTGCCGGCCTCGCGGATCAGGATCGCGAAGGCGCGGTGGCGGTCGGCCCAGTAGCGATCGGCGATCGCCTCCAGCACGGTGGCGCGGGCGGGCCCGCCCAGCGCATCCCAGCGGCCCCAGGCAGCGCGGGCGGCCGTGATCGCCGCCTCGACCGCGGCATCGTCGGCCTCGGCCACGCGCCCCACCACCACCGCGCGGTCGGCGGGGCTGCGGATCTCCGCAAAGGCGCCGCCGCGATCCCGGCCCTCGACGATCGCCGAGGCCTCGGCGGGCATGGCGGCGGCAGCGGCGACGGCGGCGTCCAGCTCCATCACCACCAGCGGATCGGCCAGATCCAGCCCCTGGCTGTTCGGCCGTTCGGGGGCATAGATCGCACCCGGCAGCGGGATCGACGGGTTGGGCCGCGAGGCCCGGCCGGCAAGCTTCGCCACCGGGTCGGCGACCAGATCGCCGATGGCGACGCTCTCATCGGCCAGGCGATGCACGAACGAGGTATTGGCCCCGTTCTCGAGCAGGCGCCGGACCAGATAGGGCAGAAGATCCTCATGTGCGCCGACCGGCGCATAGATCCGGCAGCTGACGCCGCCCTTCGACGGCGCATCGCCCAGCGCCGCCTCGTAAAGCGGCTCGCCCATACCGTGCAGGCGCTGATATTCGAAGCGGCGGTCATTGCCGGCCATCACGTCGATCGCCGCCACGGTATGGGCGTTATGCGTGGCGAACATCGGATAGAGCCGGTCGCGCGCCGCCAGCATGCGGCGGGCGCAGGCGAGATAGGAGACGTCGGTCGCCTCCTTGCGGGTGAAGACCGGGAAGGAACTGAGACCGCGTTCCTGCGCCCGCTTGATCTCGGTGTCCCAATAGGCGCCCTTGACCAGACGGGTGGGGATGATGCGGCCGGTGCGCCCGGCCAGCTCCACCACATGATCGATCACCGCATGGGCGCGCTTCTGATAGGCCTGGACCGCCAGCCCCAGACCGTTCCAGCCGGCAAGCGCCGGGTCGGCCGCGGCACCTTCCAGCAGGTCGAGCGAGATGTCGAGCCGGTCGGCCTCTTCGGCATCGATGGTGAGCCCGATGCCCACCGCCTTCGCCTCGCGCGCCAGTTCGGCCAGCCGGCCGCCCAGTGCCTTCAGCATGCGGCCGTCCTTGGCCGCCTCGTAGCGCGGATGCAGCGCCGAGAGCTTCACCGACACGCTGGGACGGGTGATCTCGTCCAGCTCCCGCGGGGCCGTCTTGCCGACCGCGCGGATCGCCGCCAGATAGGCCTCGTGATAGCGGGTGGCATCGGCCTCGGTGCGGGCGGCCTCGCCCAGCATGTCGAAGGAATGGCGCCAGCCCTTCGCCCAGCCGGCGCGGGCACGATCCAGCGCTTCCTGAATGTTCCGCCCCTGGACGAACTGCTTACCCATCATGCGCATCGCGGCATGCAGGGCCTGGCGGATCACCGGCGCGCCCGACCGCGACACCAGCCGGCCGATGGCCGAAGAGGCACCGCCGGCGACGTCCTCGGGCGCCAGCCGGATCACCCGTCCGGTCAGCATCAACCCCCAGGTTGATGCATTCACGAACAGGCTGTCGGCGCGGCCCAGATGCGCATCCCAATCGGCCTCGCCCAGCTTGTCGCGGATCAGCCGGTCGGCGGTGGCAGCATCGGGCACGCGCAGCAGGCTTTCGGCCAGGCACATCAGCACCACACCTTCGCGGGTGCCGAGCCCGTATTCCTTGAGGAAGGCTTCGACGCCACGCGCCGGCTCGTCCCCGGCGCGAACCTTGGCGACCAGCGCCTCGGCACGGCTGCGGACGGTTGCGGCCATGCCCTCGGGCAGCCGGGCGTCCTCGATCAGCCGTGCGGTGATCTCGGCCTCGGGGGCGAGGTTCAGCTCCGCGATCCGGCGACGGCCGGCATCGGTGGTGAGAGCGAAGGGACGGGCGTCGGTATCGCGGATCATGATGTGTCGTCTCCGGAGGGGCGGCACGCGGTTGGGCGCCTGGCAAATGGGGCGCAATCTCCGGAGATTACCCGTGAGCAGGCAGAATGTGCGGCTGTTCTGGCGGTTGCGGCGTTATATTCTCTGCCCGAACCCCGATCTGGCAGCATGAGATCCGCCAATGACCGATGACGCCACACCACGCCCGCTCGACCGCATCGACCGGCGCATCCTGACCGAGCTTCAGAGCGACGGCCGGCTGACCAATGTCGAGCTGTCGCGCCGGGTGCATCTCTCCCCCACACCCTGTCTCGAACGGGTCCGGCGGCTGGAGCGCGAGGGCTATATTCGTGGCTATCGCGCCGAACTCGACCCGGCCATGCTGGATCGCGCCCTCCTGGTCTATATCGAGGTCAGCCTGGACCGCACCGACGAGACCGTGTTCGAAGCCTTCAAGGCCGCGATCCGCCAGCAGCCGGATGTGCTGGAATGCCATATGGTCGCCGGTGGATTCGACTATCTGGTCAAGGCGCGTCTGGCCGATATGGCCGCCTATCGCCGCTTCCTGGGCGACTGCCTGGTCAGCCTGCCGGGGGTGCGCACCACCCATACCTATGTGGTGATGGAAGAGGTGAAGACCGACGCGCGGTTGCCGGTGGATTGATCCCCGACCGCGAGATGTGACGTCTGTTATCACGCTCCGGAAACGGCCTGTTCACGAGAGCGGCCACTTCCGCACCGCAACAGGCCGCCCCATCTGCACGGATGCATGCCCGCGGCATCTGACGGGCCCACCCCGGCGCCTCGGCCGGCGGCCGGCCCGCCGCTCCGCATTTTTCGTCCGAGGATACCCGACCCGATGACCGACCAGATTTCCGATGCCCGCCTGTTCCTGCCGGTGACGCTGGGCTCGCTGACGCTCGCCAATCGCATCGCCATGGCGCCGCTGACCCGCTCGCGCGCCGGCGCCGACGGCGTTCCCTCGCCGCTTGCCGCCACCTATTACGCCCAGCGCGCCGCGGCCGGCCTGCTGATCACCGAGGCGACCAATATCAGCGCCGAAGGCCGCGGCTATGCCTGGACCCCGGGCATCTTCACGCCCGAGCAGGTGGCCGGCTGGAAGGCGGTCACCGAGGCGGTCCATGCCCGGGGCGGCCGGATCTTCATGCAGCTCTGGCACACCGGCCGGATCTCGCATCCCAGCCTGCAGCCGGGCGGCGTGCCGCCGGTGGCGCCCTCGGCCATCCGCCCGGAAGGCCAGGCCTTCACCGAAGCGGGCTTCGTGCCCTTCGAAACCCCGCGCGCCCTGTCCGCCGACGAGATGCCGCGGCTGATCGAGGATTATCGCAAGGCGGCGGAGAACGCCAAAGCCGCCGGGCTCGACGGCGTCGAGATCCACGGCGCCAACGGCTATCTGCTGGAACAGTTCCTGCGGGATGCCACCAACACCCGCACCGACGACTGGGGCGGCAGCATCGAGAACCGTGCCCGGCTGCTGCTGGCGGCGACCGATGCCGCGATCTCGGTGTTCGGCGCCGACCGGGTGGGTGTGCGGCTCTCGCCGGTGACCCCCGCCAATGACGCCGGCCAGGATTCCGATCCGGCCGCGCTCTATGGCTATGTCGCCACGGAACTCGGCCGGCGCGGCATCGCCTTCATCCATGTGATCGAAGGCGCGACCGGCGGCCCGCGCGACAACCAGCCCTTCGACTATGCCGCCCTGCGCAAGGCCTTCGGCCGCCATGGCTGGATCGTGAACAACGGCTATGACCGCGCGGCCGCGATCGCCGCGATCGATGAAGGCCGGGCCGATATGGTCGCCTTCGGCCGGCCGTTCATCTCCAACCCAGATCTGGTCGACCGGCTGCGCCGCAACGCGCCGCTGGCACCGCTCGATCGCGACACGCTCTATGGCGGTGGCGCGAAGGGCTATGTCGACTACCCCACGCTCGACGGCCGCGCCGCCGCCGAGTGAACTGAGACATCCCTCCGACGGGCCGGGCCCCGCCTGCA
>NZ_NYWI01000002.1:0-15981 GCF_002684955.1 Tistrella sp. | reverse complement strand
CAGCCCAGACCGGCTGCGGCCGCATCCAGAAACGCCTGTGTGGAGGAGAGGTAATGCGCAGGCGGCACGATGCCCGGTGCAACATGGCGATCCAGCCAGCGATGCTGCAGCCGGTCCTTGGCGTTGAACACCATACAGGGCGCGCGGCGGGCCGCCTCAGTCGTCAGCCCCTCCGGGAACCACCGCGCCATATAGGTGGGGCTGGCCGTGGCCACATAAGACAGCCGCCCCAGCGCATGCACATCACAGCCGGTGACCGCGCGGGAGTCTGCGCTCACGGCGGCAGAGACCACCCCACGGCGCAGCCATTCCGTGCTGTGGTCCTGATCGTCGATCACCAGATCAAACAGCACATCATCCGCCGCGACCATTGCCTGCACAAACCATGTGGCGAGGCTGTCAGCATTGACCGCAACCTTCAGACGCGCCGGTTTTTCGGTGGTCTCCAGCGACAGATCCCGGCTGAGGCGGCGCTCCAGCAGGGCGATATCCTCGGCATGTTTGGCAATGCGCAGCCCGGTTTCGGTGCCGGTGCAGGGGCTGGTGCGGTTCACCAGCGGCGTGCCCACCCGATCCTCCAGCGCCTTGATCCGCTGTGAGACCGCCGAGGGCGTCACGCCAAGCGCCGCCGCCGCCGCATCAAAGCTGCCAAGATCAAGCACCGCGGAAAGTGCGGCCAACTGGAGAGGATCATATCGCATTAGTAAAACTTAATTGACGTCAGTATCTTTAATTTGATTACGCCTCAGCCCGGCTTTAGTCAAAGGCAACCGCCCCCGGGCGTCGCGCAATGACACAAAAGGACAAAGCCCCATGCAGCCCATCTCGATGACCCCGGACATGCTGCCGACCCTGATGGCAGGCTTTGGCCTTGGCTTTAGCCTGATCCTTGCGATCGGGGCGCAGAACGCCTTTGTGCTGCGCCAAGGCATCCGGGGCCAGCATGTGCTGCCCATCGTGTTGACCTGCGCGTTTTCGGACGCGTTGCTGATCACTGCCGGGGTGGCGGGGTTTGGCACGCTCACCGCCGCGGTGCCGTGGTTTGAAACCGCGATGCGCCTTGGCGGTGTCGTGTTCCTGACATGGTACGGGCTGCGCGCGCTTCGGGCGGCGTGGACGGGGGGCGCAGCACTCAGGACCGAAGGGCAGGGCGTGCAGACCGCGCTCCTGCCTGCGGTGCTGACCTGTCTGGCGTTTACGTGGCTCAACCCGCATGTCTATCTCGATACGGTGGTGCTGCTTGGGGCGATTTCGGCGCAATACACACCGGCGTGGATCTTTGGCCTCGGCGCGGTCACGGCCTCTTTCGTGTTTTTCTTCACGCTGGGCTATGGCGCGCGGCTCCTGGCGCCTGTGTTTGCGCGGCCCCGCGCATGGCAGGTGCTGGACGCGCTGATCGGCGTGGTGATCTTCATGCGCGGCGGTCTCTGGGGCGGTATCGAAGGCGTGGTCGCAAAACTGCGCGAGCGGCGCGGAGGGCCCGAGGCATGAGATACCGTCACGCTGAGCAAGCGCTTTTTTCAGTCGGCGAGCTTTGGCACGAAGGGTTTTCGAGCCTTGGCGACGGCGTAGACGGCGACGAGGAGTTTTCGCATGGCGGCGACGAGGGCGAGCTTTGGTGGCTTTCCCTGTGCGCGCAGTCGGTCGTAGAAGGCTTTGAGCCACGGGTTTCGGCGGACAGCGGTGAGGGTTGGCATCCACAAGGCGGTGCGCAGGCGCGCGTTGCCGATCGGGGTGATGCCGGCGCGGGTGGGGCGGCGCTTTCCGGAGTGGCGCAGGGCTGGGATGACGCCGACGTAGGCTGCCAGGGCTGCGGGGCTGTCGAAGCGGGCCGGATCGCCGAGTTCGGCGATGAGGCGTGCTGCGGTGCTGGGACCGATTCCGTCGATGGAGGTCAGCAGCGAGCCGACCTCGTGCTCGTCGAGCAGACGGGTGATGTCGTCGTCACGGTCGGCCAAGCGGCGGCGCCACAGATCGAGATCCTGACAGATGTCGCGGACCTGGACGCGGTAGGCGGGGCCGTGGTGCTGGCCGACCGAGCGCTTGGCCGCGGCGATGATCTGGTCGGCCAGTTCGCTTCCGACGGCGTGGCGGCCATCGTAGCGCAGCTTGGCGAGCCGGCGTGGCGTGGCTTTGGCGACGGCCTCGGCGGTGGGGTATTCCGCCAGGATGGCGGTGGCCAGCATGCTGTCGAGCGTGCGGACATAGCGTCGGAATTCCGGGAAGCCGAGATCGACCAGCCGGCGGAGCTGGCGGACGCGGTCGTCGAAATCCTGGCGCAGCCGGTCGCGGTGGCGAACCAGTTCGCGCAGCTCCTCGCTGGCCCGGCTGCCCAGCCGGGTCGGGGAGGGGCGCTTTTCCCGCCCGAAGCGGGCCAGGCCGAGGGCGTCGATGGCGTCGGTCTTGGTGCGCTCCAGGCTCTCGCCCTGGAAGCGGTGGGTGCGCAGCGGGTTGATCAGGGCGACCTCGTAGCCCTTGGCCGCCAGCACGGCGAACAGGTTCTTCCAGTAATGCCCGGTCGCCTCCATGACCACCAGCGCCTCACCCGGCGGGGCCAGCGCGGCCAGCAACGCGCCGTGCCCGGCCGCGTCTTCGGTGAACGGCTTGGGTTTGGCCAGGACCGTGCCGTCCGCATCAAGGATGGCGAAGACATGGGTTTCCGACGCGATGTCGATGCCGACGAATTGCATGGCGCCTCCCGTGCGGATGAGCCGGAAGCCTCGGAGCCGGTGCTCGTGCCCCTGCTTGTCCATGCGCGGATGACCGCCCCGATCGGGGCGGTCATCCGCCCCCTCGCCACGACACCGCCGGATACCGTTCGGGCAAAAAGCACCGGGCGAGGGCGCCAATCTCATGCACGAAGATCATCCTTCGAGCGCAACGCGGCGACCCTCTCCCGGCTATCAGGCCAAACATCCTACCAGGAGACGGCCCGATGAGTGGAATTCATACAAGCGTCGAGATCATCGCCACCGCGGTCGAGGCCTTCGGCGTGCTGAACGGCACGACCCGGACCATGACCGTGGACGCCACCGGCGCCGACCTGCTGGTGGTCATGGTGCCGTTCAGCTTCTATGACCCGCAGAACCAGGGCACGGTCTACGACCTGGGCCCGGCGGTGAGCTTCGCCGGCACGCCCATGGCCAAGGACTATGCCGAGCCGCTGGTCAATCACGAGAGCTTCGGCACCGTCGCCGTGTTCCATCTGGCGCGGCCGGCGGCCGGGCCGCAGGAGCTGGCGATCACGGCCCCCTACTGGATCGGCTCTACCGAGGTTGCTGTGTTCGCGCTGGCGGGCACCGCCGGCCGGATCGGCATCGTGAAGGCCGAGGCGGTCGAAGGCGCGGACAGCACCACCGCGATCACCCTGCCCGGCATCGAACCGCCGGGCATCGGCGAGGACGGGCTGCTGCTGGCGGTGGCCACGGGCTTCTACAACGACAGCGGCGACATCCCTGCCGCCGGCTGGACGGCCCATGGCGTGGCGGGCCAGGGCTGGGCCCTGGTCGCCGCCCTGTCGCGCAGCCTGGCCGATGCCGCAGAGGCAGGCCCGCCGCATCTGGCGGCACGCACCCCCGGGGCCGATGTGGCGCTGCTGGCCGCCGCCATTGCGGTGCCGCCCCGCGGCCGGCCGCGCAAAACGATCGAGGTGACGGCGGCCGAGAGCTTCTATCTGGGCGCGCTGGACCAGACCATGCGCGGCGTGACCTTCGGCAGCACCCCGGCCACCGGCCCCGAAGGCGGGGTCATCGACGGCACCGGCGCCGATCTGCTGCTGGTGGCGGTGGGCTATACCCATGCCGACCCGCCGCCGGCGCTGGTCTATGGCGGCCGGCGGCTGCGCTATGTGGAGGGCTTCGACGCCGACCTGGAGGAGACCGGGCGGTTTCGCCTGGCCATCCTGGCCGACCCGCCCGCCGGACCCAACCTGCTGGAGGCCGCCGCCGAAGACCGTTTCGTCGGCATCGTGACCCTGACCGCGGTGGCGTTGTCGGGCGTGACCGGCTGCATCGAGGCGCGCACCGCGGTGGTATCGACCGATGCGACCACCCGCATCCCCCTGGAAGACACCCATATCGACAGCCTGCTTCTGGGCTTCGTGTTCAACCCCTGGGGTGCCGGAGCCGGCTTCACCGCGACCGGTTGGAACAGGCCGGCCGAGGTGGTCGGCGAGCATGCCGGCGCGCGGCTGTTCACCCATCCGGGCGGCGGCCGCATCGGCTTCGATCTGGTGCGCGACACCGCCTATTCGGCCCAGTTCATTCTGGCGCTGGAGCTGACCGCGGCCGTCGAAGACCAGGGAAGCGGCCGCATCGCCGCCGAGGCGGCGCTGCCGGCCCCGGTGACGGCGGCGGTTGCCGCCGGGCTGACCAGCCGCCGGCTGGCACCCGCGGGGCAGAGCTGGAACGTCTATTGGGAGAGCTGGTTCGACATCCCGGCCGATTACGACGACCCTGCCGCCATCGACGCCATGCGGCTGATGCGCGTGCCCAACGGCACCGCACGGGTGTTTCTGCACACGGCGAAGCCGCGCTGCAGCTATGCCGGGCCCGACGACCGGCTGGACCAGACCGGCGGGCTGCCCATCCCCTGCACCGGCCGGCAGCTGCGCCGGGTGCTGGACCGGTTCCGCCGCCGGCATCCCGAAACCCGGCTGATCCTGGTGGTGATGCAGTATGGCGAGCAGTGGATGCCCGAGCCCTATCATCCCGACGGGTTCGGCGGCCAGACCGAAGCCGACATGGCGGCGCTGCGCCGGATGGTCGACGATCTGGGCCTGGACGGCGTGGATGTGGACTATGAATGCATCTCCGAACTGCCCGGGCTGGAACATCATTGCCGGACCGACGAGACCGGCCACCGCGTCTGCTATACCGATACCGAACTCGTGGCGGTGATCAAGCGCTTCCGGCGCTGGTTCCCGCGCGCGCTCGGCTATGAACTCGGCTGGGCCGGCATACATGTCGGCTGCTTCGGCGAGCCGCCCTTCGCGATGGCCAGCCCCGTGGGCGGCGGCTGGAACGGCGGCTATGCCCTGGCGCTTGCCCGCGACCCCGAAGCCCGGGCGGCGCTGGACTACATCAACATCATGACCTATGACGCCGGGCTCGATTACGAGCCCATGGTCGCCTACGACGCCTATCGCCACTGGTTTCCGAATACGGCGCTGCATATCGGGCTGCGGGTCGGGCCGCCGGAATGGGGGTTCACGCCGCCACATACCGATACCGGCGCCCGCCGGTCGCTCGACGACATGCGGGCCTATCTCAATCACGTGCTGTTCCGGCAGGGGGCCGGGGCCTTTTTGTATGGCTGGAACTGGGATGCGGCCGAACCGTCGGCCGCGACCTATTCCCCCACCGCGCGCTATGGCGAGGCCTATCCCGATGCGGCCATCACCGCCGCCACCGCGCTCGACATGTTCGGGCTGGACGGGGTGATCCGTCTGCCCTTCCGGCCGGCGGTGGACCGGGTGGTGACGGTGGAGGTGCAGGCCGCCGATCTGGCGGCGACCCCCGGCCGGCCGCGCCTGGCGGCCGCCTGGGCGGCGCTGCCCTGGGCGACGCTGCCGCCCGAGAACGGGGGGGCCGAAAACGGCGCGCGCGCCTCTGACGGCCGCGTGCCGGTGGTGGTGCTGCGTTATACCGACAAGGCCTTCGCCACCGTGCCCGACGACCAGCCGGCCAGCACCTGGTTCGATCCGCGCGGCGCGGTGCCGCTGGTCATCGAACGCTCGATGCCGATCGCCCCGGAATCGCGGGATCGCGCCATTCTTCAGGTCGGCCGCATCGATCTGATCAATGCCGACGGCGCGCTGGACCAGGTGCCGGACGTCTACGACGTCGCCCGGCGGCGGGTGGTGGTCCGGGCCGGGCATCGCGACGTCGCGGGCGCACGGCATCGCGATTTCGCCCTGCTGTTCGACGGTGTCGGCGACGAGCTGACCGGCACCCGCAACGCCGTGGCCTTGACGGTGCAGGGCATGGCCGGGCTGCTGGACCGACCGCTGACCACCAGGCTTTATGCCGAACATCCCGCGATCGAGGTCTCGCCCGACCTGATCGGCAAGCGCATGCCGCTGGGCTTCGGCCGGCTGCGCAATGTGGAGCCCGTGGCGGTGGCGCCGGCGCTGGGCATCCTGCAGCTGAGCGCGCGGCGGATCCAGGCGGTGCATGCGGTCTATGACCGCGGCCTGCCGATCGATCCGTCGGGCCAGGATGTCGCCGATCTGGCGGCGCTGGCGGCGCTGGAGGTACCGCCGGGGCATTTCGCCACCTGCCTGGCCGAAGGGTTGATCCGGCTGGGCACCCCCCCGCCGGTGGGCGTGGTGACGGTGGATTTCGACGGCGATGCCGAGGGCGGTTTCGTCTCCGACACCGCCGGCATCGTGCGGCGGATCATGCTCGACTTCGCCAGCCTGACCGCCGACCGGCTGGATCCCGCAGGCTTTGCGGCCATCGCGGCCGATTGCCCGGGCGTGATCGGCTGGTGGCAGGGCAGCGACGGCACCGCCACGGCAGGCGAGGCGGCGTCGGAAATCCTGCGCGGCATCAATGGCTGGTGGGGCGAGGACGGCACCGGGCGGATCGGCATCGGCATGATCCGCGCCCCTGCGGCCACGCCGGCGCTGGTCATCGACCCGACGATGATCCTGGAAGCCCCGGAACGGCTGGAGATGCCGGGCAGCACCGCCCGCGCCGCCTGGCGGCGGCGGGTCAATCACACCCGCAACTGGCGGCCGCTGACGGCATCTGATTTGCCACCTTCGGATGTGGAGACCGCCCTTGATCGGAGCTTCGCGGCCGAGACCTGGCGCGTGGCCTCGGCGGCGGATCTGGGCGTGCTGGTCGGCCGCGCGGCGGCGCAGGATGTGGAACCGGTCGACAGCTGGTTCGACAGCGCTGCCGATGCCGAAGCCCATGCCCGGCAGCTGCTGGATCTCTATGGCCGGCCAGGGCTGATGATCTCGCTGGCGGTCCCCGCTTTGCTTGCCGAAGAGCTGACGCCCGCGGGCGACATCCGCTTCGTGCGGCCGGTGCGGATCGGCGCCACGGTGCGGGTGATCCATCCGCGCTACGGCCTGGCCCAGGGCCGCGACATGGTGGTGATCGCCACCTCGGAACAGTGGGACCGCGGGCGGCTGGTGCTGACCCTCTGGGCCCCCAACCTTCAAGATGAGCAGGTCGCCTGATGAGCGGATCCCCCTCTCCCGATACCGATCGTCGGATCATCGTCGATCACGTCAACCACACGGCCGGTCTGACCGCGGCCGATCTGCGCACCACCGCACCGGTCGCGGCCGGGCTGCCGCTCGCCAACATGCTGGATGCCTGGCCGGCACGGGTGGCACGCATCGCCGCCGCCTCGTTCTCGATCGACATCGATCTGGGCGACGCAAAGCCGGTGGGGGTGCTTGCCCTTGCCCGCACCAGCCTGGGCCCGGGTGACATGGTCGCCTGGTCGGCGGGCACGCTGCGCGGCGGCAACGATCTCTGGCAGGGCCCGGCGGTCGCCGGCGCCCGCACCGGCATCGGCTTTCACATGGCCCTGGCCCCGGCCGGGCTGGTGGCCCGCCATCTGCGGATGACGGTGATCACGGCCCCCGCAAGCCAGCATGTCGATATCGGCCTGATCTGGATCGGCCCCGGCGACCGGCCCGAAGCCAACATGGCCTATGGCTGGCGGCTGGAAATGGAGGATGCAAGCCGCATCGCCGTCGCCGAGGCCTCGGGCGCCGAATGGGTGGACCGGGGCCCGAAGCGCCGCAGCCTGGTGTTCGACTTCTCCATGACCGCCGGCGACCGGCAGGCCGCCATCGACCGGCTGTTCGACCGCGGCCTGACCCGGCCGGTGCTGTGCGTGCCGGCCCCGCTCGGCGACTGGCCGCGCGAGGGCATGATCGGACGCATCGCCGCCCATGGCGGCTTCGTCCGCACCGACCCCCTGTTCCATTCCACGTCCCTGACCATCCGGGAGCTTCTGTGATGCTTGTCGATCGCGGCTATCAGACCACCACCACCGAGGGCACCGGCCCGCTGCAGCTGCTGCCCCCGCCGACCGGACTTGCGGCGCTGTCCGCCCGCGGCGACGGCCCGGTGTTCTACGAGATCCTGGCCCCCGAAGACGGGATCTGGGAAATCGGCCAGGGCATCGTCACCGGCAATCAGCTGGAGCGGGTGACGGTGCTGTCGAATTCCAACGGCACCACCGGGCTGATCAACCTGCCGGCAGGCGAGAAGCTGGTCTTTTCGGTGCTGCCGGCATCGCGGGCGGTGTATGTGGACGAGACCGGGGCGCTGGCCGGCGCCGATCTGGTCACGCCGGTGCCGCGCACCCGCCGGGTCGATACCGGCGCGGGGCTGGCCGGCGGCGGCAGCCTGGACGCCGACCGCACGCTCAGCGTGGACATTGCCGGCACCCCGACGGCCGTCGATACCACCGGCAGCACGCGACTTCTGGTGCACGATACGGCAGAAAATGCACTCCGGGCCGTGACCCGCGACACCCTGCTGGCCGATCACGTGCCCGACAGTCGCCGGGTGATCGCAGGCGGCCTGGTCACCGGCGGGGGCGCGCTCGACGGCGACGTGACCGTTACCGTGACCGAGGCGACCACGGCCGAGATGACGGCAGGCACCGCAGCCGCCAGCGTCGCGACGCCGCGCCGCGTGAAGGGCGCCATCGACGCCCGGCTCGCCACCACGGCCGAGATGCAGACGGGGACGAATACGACGAAGCTTGCCACCCCGGCGGGGGTGAAGGCCGCCATCAACGCCCTGTCACCGGTGACGGCTGTGGGATCCACCGATCCGGACGATTACCGGTTGGGCTTCTCGTCGATCTCCCGAGTCAGCGGCAAGGTACGAGCGACATTCACAGCCCCAAGGCCGAACACGAATTATGTCGTGCAAGCCCAGGCGCCAGGCATCTATCTCGATTCAAGCCCCGACGCCAACCCTCAGATCCCGATGCTGGCTATCACGAAAACCACGAACTGGGTGGAAATCGAGATTGTGATGTTTGGCTTCGGCACCGGGTCCACGAGCACGGCCATTCCGGTGACGATTGTCGTCTATGGGTGACGCGTGTCACTCGATCACCGCACAGGCCAGCCGGTCGCCGGCATTGCCCGAGGGCTGGCTGCGGTGGTCGTCGCGGCCTGAATGGATCATCAGCGTCCGGCCGCGGATGCCGTTCGGGCCGTCGTCGAGCCGGACCATCGGGTTGAAGGCTTCGGCGTGAAGCGCGCCGTCGGCACCGACCATCTGGTTGGGCATGTCGCCGGCATGCGGCCCGCCTTCGGCCAGGAAACCATGGGCCGTGTTGCCCGGGTTGAAATGGCCGCCGGCCGATTTGTGGTGGTCGGCCGCATCGCAGGTCCCGCCCTCGTGGATGTGAAAGGCGACCCACTGACCGGCCGGCAGGTCCCGGACCTCGGCCTGGATCAGCACGCCGCGCGCGGTGCCGGTGAGGGTGGCGGTGCCGGTTTCCTCGCCCGAGAGGCCGATAAACTGCGCCTCCGCGCTGGTGGTCTCGGCCTCCGCGGCGATGGCGGGGGCGGCCGCGATCATCAGCATCGCGGCGAGGGCTGCGGCAAAACCGTGGATGTGAGACGGCATGGGGGTCGTCCTTTCCTGTGAGATGCGCGCGATCTGATCAACGGCGCGGCGCCATGACGGCAGAACGCCGCGTGCGCCGGAAGGTTTCCAGGGAACATTTCGAGGAACATGCGCGACTCCCGCGCGTTCGCCTTCCGACATCCCCGCAGATCGGAGATCGCCCGATGACCGCCCCCTCCCCCGCTCTCACCGCCGCCGACATTCTGGTCGAGACCCTGATCGCCTGGGAGGTCGACACCGTCTTCGGCCTGCCGGGCGACGGCATCAACGGCGTCATGGAGGCGCTGCGCACCCGTCAGGACAGGATCCGCTTCATCCAGACGCGGCATGAAGAGAGCGCCGCCTTCATGGCGGCCGCCCATGCCAGATTCACCGGAAAGCTCGGCGTCTGCCTGGCGACCTCCGGCCCCGGCGGCACCCATCTGATCACCGGGCTGTGCGATGCGGCACTCGATCAGGCGCCGGTGCTGGCGATCACCGGCATGCAGGTCCATGACCTGATCGACAGCTTCACCCAGCAGGATATCGACCTCTCGCGGATGATCGGCAATATCGCGGTCTTCGACACCAAGGTCGCCAGCGCCGCCCATATGGAGACGGTGGCCGGCCTCGCCTGCCGGGCGGCGCTCACCCGGCGCGGCGTGGCCCATCTGTCGATCCCGGCCGACATGCAGGTGCAGAGGCTGGAAGACAGCCCGCGTTCGTCGCGCAACCGGCCGGGCCATGTACCGAACCGGCGCTTTTACGGCCGCAGCCTGCCGGATCCCGATCAGGTGGAGCTGGCGGCCTCGATCCTGAACCGGGCGGAACGGGTGATGATCCTGGCCGGTCAGGGGGCCGCCGGTGCGGTTTCAGAGCTTGAAAAGACCGCCGACCTGCTGGCCGCCCCGGTCGCCAAGGCGCTGCTGGGCAAGGCGATCCTGCCCGAAGACCACCCGCATTCGACCGGCGGCATCGGCATGCTCGGCACCCTGCCATCCGAGGAAGCGATGGAGGGCTGCGACGCCCTGCTGATCGTGGGATCGACCTTTCCCTATATCGAATACTATCCGGAACCGGGCCAGGCACGGGCGGTGCAGATCGATCGCGACGGCGAGCGCATCGGCCTGCGCTATCCGGTCGAGGCCGGGCTGGTGGGGGATGCGGCCGAAAGCCTGCATCTGCTGAACCAGAAGCTGGAGCGCAAGCAGGATCGCAGCTTCCTGAAACGCGCCCAGGACGGCATGGCGCGCTGGCGCGAGATGATGCGCGCGGCCGAACGCCAGGACGACGTGCCGATGAAGCCGCAGGTGGTGGTGGGCGCGCTGGGCCGGCGGCTGCCGCCGGAGGCGATCCTGACCAGCGACAGCGGCCAGAACACCGAGCTTGCGGCCCGGCATGTGCCGCTGGGGCCCGGGCAGGATTACGCCGTCTCTGGCACGCTCGCCTCCATGGCCTGCGGCCTGCCCTATGCGATCGCCGCCGGGCTGGCCCATCCCGACCGGCCGGTCTTCGCGATCGTCGGCGATGGCGGCTTCGCCATGCAGCTGGGGGAATTCTCCACCGCCGTACGCCACGGGCTGAACCTGAAGCTGCTGGTGATCCGCAACGGCATGCTCAACCAGATCGCCTGGGAGCAGATGATGTTCCTGGGCAATCCGCAATTCGCCTGCGAGCTGCAGCCGATCGATTTCGCCAAAGCCGCCGAGGCCATGGGCGGGCGCGGCTTCACGGTGTCGGACCCCGGCCAGGTGGATGCGGTGCTGGACCAGGCGCTCGGCACCGCGGGCCCGGTGGTCATCGATGCGATCGTCGACCCTCACGAGCCGATGATGCCGCCGCGCCTGCCCGAGGCCCAGGCCCGCAATCTGCGCGAGGCCCTGCCCGAAACCCCGGGCCGGGAAAAGATCGAAGCCGCCCTTGCGGCCGAGCCGCTGCGGACGATGATCGAGGCGGGACGGAAGTGACGGCGGCAATTGCCCGACGGGCCGTTACTCCAGCTCGTCGGGCCAGAGCCCCATGAAGCGGGACCAGACAATCCTCAGACGCCGCCGTCCCGTCGGAGCGCTGCCTCCCGGCGGGCGGCGAGACGGGCGTTCACCTGGTCACCAGAGAGATCGCCGGCCGTGTCGTCGAGCGCCTCCTGCACACGGGCGCGGAACCAGGCATCGTGGGTCGAGGGGCGGGGACGTCCGCCTGCCAGCCTCTCATCAGCCATTCTGTCTTCCGTCATCCTGGTCTCCTAGTGATCCCCAGCCGCCCGGATCGCCTCCGCCCGGATCTCCTCGGTCAGCTTTGCGCGGAGTTCGCTGAATTCGGGGCTGGATTTGACGGTGTAGTGGCGCGGATGGGCCAGCGGTACCGGCGTGATCGCCTTGATCCGGCCGGGGCGCGCCGACATGGTGATGACGCGCGAGCCCACGAAGATCGCCTCTTCGATGTCGTGGGTGACGAAGATGACGGTCTTGCGGGCGCTTTCCCAGATGCCGAGAAGCAGTTCCTGCATCAGGCCGCGGGTCTGGTTGTCGAGCGCGCCGAAGGGTTCGTCGAGCAGCAGGATCTTGGGGTCGTTGGCCAGCGCCCGCGCGATGGCGGTGCGCTGCTGCATGCCGCCGGAAAGCTGCTTGGGCCAGTGATTCTCGAAGCCGCGCAACCCGACCTGATCGATGAAACGGCCGACGATCTCGCGCCGCTCGACCTCGGCCATGCCCTTTTCGCGCAGGCCGAAGCCGATATTCTGTGCGACGGTCAGCCACGGGAACAGGGTGTAGGACTGAAAGACCATGCCCCGATCGGCGCCGGGGCCGGTGATCTCGCGCCCGTCCAGCGTCACCCGGCCGGTGGACGGCCGGTCGAGCCCGGCGATGATCCGCAGGAGGGTCGACTTGCCGCAGCCCGACGGGCCCAGCACCGAGACGAAGTCGTTGTCCGGCACCACCAGATCGGTGGGCTGGAGCGCCAGCGTCGGCTTGCCGCCGCGCACACCCGGGAAGGTGCGGCTGACGTTCTCGACGATCAGCCCGCCGCTCATGCCAGCCGCCATGCGAAGAGGCGGCGGTTCGCCAGCTTGAACAGCACGTCGGAAATCAGCCCGATCACGCCGATGACGATAATGCCGAAAATGATCTGGCCGGTCGCCATCAGCGCCTGGGAATTGATGATCATATAGCCGATGCCCGACGAGGCGCCGATCAGTTCGGCCACGATGACATAGGTCCAGGCCCAGCCCAGAACCAGGCGCAGGGTCTCGGCGATGTCGGGGGCATTGGCCGGCAGCAGCACCCGGCGGAGAATGCCGCGATCGCGGGCGCCGAGCGTATAGGCCGCTTCGACCAGGTCACGGCGGGTGGCACCGACCTGCACCGCCACCATCAGAGTGATCTGGAAGACCGAGCCGATGAAGATCACCAGCAGCTTCTGCATCTCGCCGATGCCGGCCCAGAGGATCAGCAGCGGCACGAAGGCCGAGGCCGGCAGGTAGCGGGCAAAGGAGACGAAGGGCTCGAACAGCGCCTCGATCGGCTTGTAGGCCCCCATGGCGATGCCGAGCGGCACGGCGATGACGGCGGCCATGGCGAAACCGCCGACCACCCGCCAGACCGTCATGCCGATATCGGACAGGAAGCCCTGGTCGGCCAGCAGCGACCAGCCGTCGGCGAGCATGGTGAGCGGGTCGGCAAGGAAGGTCGGCGAGACGAAGCCGCCGAAGGTCGCCACCGCCCAGCCGGCCGTGAACAGCACGAAAAAGCCGATGCCGAGCAGGATCCGCGTGCGCGGGCTGACCGGCTCGAAAGGTCGGAGCATGGGGTTCAACCAGGTCTTTGGGTCGGAGAGAAAAGGCGATGGAGGCCGGGCATGGGCGGGGCGGAAGGCCATGCCCCGCCCCGCCGCAGGCCAGGTGCCCCGTGTTACCTGATGTAGCTGGTGTCGACGATCGCGTCGATATCCGGCTTCTGCTTGATCACGCCGATTTCGAGCAGCAGATCGGCCGCCTCGGCCGAGAAGGTCTTGAACTCGCCCTCGAAGAAGGCCTGGTTGGCCGCCTTGTCCTGCCAGCGCAGATACTGCGCCGAATTGCCGAAGGCCTCGGCGGTCTGCTTCACATCGGCGCCCATGATGCCATAGGCCTTGTCCTTGTCGGCCGCGATCATCTCAAGCGCCGCGAAATAGCTGTCGGCCAGCGCCTTGCCGGCGGCGGGATTTTCCGACAGGAAGGCCGGGGTGCAGCCGACAGTATCCATCACCGCCGGATAATCCAGCGTGGTCGCCAGGATCTTGCCCTTGTCGGGGGCGTTGCGGACGGTGGAGAGATAGGGCTCGTAGGTCATCGCCGCATCGTTCTGGTCGGCGACGAAGGCCTGGGCCGCCGGCCCCGGCTCCATGTTCACCACCTTCACATCCGACATCTTCATGCCGTTCTTGTGCAGCATCCAGGCGAGCAGGAAATAGGGCGAGGTGCCGGGCGCCGAGGCCGCGACCGTCTTGCCCTTCAGATCGGCGAAGCCGTTGACGTCGCTACGCACCGCGATGCCGTCGGCGCCATAGGACTTGTCCATCTGGAAGATCTGCTTCGCCGGCACGCCGTTGGCGTTCCACACGATCCAGGTTTCGACCGTGGTCGCCGCGCACTGAATGTCGCCGGAGGCGAGCGCCAGATGGCGGCTGGCCTGCGGGATCTTCTTCAGGGTGACGTCCAGCCCGTGCTTTTCGAAGATGCCGGCCTCTTTCGCCAGCGTCAGCGGCGCGAAGCCGGTCCAGCCCGACAGGCCGATGGTCACCTTTGTGGTCTCGGCGGAGGCGGGCGCGGCGATCGCCACGGCCGCAAGACCGGCCATGGCGGCGGCCATGCCGATGTTCCGACGAAGCTTCATGAACTGGTCCCCCGTATGTGAACGGACGCTGATGGTCCTGACCCGGTCACCCCTGTGCCCGCGGATCGGGCCGCGGGTCTTTGCTTTGCATAAACTCATAGCAGCACAGCGCATCACCCGGCGTCAATTGCCTATACATATCGCAGGATGATCCGCCCGCCGGACGAACGAAACCCCGCCATCGCTGCCGATGGCGGGGTTCGCAGTGGTCGGGACCTGACGGAGGGATCAGTCCGCGGCCGGGATGCGGCGCACGGCCCCCTGGGCGGCACTGGTGGTCAGCATGGCATAGGCCTGCAGCGCCTTCGACACCTTGCGGCTGCGCGGTTCGGCCGGCTTCCAGCCCTTCGCCTCCTGCGCCGCACGGCGGGCGGCCAGGGTGTCGTCGTCGACCGCCAGATGAATGCGGCGGCCGGGGATGTCGATCTCGATGATGTCACCTTCCTCGACCAGACCGATGGCGCCGCCTTCGGCCGCTTCCGGCGAGACATGGCCGATCGACAGCCCCGAGGACCCGCCCGAGAAGCGGCCGTCGGTCACCAGCGCGCAGGTCTTGCCCAGCCCCTTGGACTTGAGATAGCTGGTGGGATAGAGCATTTCCTGCATGCCCGGGCCGCCACGCGGGCCTTCATAGCGGATCAGCACCACGTCGCCGGCGGAAACCTTGCCGCCCAGAATGCCGGACACCGCCGCATCCTGGCTTTCGAAGATCCGCGCCGGGCCCTTGAAGGTGAGGATCGAGTCGTCCACACCCGCCGTCTTCACGATGCAGCCGTCGAGCGCGATGTTGCCGAACAGCACCGCCAGACCGCCGTCTTTGGAGTAGGCATGGTCGATATCGCGGATGACGCCGGTCTCGCGATCCAGATCGACCGCGTCGAAGCGGCGATCCTGGCTGAAGGCGGTCTGGGTGGGCACGCCGCCGGGGGCGGCGCGGTAGAAATCATGCACCGAGGCGGCATTGGTCCGCTTCACGTCCCAGCGGTCGAGCGCATGGCCCAGCGTCTCGGCATGGACCGTCGGCACCGAGGTATCCAGCAGGCCGGCGCGGTCCAGCTCCCCCAGGATCGCCATGATGCCGCCGGCATGGTGGACGTCTTCCATATGCACATGGCTGACCGCGGGCGCCACCTTGCACAGCACCGGCACCCGGCGCGACAGCCGGTCGATATCGGCCATGGTGAAATCGACCTCACCCTCCTGCGCCGCGGCCAGAAGGTGCAGCACGGTGTTGGTCGACCCGCCCATGGCGATGTCCAGCGTCATGGCATTCGCAAAGGCCGCCCGGGTGGCGATGCCGCGCGGCAGGGCGGTGGCGTCGTCCTGCTCGTAATAGCGCCGGGCCAGATCGACGATCAGATGGCCGGCTTCCAGGAACAGCCGCTTGCGGTCGGCATGGGTGGCGAGCGTCGAGCCGTTGCCCGGCAGCGACAGGCCCAGCGCCTCGGTCAGGCAGTTCATCGAATTGGCGGTGAACATGCCCGAGCACGACCCGCAGGTCGGGCAGGCCG
>NZ_NYWI01000001.1:0-23967 GCF_002684955.1 Tistrella sp. | reverse complement strand
AGCTGGACGCGTTCATCGCGATCATTGATCGGTGGCTTGACGAGGACCGGGCGGTCCCGCGCAAGCAGCGTCATACGGCCAAGCGCGTTTTTGATCGCCTTCGTGACGAACATGGGTTTACCGGCGGCTACACGATCATCAAGGACTACATGCGCGACCGGGCGCGGCGCGGCCAGGAGATGTTCGTGCCGCTGGCGCATCCGCCAGGCCATGCGCAGGCCGATTTCGGCGAGGCGACTGTGGTGATCGGCGGCGTGGAGCAGAAGGCGCACTTCTTCGTGCTCGATCTGCCGCACAGCGATGCGTGCTATGTTCACGCCTATCCTGCGGCGGTGGCCGAAGCGTGGGTGGACGGCCATATCCATGCCTTCGCCTTCTTCGGGGCTGTGCCGCAGTCGATCGTCTACGACAACGACCGCTGCCTGGTGGCGAAGATTCTGCCCGACGGCACGCGCAAGCGGGCGGCGCTGTTCAGCGGCTTTCTGTCCCACTACCTGATCCGGGACCGCTATGGCCGGCCCGGCAAGGGCAATGACAAGGGCAGCGTCGAAGGACTGGTCGGCTATGCGCGGCGCAACTTCATGGTGCCGATCCCGCGCTTTGCATCGTGGGACGCGTTCAACCTGTGGCTCGAGGAGCAGTGCCGCAAGCGCCAGGGTGACCGGCTGCGCGGCGAGAGCGAGACGATCGGCGAACGCTTGCTGCGCGATCTGGCGGCGATGCGCCCGCTGCCGGCATCGCCCTTCGAGGCCTGCGACCAGGCCAGCGGTCGGGTCACTTCGCAGGCGCTGGTGCGCTACAGAACCAACGACTACTCCGTTCCGGTCGCCTTCGGCCACCAGGACGTCTGGATCCGTGGCTATGTCGACGCGGTGGTGATCGGCTGCGGCGGGGAGATCATTGCCCGCCATCCGCGCAGCTATGCGCGCGAAGAGGTTGTCTTCGATCCGCTGCATTACCTGCCGCTGATCGAGCAGAAGATCAACGCGCTCGACCAGGCGGCCCCCTTGCAGGGCTGGGAACTGCCGGAGGCGTTCACGACACTGCGCCGTCTCATGGAGGCGCGGATGGGCAAACAGGGCCGGCGCGCCTATGTGCAGGTGCTGCGCCTGATGGAAAGCTTCGATCTGGCCGACCTGCACGCAGCCGTGAAGCAGGCGCTGCATCTGGGCGCCATCAGCTTCGATGCCGTGAAGCACCTCGTCCTGTGCCGGGCCGAGCGCAGGCCGCCCAGGCTGGACCTCGACATCTATCCCTATCTGCCCAGAGCCACTGTCGAGAAGACGTCGGCCAAGGCCTATATGCGCCTGCTGGACCGTGAGGAGGAACCGGCATGAGCAGCGATGCTCCCGAACTCCTGCTCGCTCATCACCTCAAGACCTTGAAGCTGCCGACCTTCCTGCGCGAGCACCAGAAGCTTGCCCGGCAATGCGCGGTCGAGGGCGTGGATCATGTTCGCTATCTTGCCAGGCTGGTCGAGCTGGAACTGATCGACCGGGAACGCAGGATGGTCGAGCGCCGCATCAAGGCTGCGAAGTTCCCGGCCGCCAAGAGCCTCGACAGCTTCGACTTCGCCGCCATCCCGAAGCTCAACAAGATGCTGGTGCTGGAACTGGCGCGCTGCGAATGGATCGAAAGGCGCGAGAACGTCATCGCGCTCGGGCCCAGCGGCACGGGCAAGACCCATGTTGCGATCGGTCTCGGGCTGGCGGCCTGCCAGAAGGGATTGTCCGTGGGCTTCACCACGGCCGCCGCGCTCGTCAGCGAGATGATGGAGGCGCGCGACGAACGCCGCTTACTGCGCTTCCAGAAGCAGATGGCCGGCTACAAGCTGCTCATCATCGACGAGTTGGGCTTTGTGCCGCTGTCAAAGACCGGAGCGGAGCTGCTGTTCGAACTGGTCTCCCAGCGTTACGAACGCGGATCGACGCTGATCACCAGCAATCTGCCCTTCGACGAATGGACCGAAACCTTCGGGTCCGAGCGCCTCACAGGCGCGCTCCTTGACCGCCTGACCCACCACGTCAGCATCCTCGAGATGAATGGCGACAGCTATCGCCTCGCGCAAAGCAGGGCCCGAAAAACCGACGCCGTCACCCCATAAGAACGCCGACGCCGCATTCGGGAAACTCTGGTCGGGCTACGCCCTCCCGACGTTCCCCGAATGCGCCGCCAAGTGGCCTACTTTTGCGCCGCCCAATGGCCTGGTTTTGCTCCGCCGTTGACACTTCGAAGTGCGCGCGGTCATTTTCGCGATGATCTGGTTTTTCATGCAGGTCATTCCCGGCTTTCTGTCGCTCGGCAGCGATCAGGCCACNGGCGGGATCGCCTGGTGGGCGCATATCGGCGGGTTTCTCGCCGGTTGGCTNGTAACGCCACTCCTGCGAAGGCGCGCCGATGCCTATCGCCACTATTATCGCGACGAGGGCATCTATGGCTTTCTGCCGGATGGCCGACGAGAAGGAGGACAAGGTCCATGGACATAATGCAGCTGTTCTGGCTGTTCTTCATCATATCCGCTCTGCAGCCTGTACTGCAGCGCAGGTATCTTGAGGCGATGCGCACACGCAAGATCGCCAACATCGAGAAGAAGCGCGGCAGTCGCGTCATTCTGCTGATCCATCGGCAGGAGACCATGAACCTGCTGGGTTTCCCCCTGATGCGCTACATCGACGTCAATGACTCGGAGGAAGTCCTGCGCGCGATCCAGATGACCGACGACGAAGTGCCGCTCGACATCGTGCTGCACACACCGGGCGGCCTTGTGCTGGCGGCAACACAGATTGCCCGCGCCATTCAGGGACACAAGGGCAAGGTCACAGTGTTCGTGCCACATTACGCGATGTCCGGTGGCACGCTGATCGCACTCGCTGCCGACGAGATCGTGATGTGCGAACACTCCGTGCTGGGACCCGTCGATCCGCAACTTGGCCAGTTGCCTGCTGCCTCGCTCATCAAGGTCGTCGAGGAGAAACCCATCGCCGAGATCGACGACCAGACCCTGATCATGGCCGATGTTGGTCGCAAGGCCATTGCGCAGATCGAGGCATTCGCGAAACGTCTGCTGTCCGACAAGATGGACGAGAACCGCGCGGCGTCCGTGGCGGCGAAGCTGGCGACGGGCACCTGGACCCACGACTATCCCATCTCTGCCGATGAGGCCCGCGACATGGGCCTGCCCGTTGGAACGGACATGTCCAAGGAAATACTGGAGCTGATGACGCTCTATCCGCAGCCGGTTCGTCGCCAGGGCGGTGGCGTGGAATACCTGCCCGAGCCGCGGCAGCGAGAAGCGCGCCGCGCCATGTCCACGCGCTGAATGCTTGCATCAGCCGGCCGCCAAGACCGGCTCGTCAACGAAAGGATACAGGATGCCCACGGTCGCTTGCCCGCAGTGCAATTCCACCAACAGGGTGCCGCAAGAGCGCCTGACCGACAATCCCAATTGCGGACGCTGCGGCGCGCCTCTCTTTCAAGGCAGGCCCGTCACGCTTACAGCGGCTAATTTTGACCGTCATGCGAATGCCGAACTGCCCTTGCTCGTCGATTTCTGGGCCGAGTGGTGCGGGCCATGCAAGATGATGGCGCCCCAATTCGAGGCGGCGGCGCAGTCGCTCGAACCAAATTTCCGCCTCGGCAAGCTCGATACGGAAGCCGAACAGAAGATCGCCGGCCGCCACGGGATCCGCGGCATTCCCACCATGATCCTGTTCAGTAGCGGGAAGGAAATTGCGAGAACGAGCGGAGCAATGCCTGCCGCGCAGATAGCGCAGTGGGCGCGCTCGCACGTCTAGAGTTTACAGGTATTGGCCTTACCTGCGCCATACCATCAGGAGAAGAACATGCATGGCGTGACCGGATTTGTCGAAAGTGCGGCCTTGTTGGTCTTTGCCGCGTTCGTGCTCGTGACGATATGTTCACGGATCGGCGTGCCCAGTATCGTCGGTTACATTCTTGCCGGCATAGTCATCGGACCTGCCGGCCTCGGCCTGATTGCGGAGAGCGCTGCCCTGAGCAGCATTGGCGAGATCGGAGTGGTACTCCTGCTGTTCGCTCTTGGCCTGGAATTCTCGTTCGAGAAGATCGTAACGCTCAGGAAGCATGTCTTCGGTCTTGGAGCCGTGCAGGTTGCAGTCACGACGATAACGGTGTCGTTGGTAGCGAGTCTGATCTTCGATCTCGCGCCCCTCCCCGCAATCCTCATCGGCGGGGCCGTTGCCATGTCATCCACGGCCATGTGCCTCAAGGTGCTCGCAAGCGCGAACGCTCTGGGATCGGCCCAAGGGCGTCTGGCCATTGCAGTGCTTCTGTTTCAAGACTTGGCAGCTGTCGCATTCCTGCTTCTGCACGATTCGATGAGTGGAGCCGCCGAGGGACATGGCGTGATAACGGTCGTCGCCAGTGCAATGGCATTGGTTGCAGCTCTGTTCATTGCCCGTGGCCCGTTGCAGGTGCTTGCCCGTTGGGTAGCGTCGCGTGGCGATCCGGAACTTGCCCAGCTCCTCGCGCTCCCCATTGCGCTCGGGTCTGCGATTGTCGCGGCCTCCGCCGGTCTTTCTCCGGCACTCGCTGCATTCGCGGCCGGCATGATTATCGGCGAGGGTGATGCGCGCCATGCTGTCGAGAACGAGATTCGGCCCTTCCGCGATTTGTTTGTCGGGATTTTCTTTGTCGGCATCGGAACGCAATTGCCACTTTGGATCATTCCATCTGTATGGCCTGTGGTGCTGATCTGGCTCGCGATCATATTCGCGGGCAAGACGCTGATCGTTTTGGTCGTCGCCCGACTGTTCGGCGAGTCGCTTCAGAGCTCATGGCGCACTGGGATCATCCTGGCCCACGGAGGAGAATTCAGCCTGATGCTGCTGTCGGTTTCCTCGACCTCAAGCATTGTTGCAGAGGAATTCGCTGGTCCTCTACTCCTCGCGATTGGCATGAGCATGCTGGCCGGGAGTGTCATGGTCAGATGGGCGGGGCTAAAGGTTTAGCGGGACCAAAACAACTAGACCCGGCTGAATGAGCGAACCGGTTGAATCTTGATGCAACGTTCTTACCTAAGCATTTTTCGATCACTCACCAGTCATAATCGGCAGCAGCGAGGTAGTGGAGACATAGACGAGAAAGATGGCGTCGATGCCGTGAGCAATAGTGTCCCAAAGCTCATTGACGAGCCGCGGCGCATGCTTCTTTATGGGAATGCTTTTAGCGTGGAGAAGGCTATTTCTACTGGATTTAAGTCGGAGTTGTAGTCCTGGAAAAGGTGCATTTGGAGGCCGGCCCGTTCGATGGCCCGGCGCACGGCGGTGCGCTTATGGCTGGACAGGTTGAGGGGGCGTCCACCCCATCAATCTGTCCAGCCATAAGGGTCCGCGGACTCGCCAGATGATCGAAACAGCGGGAGCGCCGTTGCTGTTTCTTCCGCCCTACAGCCCGGACTTCTCGAAGCTCAAGGCAATGCTCAGGAAGGCAGCCGAGCGCACCATCGACGGCCTGTGGGACAGGATCGGCAGCCTGATCCCAACCTTCACAGTGCAGGAATGTGCCAATTACATCGCCGCCGCCGGATACGATGCAGCATGAACGAATTCTGCTCTAAAAGCGGAACCTATCGAACGCCGGTCGTAGCAGGTTAGTCCGCTCCTCTAGCGGGCTGCGAAAGTGTGAGAAGGTCGAACGGAGAGTAAGGCGCCACGGTCAATAAGACGGGATCGGGAAAACCAGATCATGGATGCGCACCTCGAGCGCGCCAGATTGTATTGGCCCAATCCGCGAAATCCCCATACGGGCCCGCAGCGTGTGATAGCCGCAACAGAGGCCGGACACATGTCAGCACCCGACTACGCTCCGAACTCTTCGAAAAGATTCTTCTTGCATCAACGGGGGCGTCCAGACAGGTCCATGAGGATAGTTTCGCCGGGCCTGAGCGTCGGTCCCAGGACCTGTTCGACTTGGTCGGAAACGCACGACCGCGCATGGCGCCGTCGAGCAGCAAGGGTGCTGTCCTGCTGTCGGTTCGAAGAAAGGCCGATGCCGGCATTGCCGTTGGCGCGGAGGGTACCAACATAGCCACTTAATTGTCCGATGTCGTTCTTGTAGGGGCCTATGTCTTAGAACCGTCTTTCGGCATTTCCACATGGCCTGCACGCTGCTGCTCTTTCGGGTCGTAGTGGCGGGGTCTTCCTCCGTCGATCCTATTGTGGGAGTTGTGCACATGGCCTCGGCGGCATACTTCGTTTGGCAGGCGACTCATTATGCCAAGTGGTTGTCCTGATCGTAGAACGTCGATCGCATTCCATCGTATATAAAGACCATAAGCGCTTCTGTCGCATCGCTCGATTATCGTTCCGTTTGTCTCAAGCAGCGGAACGACGCCCATGACCCCCACCAAGCTCCTGATCGGCCAGATCGCCGTCGTCTTCGCCATCGTCATCCTCGGCGTGTGGGCGGCGACGCAGTGGTGCGCCGACATGTTGGGCTATCAGGCGCAGCTTGGCAGCCCCTGGTTCGTCCTGTTCGGCTGGCCGGTCTATCAGCCGTGGAAGCTGTTCGAGTGGTGGTATTTCTACGAGGCCTATGCGCCGGAGGTATTCGACAAGGCCGGGATGCTGGCGGCGGGCAGCGGCTTCATGGGCTGTGCGGCGGCGATTATCGGCTCACTGTGGCGCGCGCGGCAGAGCAGGCTCGTCACCACCTATGGCTCCTCGCGCTGGGCCTTGCCGCGCGAGATTCGCAAGGCCGGCCTGTTCCGTCCGGCAGGCGTGTTCCTCGGTAGGTTCGCCGACCAGTATCTTCGCCATGACGGACCGGAGCATGTCATGGCCTTCGCGCCGACGCGCTCGGGCAAGGGCGTCGGCCTCGTCGTCCCGACCCTTCTCACCTGGACCGGCTCGGCCGTCATCCACGACATCAAGGGCGAAAACTGGCAGTTGACCGCTGGCTGGCGCGCGAAATTTTCGCATTGCCTGCTATTCAACCCGACCGACCTGCGGTCGGCCCGCTACAATCCGCTGCTGGAGGTACGCAAGGGGCCGGACGAGGTGCGCGACGTCCAGAACATCGCCGATATCCTGGTCGATCCCGAGGGTGCGCTCGAGCGCCGGAACCATTGGGAAAAGACCAGTCACGCCTTGCTGGTCGGCGCCATCCTGCACGTGCTTTATGCCGAGGAGGAGAAGACGCTGGCGCGAGTCGCCACCTTCCTGTCCGATCCGCGCCGGTCCTTCGCGGCGACGCTGCGGCGGATGATGGCGACCAACCATCTCGGCACGCCGGAGAACCCGAGGGTCCATCCGGTCGTGGCTTCGGCCGCGCGTGAGGTGCTGAACAAGTCGGAGAACGAGCGCTCGGGTGTGCTCTCCACCGCCATGTCCTTCCTCGGACTCTATCGCGACCCGACCGTCGCGGCGACGACCTCGGCCTGCGACTGGCGCATCGCCGATCTCATGGATGCCGAACATCCGGTCTCGCTCTATCTCGTCATCCCGCCATCCGACATCTCTCGCACCAAGCCGTTGGTGCGACTGGTGTTGAACCAGATCGGGCGGCGGTTGACCGAGCGGCTGGAAGGAGACCCGAAGAAGACCCGCAGGCATCAGCTCATAATGATGCTCGACGAGTTTCCGGCGCTGGGACGGCTTGATTTCTTCGAAACGGCGCTGGCCTTCATGGCCGGGTATGGCATCCGTGCCTACCTCATTGCGCAGTCGCTCAATCAGATATCCAAGGCGTATGGCGAGAACAACGCCATCCTCGACAATTGCCATGTGCGCATCGCCTTTTCCTCCAACGACGAGCGGACGGCGAAACGCATCTCCGACGCTCTTGGCACGGCGACGGAACTCAGGGCGCAGCGCAACTATGCCGGCCACCGCCTAGCGCCGTGGCTGAGCCACGTTATGGTCAGCCGGCAGGAAACCGCGCGGCCGCTGCTGACGCCCGGCGAGGTGATGCAATTGCCGTCCGCGGATGAACTGGTGCTGGTTTCGGGCCTGCCGCCGATCCGGGCGAAGAAGCTCCGCTATTACGAAGATCGCAACTTCACGCAGCGTGTTCTGCCGGCCCCACAGCTTTCCGAAGGCGGCTACGAGGACAAACCGGCACCGCGCCCCGACGACTGGAGCGGCCAGGTGCGCGATACCGACGACCGCCTGATGCCTTCCGGCGAGGACGGTACGAGGCGCGGTTCCCTTTGTGAGGAAGGTGGGCTTCAGCAGCAGCGCCACCCGGGCTTGGCGGAAGAAGAGATTGCGAAGCCCGCCGAACCGGGGCAGCCGGATATTCCGGGACTCGATGTAGACGAGTCGGATGTCGTCGCCGACCAACGCGCCCTGGATCGGCTGTCGAAGCCGGCGCGCGTCTATGGCGTCAACGAAGCAATGGGGCCGGAGAAAGATATCCTCGAAGGATTCTGATCCCGCGCAAGCATCCGCATGTGATCGCATTCCGTCGTACATAAAGGCCGTAAGAGATTCCGGCCCATCCGGCGATCCTTGTCCTGACTTCTTCAAGACTGTCAGGGCAACACTGCATGAAGCCACGCCACAACATCTACATTGACGAGGAAACGAGCGCCGAGCTCGAAGCGCTGGCGGCCAAGCCCGGTGCCTCCAAGTCAGCCATCATCACTGACGCGATCCGCCATTACATCCGTCACCGCGGTGCCCATGCGCTCGATGAGGCGTTGAGGATCCGCCTCGATCGGCTGACGCGCGAGAACAACCTCATCCGGCGCGACATCGATGTCCTGACCGAGAGCCTCGCCTTTTTCGTGCGGCTCTATCTCACCTTCAACGCGCACACGCCGATCCCGGACAAGGCGACGCAGGCGGTCGCGCAGGAGCGTTACCAGAAATTCGTCGAGCAGGTGGGCCGTCAGATCGCCGGCGGCAAGCGCTCGCTCGGCCCCAGGGACGGGGAGGAAAACCCATGAGCACAACTGCCGAAGAACGCCGCCGCGCCATGCTGAAGACGGCGATGGGCCCGGCAATTGCCGAGGCCCTCTCCGATACCGCCGTGATCGAGGTGATGGTCAACCCCGACGGCAGGCTCTGGATCGACCGTCTCGGCGAGGGACGCAGCGATGCCGGCCTGCGTGTTCACCCCTCCGAAACCGAGCGGATCATCCGCCTGGTCGCTTCCCATGTCCGCGCCGAGGTGCATGCGGACAATCCAATTGTCAGCGCCGAGCTGCCATCGGGAGAGCGCTTCGAGGGCGTGCTGCCCCCGGTCGCATTGGCGCCGTGCTTCGCCATCCGCAAGCCCGCCGCGAAGATCTTCACCCTAGCCGACTACGTCCGTGCCCAGATCATGGTCCCGATCCAGGCCGAAGCCCTCAGGCAGGCGGTGCGGGAGCGGATAAACATCCTGGTCGCCGGCGGCACCTCCTCGGGCAAGACCACACTCGCCAATGCACTGCTGGCCGAGATCGCCAATCGCGACGAACGGGTCATCCTCATCGAGGATACGCGCGAGCTGCAATGCGCGGCGGCCGATTGCGTGGCGCTGCGCACGCGGCGGGGTGTCGTATCTCTGGCCGATCTCGTTCGCTCGACCCTGCGCCTGCGCCCCGACCGGATCATCGTCGGCGAGGTGCGGGGCGCCGAGGCGCTCGACATGCTCAAGGCCTGGAACACCGGCCATCCGGGTGGCATCGCCACCGTGCATGCCAATTCCGCCCATGCCGCTCTCTACCGCATCGAGCAATTGGTGCAGGAGAGCGTCACCGTCATCCCGCGCCGCCTGATCGCCGAGGCGATCGATCTCGTGGTGTTCATCGCCGGGCGCGGCTCATCCCGACACATCGAGACCATCGCCGAAGTCACCGGCCTCGACGCCAACGGCGATTACGCGGTGACCACGCTTTCCATGCCCCAACTGCAATCGCTCTCGTGAAAGGACATCTCATGCGCAAAAAGCTCCGATTTCTGTCGGCTACCGCCCTCACGTTTTTCATGGTTGCGCCGGCCTATGCGGCGGGCTCCGGCATGCCGTGGGAAGAACCGCTCCAGCGTATCCTGGAATCGGTTCAGGGGCCGGTGGCCAAGATCGTCGCGGTGATCATCATCATCGTAACCGGCCTGACACTCGCCTTCGGCGAGACCTCTGGCGGCTTCCGTCGGCTTATCCAGATCGTCTTCGGCCTGTCCATCGCCTTCGCGGCGTCGAGCTTCTTCCTCTCCTTCTTCTCCTTCGGCGGCGGAGCGCTCGTCTGATGGGTGACGACTGGTGCGACGAAGGAGCACGAAACGCCCCGGCGGGGCGTTTCGAAGGAGGAACGCCATGAGCCACAGCGAATGGCCGGCAGGCCGCCACATCGAGGGCTTCGAAATCCCCGTCCATCGCGCGCTGACCGAGCCGATCCTGCTCGGCGGCGCGCCGCGCGCCGTCGCCATCCTCAACGGCACGCTGGCGGCCGCCATCGGCCTCGGTCTCCAGCAGTGGATCGCCGGGCTCGGCCTGTTCGTCGCCGGGCATACGCTCAGCGTTTTTGCGGCCAGGCACGATCCGGACTTCCTGCCCGTGCTCGCCCGCCATCTGCGTCAACGGGGGTGGTGGCGATGCTGAGCTTGGCCGAATACCGTGGGCGAGCCGACCGGCTCGCCGATCTTCTGCCCTGGGCGGCGCTCCTCGCGCCCGGCATCGTCCTCAACAAGGACGGCAGTTTCCAGCGCAGCTTCCGCTTTCGCGGCCCCGATCTCGAAAGCGCGACGGAGGCCGAACTGGTCGGGCTCGGCGCACGGGCCAACAATGCGCTGAAGCGCCTTGGCTCCGGCTGGGCGCTGTTCTTCGAGGCGGAGCGGCTTGAGGCGCAGGATTATCCGCGGTCCAACTTCCCGGATGCGGCCTCATGGCTCGTCGATGAGGAACGCCGCGCGGCCTTTGAAGGTGAGTCAGATCAGTCATCGCCCCGGTGGAGCGATGACCCGGCGAACGGGCAGGGCCGGCATTTCGAAAGCCGCTATCACCTCACACTTCTCTACATGCCGCCGCCCGACGCGCAGGCGCGCACCGAGAATGCGCTGCTGGATTCCGACCGGAAGGGGGAAGGGGACGGCGGCGGCCGCAACTGGCGGCAGGAACTGGCCCGGTTCCGGGACGAGACCGAGCGGGTGCTGGATTTGCTCAGCGGCTTCCTGCCGGAGATCCGCGCGCTCGACGATGCCGAGACGCTGACCTTTCTGCACGGGGCGATTTCGACGAAGCGCCATCCCGTCGCCGTGCCCGAAACGCCGATGTATCTTGATGGCGTGCTGGTCGATACGCCCTTGACCGGCGGCCTGGAGCCGATGCTCGGCGACCGGCACTTGCGGACGCTGACGATCCTCGGCTTTCCGAACGCGACCCGCCCCGGCATCCTCGACGCACTGAACCATCAGGACTTTGCCTATCGCTGGGGCACGCGCTTCATCCCGCTCGATAAGATGGCGGCGACGAAGGTGCTCACCCGCCTGCGCCGGCAGTGGTTCGCCAAGCGCAAGTCGATCACAGCGATCCTGCGCGAGGTGCTGACCAACGAGCCTGCTGTACTGGTCGATAGCGACGCCGACAACAAGGCGCTCGATGCAGACGCCGCTTTGCAGGCGCTCGGCAGTGATCATGTCGGTTTCGGTTATCTGACGACGACCATCACCGTCTGGGACGAGGACCGGGATACCGCGGAGGAAAAGGTCCGCGCCGTCGAGCGCATCGTCAACGGCCTCGGCTTCACCTGCATTCGGGAAACGGTGAATGCCGTCGAAGCCTGGCTCGGTTCACTGCCGGGCCATGTCTACGCCAATGTCCGGCAGCCGCTCGTCCACACCCTGAACCTCGCCCATCTCATGCCGCTCTCGGCGGTGTGGGCCGGACCGGCGCGCAACGCCCATCTCGCCAAAGTCACTCAGACAGAATGTCCGCCGCTACTCCATGCGGAAACCAGCGGCTCCACACCGTTCCGCCTCTCCACCCATGTGGGCGATGTCGGCCACATGCTGATCGTCGGCCCGACCGGCGCAGGCAAGTCGGTGCTCTTGTCGCTGATCGCACTGCAATTCCGGCGCTATGCCGGCTCTCAGGTCACCATCTTCGACAAGGGCAATTCGGCGCGCGCAGCCGTGCTGGCCATGGGTGGGGAGCATCATGCGCTGGGTGCGGCCCCTGATGACATCACGAACGCGCTCGCCTTCCAGCCGCTCCGCGACATCGACGACCCGGCGACGCGAAGCTGGGCGGCTGAATGGATCGGCGCGCTGCTCGCTCATGAGCATGTCACCGTTACCCCGGAAGTGAAGGAGTCCGTCTGGTCGGCGCTGTGCAACCTCGCCACCGCGCCGGCCGAGGAGCGCACGCTCACCGGCCTGTCCGTCCTCGTCCAGGCGAACGCCCTCAAGGCCGCGCTCCAGCCCTATACGCTCGATGGCCCCTTCGGCCGGCTGCTCGACGCCGCCGAGGACCGGTTGGCGCTGTCCGAGGTTCAATGCTTCGAGACCGAGGAACTGATGCATGAGGCTGGCGTCGTCCTGCCGGTGCTGACCTACCTCTTCCACCGTCTGGAGGAGAGGTTCGACGGGCGGCCGACGCTGCTCATTCTCGACGAGGCCTGGGTCTATCTCGACAATCCGCTCTTCGCCGCCCGCATCCGCGAATGGCTGAAGGTCCTGCGCAAGAAGAACGTGTCGGTGATCTTCGCGACGCAGTCGCTGGCGGACGTGGCCGACAGCTCCATCGCGCCCGCCATCATCGAGAGCTGCCCGCAGCGCATTTTTCTTCCCAACGACCGGGCCATCGAGCCCCAGGCGCGCACGGCCTATGAGCGCTTCGGCCTCAACGATCGGCAGATCGAACTGATCGCGCAGGCAACGCCAAAACGGCACTACTACCTGCAATCGCGCCGCGGCAACCGGCTGTTCGAGCTGGGCCTCGGCCCCGTGGCACTGGCGCTCTGCGGCGCCTCCGATCCGTCCTCCCAGACCCTCATCGACACAATCCTGGCCGAGCACGGCAGGGAGGCCTTCGCCGTCGAGTTTCTGAGAGCCCGCGGCCTCGATTGGGCCGCCGACATCCTCGGCCCGTTCTCTCCCCAAATACAGGAGCCAACACCATGAAACGCACGTCTCTCGCGGCGCTCCTCGCCGCATCTCTTGCCATCGCTACGCCACAGGTGGGCCATGCCGCCTGGCCGGTCTTCGATGCCACCAACTACGGTCAGAATGTCCTGCAGGCGGCGCGTGCGCTGGAGCAGATCAACAACCAGATCCAGCAGCTCCAGAACCAGGCGGTCATGTTGCAGAACATGGCAAAGAACCTTCAGCGGCTGGATTTCTCCTCGCTCGGACAACTCCAGGGGGCGCTGAACCGTATCGACGGGCTGATGATGCAGGTCGACGGCCTCAGCTTCGACCTGACGCAGCTCGAAGGCCAGTGGCGGCAGCAATATCCAAGCTCGTACGATGCCACGGTCAGCACCAGCGATATCGCCACTGCCGCGCGCGAGCGCTGGCAGAGTGCCATGAACGCTTTCCGCCAAACCATGCGGGTGCAATCGCAGATCGTCGAGAACGTGCGCGTCGACGAAGGGCTACTCACCGATCTCGTCAATCGGAGCCATGGCGCCGTCGGGGCGCTGCAGGCGCAGCAGGCCGCGAATCAGCTCATTGCGCTTTCGGCCAAGCAGCAGATGCAGATCCAGACGCTGATGGCCGCCCATTACCGCGCCGAGGCAGAAGACGCCGCGCGCAAGGCGCAGGCGGAGGAAGCGGCGCGCGAGACAACGCGCAGGTTCCTCGGTTCCGGCTCCGCCTATTCTGGGAACTGACCGGCAGGGAGGCGACGCGCGATGAATGATCTCGGCATCATCGACCGGTTCATGGAGACCTTCAGCCGCTACATCGACAGCGGCTTCGGACTCTTGTCGGGTGACGTCGCCTTCCTCACCACCATCCTGATCGGCATCGACATCACGCTGGCAGGCCTGTTCTGGGCTCTGGGCGGCGAGGACAACATCATCGGGCGCCTGATCCGGAAGGTGCTCTATGTCGGCGTCTTCGCGCTGATCCTCAACAACTTCCAGAACCTTGCCGAGATCATCTACAGGTCCTTCTCCGGTCTCGGCATCCAGGCCGCGCCCGGCACGCTCGCCGCCGACGATCTGCTCAAACCTGGCAAGATCGCCGCCACCGGTTATGAGGCGGCGTATCCGCTCATCGATCAGGTCGGCAATCTCGTCGGCTTTCCGGAAATCTTCGGCAACGCACTCACCGTCTTCGTCCTGCTGCTGGCCTGGTTCCTGGTCCTCATCGCCTTCTTCATTCTGGCGATCCAGCTCTTCATCACCGTGCTCGAGTTCAAACTGACGACGCTCGCCGGTTTCGTCCTGGTGCCCTTCGCGCTCTGGAACAAGACGTCGTTCCTCGCCGAACGGGTTCTCGGCAACGTGATTTCCTCCGGCATCAAGGTGATGATGCTCGCCGTCATCGTCGGCATCGGCTCGACGCTGTTCGCTTCCTTCACCAACGGCCTTCAGGGTCAGGAACCGGACCTTGCCGCCGCCATGTCGCGGGTGCTGGGCGCTCTGGCGCTGCTCGGTCTCGGCATCTTCGGCCCCGGCATCGCTTCGGGTCTTGTATCCGGAGCACCGCAGCTCGGCGCCGGCGCCGCCCTCGGCGCAACTGGTGCTGCGGTGGGCGCGACCATGCTCGCCGGTGGCGCGGCGCTTGCCGGGGCGCGCATGGCCGCTGGCGGCGGTCTAGCCGCCATCCGCGCGGGCACGGCGATGGGGTCTGCCGCTTCTTCCGCCTACCAACTGGGACAGGCGACCTCCGGGACGTCGGGCATGGCAGGCGCCGCGGCCGGTGTTGGTGGCATGGCGCGCGCTGCCGGCGGAGCCGCCACAAACGCCGCGCGCCAAGTCGCGGGTCGCGCCTCTTCCTCTCTGAAAGAAAGCGCCGATGCCGGACGCCGTGGCGCCTGGACGGCCACCGGCGGCACGCCGACCGCCTCCATGTCGGAGGCAAGCGCCGCATCGGCGGGCATCCCCTCCAGTTCCCCGCCGGATTGGGCGAACCGCCTGCGCTCCGAACAGGCGGCGCGTGCGCATCGGCAGACCGCCACCCAAGCCATCAAGGACGGTGACCGGCCCGGCAACGGCGCCAATCCCTCCCTCAATGACAAGGACGACTGACCCATGTTCTTCCGACGACCGATTCAACGATACGGCACGACGCCGGAGCCCGTCACTCCCTATCAGAGGGCCGCCCAGCTCTGGGACGAGCGCATCGGCGCGTCCCGTATCCAGGCAAGAAACTGGCGGGTCATGGCCTTCGGCTGCCTGGCGCTTTCCGTCGGTCTTTCCGGCGGCTTGCTCTGGCAGTCGCTGCAAAGCCGCGTCGCGCCCTATGTGGTCGAGGTCGACAAGTTCGGCGAGGCGCGCGCCGTCGCGCCGGCAATCCAGAACTACCAGCCGGCCGACGCCCAGATCGCCTGGCACCTCGCCCGCTTCATCACGAACGTCCGTTCGGTGTCCACCGATCCGGTGCTGGTGCGCCAGAACTGGCTGTCCGCCTACGATTTCGCCACCGACCGCGCCGCGCTGTTCCTGAACGAGCACGCCAAGAAGAATGATCCCTTCAGCGCGATCGGCACCCGCAGCGTCTCGGTGCAGGTCACGAGCGTTGTGCGGGCCTCCGACGCCTCTTTCCAGGTCAAGTGGACCGAGCAGGTCTTCGAGCGCGGCAGCCTCGCCCGAACCGAACGCTGGACCGCGATCCTGACGGTCGTGATCCAGACCCCGCGCACCGCCGAGCAGCTTCGCAAGAACCCCCTAGGCGTCTTCGTCAACGCCATCGACTGGTCGCGCGAGCTCGACGCCGCCGCGCCTTCATTGTCCAAGGAGTCCGTAGAATGAGAAGTCTGTTCGTCATATCCGTTTCGGCGCTGGCCTTGTCCGCCTGCGCCACAAAGCCTTTGCCGCCGGCGATCAGCTACGACCCCGACGACTTCAAGCCGGCCGTCATCGACCAGGAACCGGCCAAGCCGGTGGAGATCGTCGAGGTGCCGAAGGTGCTGCCGCTGCCCGGCCAGCTTCAGCCAGAATCCGGCGAGGTGACCGAGGACAAACGTCCGCCGACCCAACGGGTCGAGGACGCCAATAAAGCGGCGACGCAGGAGCCGACGAAATACGGCTATGTCAACGCCATCCAGGTCTACCCCTATACGGAAGGGGCGCTCTATCGCCTCTATGCCGCCCCGGAGCGGGTGAGCGACATCGCCTTGCAGCCCGGCGAGAAGCTGACCTCGGTGTCCGCCGGCGACACCGTGCGCTGGGTCATCGGCGATACGGTGAGCGGCACGGGCGACAGCGAGCGCACCCATGTGCTGGTCAAGCCCTTCGCGCCGGGGCTCAAGACCAATCTCGTCATCACCACCGACCGCCGCGCCTATCACCTCCAGCTCGAAAGCACCGAGAAGACCGCCATGGCGGCGGTTTCCTGGACCTATCCTTCCGATCAGCTTCTCGCCCTGCGCCGACAGAACGCGGCGGCACAAGCGGCGCTGCCGGTCGCCTCGAATGTGGCGTTGGACAACATCCGCTTCCGCTATGCCATCACCGGCGATAACCCACCCTGGAAGCCGCTGCGCGCCTTCGACGACGGCCACAAGGTCTATATCGAGTTCCCCCGCCGTATCGATCAGGGCGAGGCGCCACCGCTCTTCGTGGTGGGCGCCGACGGCGCCAACCAGCTCGTCAACTACCGCATGCGCGGCAACTACTACATCGTCGATCGCCTGTTCGCCGCTGCCGAGCTGCGCCTCGGCACCAAGCCGCAGCAGGTGGTGCGGATTTCCCGGACCGACGGAACGCCACGGCGCACCGCGCTGTTCCCGCGCACGGGCCGGTAGGGGGAGGGGCTATGACGGATACCGCACCCACGCCGCAACCCGCCGGCTCGTCCAAGCGCGATCCCGGTAAGCTGGACCTGCGGGCCGCGCCCCGCCGTGCCGTGCGTTTCAGGCGCGGCCTTGTCATCGGCGCGGCCGCGCTCGGCTCCGGTGCCATCCTCGGCGTGACCATGATGGCGCTGCAAGGCCCGGCCCTGCGCATTCAGGAACAGGCCGAGGAGCTCTACAACACCGAGCGCAAACCGACCCCGGATGGCCTTGCCGCGCTGCCCGGCGATTACAGCCAGGTCAAGCCGGCAACGCCGGAGCTCGGGCCGCCGCTGCCGGGCGATCTCGGGCGGCCGATCCTCGAACGCCAACGCCAGCTCGGCATCGCACCGGGAGCGACGGAGTTGTCCGCGGAGGAGCAGCGCCTCGCCCAGCAGGCCATCCAAGCGAAGGAGGCCGGCGTATTCTTCCGTATCGAGAACCGGCCGCGGCAGGACACGCCGGCAGTGACGGGCCAGTCCCAGCAAATGGCAGCAACGGAAACCGTTTCGCCCGATGCCAACCGGCTGGCGCTCGACCCCGAGCGCGACCAGAACAACCAGCAGCGCAAGCTCGACTTCCTGAGTCAGCGCGACGCCGGCGGTATTTATAACCCACACGCCCTGCAGACGCCGGTCTCGCCCTATCAGGTGATTGCCGGCAGTGTGATCGCCGCGAGCCTGATCACCGGGATCAATTCCGACCTGCCGGGCCTCGTCGTCGCCCAGGTCACCGAGAACGTCTACGACACGGTGACCGGCAGCACGTTGCTCATCCCGCAGGGCTCTCGCCTTATCGGCACCTATGACAGCGTGATTGCCTTCGGCCAGTCCCGCGCGCTGCTTGTCTGGCAGCGCATCATCCTGCCCGACGGCTCCTCCATCGAGATCGACAATGTGCCAGCCACCGACACGGCCGGCTATGCCGGGCTCGAGGACGAGGTCGACTACCACACCTGGCCGCTCATCAAGGGCATCGCGCTCGCCACCCTGCTCGGCGTGGGCACGGAACTGAGCCTGGGTAGCGACGAGAGCGATCTGGTCCGGGCCATCCGCGAGTCCACCCAACAGAACGTCAACCGGGCCGGCCAGCGCATCACCGAGAAGAACCTGAACATCCAGCCGACCATCACCGTCCGTCCCGGCTGGCCGCTCAGGGTCATCGTCCACAGGGATCTCGTATTGCGCCGCTACCAGGGCTGAAAGGATCGATCATGGCCAATCTGAAACTCGGAAAACTGCCCGACCGCACGCCGGCGAAGATCACCATCACGGTGGGCGCTGACCTCAACCAGGCGCTCCGGGATTATGCGACCCTCTATCGCGCCACCTACGGCGAGGCCGAATCCGTCACCGAGCTCATTCCCTTCATGCTGGAGGCCTTCCTCGACAGCGACCGCGCCTTTGCCAAGGCGCGCAAGGAGGGGTTGCCGGATACGGACACCGACAAACCAGCCCGCCGCACCCGCTCACTCCGCGCGGGCGATACCGCAGCGGCGTCGCCCGCTGTTTCATCCACATCGCAATTCCAGGAGTGACCCATGCAAATCGGCGCCTTCACTTTGTCCAATGACGGCGGCTGGACCGGCTCCATCCGCACCCTCACCATCGACGCCAAGGTCCGGCTCGTCCCCAATGACGACCGGACCCATGACAACGCCCCGGCATTCCGCGTCCTCGTTGGCAACGCCCGCATCGGTGACGCCTGGGATGCCCGGACAACGGGCGATCACCCGAAATACTATCTCCGCGTCCGTCTCGACGACCCGAGCCTTCCCGAGCCCTTCACCGCCGCCCTGTTCCCCTCCGAGGAGGGGAACAGGGCGCTGCTCGTCTGGAACAGGCGGCGGGAGGGATGAGCCGCCCTGATTTGCTCGATCCCGAAATCGTTCGCAAAAGACTTCGGACGACGATGGCTTTTGCCCATGAATTCGGAAGTCGCGCTCTTCGCGGTCGTGTGGATGTCTCCGAAGGCAGGGCGAGCCTCCCTGCAGGGGAGATTGTTACGAATCCTCGGACCATAAGCGCATGTGCCGAGGATTCGTATCATCGTGCCTGGTGGTGCCGGGCTCTCGAAAGGGGTGCGTCCGTGGTCGTTCCCGCCGGTGCGCCCGTCCCGCTCGGCAATGGCATATGACATTTTGAAGTTTCCATTTCTTGATGGTTATAGACCATCAAAAAGAGATATACAGGAAATGAGAGTTGCAAATATTTTCAAAATATGCGAATTTGATGGTTATGAGCCATCAAAGAACGCCAAGGCTGAAACCCTTTCTGGAGCGGGTTCCCCCCGGGTTCCTCGTCGATGCGGCATGGCTGAAGCGCTTTGGCATCGATCCCAAGTCCATCCACGACTATGCCGAGCGGGGTTGGCTGGAGCGGGTGGTGCGCGGGGTCTACCGTCGCCCGCTGCCCCATACCGATCAGGCAGGGCACCCGGTTGTCCGACCGGAGACCGACTGGCAGCTCCCGCTGCTGTCGATCCAATGGATCATGGAACATGACGTCCATCTGGGTGGTTTGAGCGCGCTCGGCTTCCATGGCCTCGCCCACTATATGCCGCTTGGCGGCGGGGAGCGTGTCTATCTCTATGGCGAAGTTCCTTCCTGGCTGGCCCGCCTTCCAGGCAAGACACAGTTCGTCGTTCGCTCGCGTGCCCTGTTCGGTGACGACCTTACCGGCGTCGAGAATGCCGAGCACCAATTCGAGAGCGCGCATGGGGCGGGGGCGGGACACGGCCCGACCGTGAGCCCCTGGCGCTGGCCGCTCAAGGTTTCGTCTCCCGAGCGCGCCATCCTCGAAGCGCTCGACGAACTGCCAGCCCACGCGACCTTCGACAATCTGGACATGATCTTTCAGGGTCTGACGAACCTGCGCCCCAAGCGCCTCATGACCCTGCTGCGCGCTTGCCGAAGCATCAAGGTCAAGCTCCTGTTTTTCGTGTTCGCCGACCGGCATGCCCATGCCTGGGTGAAGCATCTGGACAAGAGCGTCATCGATTTTGGTTCCGGCCCGCGCGCGCTGGTGAAGGGCGGAAAACTGCACCCGGTCTACCGGATCTATGTGCCCGAGGCGCTTCTGCCTGCTGACATGGATGAGGATGCGAGCCATGCGTGAACGCTATGTCGAGCAGGTCCGCTTGCTGATGCGCCTCCTGCCGGCCATTGCGGCCGAGGAGGTCTTTGCGCTCAAAGGCGGCTCGGCCATCAATCTCTTCTACCGGGACATGCCGCGCCTGTCGGTCGATATCGATCTGACCTACGTGCCGATCGAGGATCGCGCCGTTTCTCTCCAGCAAATCGATGCCACGCTCGACCGGATCATGGACTCATTCGGCCGCAGCAACAGGGATGTGCGGCTCCAGCGCATCGCCGGCGGCGGAAACCTGGAAACCCGCATCATGGCCTCGCGCGGTGCGGCGAGTGTGAAGATCGAGACCTCGCCTGTCATGCGCGGAACGGTGCTGTCGCCGGTGCCGATGAGGGTTTCGGACGCGGTGGAGGAGGCCTTTGGGTTCGCCGAGATGCCGGTGCTCGCCTTCGAGGATCTCTTTGCCGGCAAGCTGCATGCCGCCCTCGACCGCCAGCACCCGCGCGATCTCTACGATGTCCACCTGCTCTATGAGAATGAGGGGCTGACGGACGAATTGTTCCGGGTCTTTCTGGTCTATGTCTGCGCGTCCGGCCGTCCGCCGCACGAACTGCTGGCGCCGCCGGCTATCCCGATAGAAGAACTGCACACGGAGGAATTCGTTGGGATGACGCGGGAAGAGATCGCGCTGTCCGATCTCGAAACGGCACGGACACGCCTGATCGCGGATATCCGAAGCCGCTTGACTGGCAAGACAGAGGCGTTCCTGCTGTCGCTTCACGACGCCGAACCGGATTTCGCCCTCATCGACCTGCCCCAAGCCGAACGGCTTCCCGCCGTTCAATGGAAGCTTCTCAACCTGCGCAGGCTCAAGGCGGATAATCCGGCCAAACACGCCGAGCAAGGAGAAATGTTAAAGGCGCTGTTTGCCTAAAGGGGGTGTGGGAGAAGTACAGGGTATATAACGGCCATAAGAACTCGGCCGCTTTTGCGCGATCCTTATCCGGTATGCACCAATACTGGAAAGGCTCGGCTCATGAAGGAGAAGGAGGACCTGGCGGCCGCGGTCATCCCGCCCCCGGCGAACGATAACGGCCCCGAGCATGGGGCGGCGCAAGAAGCGGAGCGGCACCTGGATACCATCGCGCGGGCCATCGGCCGCCATATCGCCCGCGAACACATCGGGGCCTGGGAGCAGGAGCGGCGGAAGCGGGCGGCCAACGACAACCGGCCAAAGGAAGAGGGGCGGGAACCGGACGGGTGAAATCCGCCCTTGAGAGAAAGGAAAGTCTCATGACCCGCGTTGCGCTATATGCCCGCTATTCCTCGGACAATCAGAGCCTTTCCTCCATCGAGGACCAGTTCCGCATTTGCCGGGACCAGGCGGCGCGGGAGAAGTGGAAGGTGGTGGGCGCTTTCAAGGACGCCGCCATTTCGGGTGCGAGCGTGACCCTGCGGCCGGGCATCCAGGCGCTCTTGCAGGACGCGCAGGCGGGCAAGTTCGAGGTCGTGCTGGCGGAAGCGCTGGACCGCATCAGCCGCGACCAGGCCGATGTCGCCATCCTCTACAAGCATTTCAAATTCGCCGGCGTGACGCTCGTAACCCTCGCCGAGGGCGAGATCTCCGAGCTGCATGTCGGTCTCAAGGGCACCATGAACGCGCTGTTCCTGAAAGACCTTGCCGCCAAGACCCATCGCGGTCTGCGCGGCCGCGTCGAGAAGGGAAAGGCGGGAGGCGGGCTCTGCTACGGCTACGACGTCGTGAAACGTCTCAACGGTGATGGCGAGCAGGTGCGCGGCGAGCGCAAGATCAACGAGGCCGAGGCCGAGATCGTCCGCCGCATCTTTCGCGAATTCGCCGCCGGCAAGAGCCCTAAGGCTATCGCCGCCGATCTCAACCGCGACGGTATTCCCGGTCCCAATGGCAAGGCTTGGGGAGACACCACCATTCGCGGCCATGTCTGCCGGGGCACCGGCATCGTCAACAACGAGCTCTATGCCGGAGTGCTGGTCTGGAATCGGCTCCGCTACATCAAGAACCCGGCGACGGGAAAGCGCGTCTCGCGGGTCAATCCGGAGTCCGAATGGATCAGGACCGAGGTGCCGGACCTGCGCATCTTGGATGAAGACCTTTGGCAGGCGGCGCGGCGGCGGCAGGAGGAGATCTCGAAGCAGTTCGAGAATGTCACCAAAGGCGTGCGCGCCTATCGTGCCAAACACGTCAACGAGCTGCGCCGTCCGGCCTTTCTGTTCTCGGGCCTACTCAAATGCGGCTGCTGCGGCGGCAATTACGGCATCATCACCCGTGACCGGTATGGCTGCCTCAATCGCTATCGCCGGGGGACCTGCGACAACGGCCATACCATCCGTCGCGATGACATCGAGCAGCGTATTCTCTCCGGCCTTACCGAACGGCTGGTTTCGGCCGACCGGGTCGCCAAGGCCGTGCGTGCCTATGCCGAAGCGCTCAACAGTCAGAACCGTGAACGCCGAGCACAGGTAGAGTTTGACCGCAAGGCGCTGGAGAAGATCGAACGCGGCATCGCCGGCATGATGGCGGCGATCGAGGACGGCATGTATCAGCCGGCCATGAAGGATCGGATGGAGGAACTGGAACGCCAGAAGGCGGACGTCCTGGCGCGCATGGAACAGGCGCCCGAGGACATTCCGGACATTCACCCCAACATCGCCGAAATCTACAAGGCCAAGGTGACGCAGTTGAGCGAGGCTCTGGCCGATCCCGAACTGCACGATCAGGCTGCCGAGGCGTTCCGCGCGCTGGTGGACGAAGTGGTGCTTGAGCCCGGCGACAAGCGCGGAGAGGTCAATGCCACCTTACGCGGCGAGGTGATGAACATCCTCGACATCGTTTCCGGGCGCAAAACCCGAAACTGGCCCCAAGTTATAACAAAAGACGTTGCGGGCCCCCGCAACCAACGATGTCAGCACCTCCGGTGCTGCGGAACCAGCCGCCCCTTGTGGGCGGCTTTTTTCGTTTTGCTGGCTAAGGTTGCTGCGTGTCCCTGCCCCCAACGATAGCAGCACCCGTTCATCTTCCGGATGGGCAGGTGTTCTGCGTCCGGCGGCCAGCGTCAGTATCCCGGCCAAGTCGCCCTCCAGCCACAGGTCGGCTTCGTCACCTTTCCCCGGCGAGACGACGATCCGACCAACGAGGGCCCGGATATCGTCACTCGCTTCAAGCCGGGTCTGTTCATCCTGAAGCGCTTCAAAGAGACCGGTAACCCGACTGCGGTATTCCAGCGCCATATTCGGATGGAGCAGCGCCGGCGGTTCTTCGGCGTGTTCAAGATCGCGGATCAGTTCGGCTTTGCGCGCCTCAAGAATCGGCATCTTTTCTTTCATCGACGGCGAGTAGAAACCATCCATTACGGCCTGCACCATCTTCTCTATCTGGCTCTCGACCTTCGTCATTTCGGCACGTTTCGCGATGATGTCGCTTGATGCTTCCATCCGCAGTCGGTTGATCTCCCGTGTGTACTCTTCGCAGAACTCCTTGAAGAGATCCGGCGTCATCAAATTTTCCCGAAGCGCGCTCAGAACACGGCTCTCAAGCTCCTCGCGCCCTATGCGCGTGCGGTTGCCGCATGTGCCTTTGTTCTTCACTGTCGAACAGCCGAACGAGTCGCGATAAACGAGCGAATAGCCGCCACCACATTCCGCGCATTTGATCAAGCCAGAGAATAGATAACGCTTGCGCCGCGTGGCTGTCAGGCCATTGCTTTCGTCACTGACATACCTCTTTCGGATCGCTCCCTGTCGGGCTTTGACTTCCGCCCACAGTTCATCATCAAGAATGCGCAGTTCGGGCACATCCTGTGTGATCCACTCCTCTTGCGGATTGGCGCGGGCGACGCGTTTAGAGTCCGTCCGAGAAGTTATCTATGATTTCCGGCTCCTTGCGATTCTCCGCATCATGATCCGGATCATGGCGAGGCGGAGGAATGCCAAAGCCATC